>NZ_CP025583.1:2620277-2942500 GCF_002865605.1 Paracoccus jeotgali
AAGGGTAAAGCCCACATGCCGCGTCGCCGCGCAGTTCGGGACCAGCGCCACCGGCAGCGAGGCGGCATGGGTGGGAAAGCTGCGGACCTTGACGTCCAGCACGGTCACGATCCCGCCCAACCCCTGCGCGCCGATCCCCAGCGCGTTGATCCGGTCGATCAGCTCCAGCCGCAGCGCCTCTTCCGGCGTGGCGGGGCCACGGGCGCGCAACTCGGTCGCATCGATGGGTTCGGACAGCGCCTGTTTGGCCATGACCATGGCCTTGTCCACGCTGCCGCCGATGCCGATGCCCAGAATCCCCGGCGGGCACCAGCCCGCGCCCATCTTCTGCACCGCCTCGACCACCCAATCCGCGACATTGGCCGAGGGGTTCAGCACGGCGAATTGCGACTTGTTTTCCGACCCGCCGCCCTTGGCCGAGACGTCGAAGGCGACCGCCGCGCCCGCGACCATTTCGACCTGCAGCATGGCCGGGGCGTTGTCGCGGGTGTTCTCTCGCCGCCCGAAGGGATCGGCCACGACCGAGGCGCGCAGCGGGTTGTCGTCATGGCGATAGGCCCGCCGCACGGCATCGTCGACGATCTCTTGCAGGGGCCGGTCCCAGTCCAGCGGCGCCTTGACGCCGATCCGGGCGGTGACGTTCACGACGCCGGTATCCTGACAGATCGGCCGGTGCCCGACCGCCGCCATGCGCGAATTGACGAGGATCTGCGCGATGGCGTCCCGCGCCGCCGGGCTTTCCTCGGCCGAGAAGGCGGCGGACATGGCGCGGATGAAGTCGGGCGGGTGGTAATAGCTGATGAATTGCAGCGCGTCTGCGATGCTGTCGATGACATCGGCTTCGGTGATCCTGTTCATGGCTGATCCTTCTGCCCCTGATCCTTCTGGCCCTGATCCCTTTGACCGCTGGCGTCGGCTTGATCGGGCGAGGTGATCTGCGCGCCGACCCAGCGCCCGGTCCGCGCCAGATCGCGCAGGGTTTCGCGGGCCAGCGCCAGCACGACCGAGACCGCATTCGTCATCGGCCGGCTGGCGGAATGGGCAAGGTGGATGCTGCGGACCACGCGCGGCTCGGCGATGGTCCAGCGGCGCAGGCGCTGCTGCGCGACCTCGGCCGCGATGGCGTTTTCGGGCAGCACGGAATAGCCCAGCCCCTCTTCGACCAGCGCCTTGATGTTGCCATAGGAATCGACATCGATGACGGTGTTCAGCGGCGCCGACGCGGCCTCGGCATGGCGGTTCAGAAGCTCGCGCAGGCCGTGGCCCTTGCCGGGCAGGATCAGGGGCAGCCGGGCGGCCTGGGCGAAGGGCAAGGCGCTGTCCACCGGCGGCAGCGTCTCGCCGCGCAGCCCGGCGGCGGGGCCGAAAAATTGCAGCTCTTCCTCGAGCAGGGGTTCGGTCTTGATGCCGTGTTCGTCGGCGGGACCGTAAAGCACCGCCAGATCGACGCGCTCCTCGCGCATCCATTCCAGGATAAAGCCGCTCATCGCCTCGGCGATGCGCAGCTTGATCTTGGGATAGCGCAGATGCACCCCCCGGATCAGCGGCACGGCGAGGATCTGGCCGATGGTGCCGGGCACGCCCAGCCGCACCTCGCCCTCGGGGTCGTTCTGGTGGTCGCGGATCTCTTCCTCGGCCACGGTGAACTGGTCGAGGATGATGCGCGCATGGCGCAGCAGGATGTTGCCCGCCTCGGTCGGCTGCACGCCGCGCGGGGTGCGAAACAGCAGCGCGGTGCCGAGATTGGCCTCCATGTTGCGGATATGCAGCGACAGGGCGGGCTGCGCGACGCGCAGGAAGGTCGCCGCCCGCGACAGCGAGCCATGTTCGACAATGGCCACGAAATAGCGCAGCTGCCGCAGGTCGATCATCGCGGCACCCCCGCTGGCGGGGTCAGCGTCCAGCAGATCATCGGCTGGACCAGCACCGCCAGCCCGTTCACGCTGCGGATGTTGTCGCGCCAGGCGCGGGCCAGCAGGGGGGCGTTCCGCCGCGCCACCTCGACCCGCTCGGGCAGGACGCGGGCCAGATAGGCGATGAAATCGTCCAGGCCCGCGAACCGGCTTTCACGGTTCCAGCGCCGCAGGTCGCGCAGCACCAGCCGCTCGGCCGAGATCAGCGCCTCGATCGCCGCGGCGGACTTGGCGCGCAGGGCGCTTTCATCCTCGACCGGGCGCATGGCGCGGAAAAAGCTGCCCTGCGCCAGCGGCTCGATCACCAGCAGCGCACCGCCCGGGCGCAGCACCGACGCGGCTTTGAGCAGCGCCGCCTGCATCCGGTCCGGCGCGACATGGTGCAGGGAATTGACGAAAAAGGCCGCGTCGAACTCCCCCAGCGCGGGGGTCAGCTGTTCTGCCGCCAGAAGATGAAACCGCGCGCCCGGCACCGACCGCCGGGCCTGATCCAGCGCGGCGGCGGAACTGTCGATGCCGGTCAGCGCATGACCGTCGACCGACAGCGCGCCCAGGATCGCACCATTGCCGCAGCCGATGTCCAGAACCTCGCGCGCCCCGATCTGGCGCAGGGCCGCGCGCAGGACCGCGATCGTGTCGTCATTGGTGCGGCCCTCGCTGATCGTCGCCACCGCTTCGGCCGGGGAAGGTTGCATGGGAAAGACCTTTTGTGACAGGCCCAGAAAGCACGCCCGGCCCCGAACATCAAATAGCGATTGCGGTGTCCGATATATCGGAAAGCTATCGCGGGCTAGGCAAGCGCTATTGGACAAGCCATCCGCTTTCCGCTCATCTGCCGGGCAGAGGCGAAGGGGAACGACATGGCGATCACGCAGACATTGGCGGAATTCAGCGTCCGGACCGACCGGGCGCAGATCCCGGCGCAGGTCACTGCGCGGGCGGCAAGCCTGATGACGGATTTCACCGGCTCGATCATCCGCGCGGCGGCGGATTCGGACTCTAGCCCCGCGATCCTCGCCATGCTGGACCGGCTTGGGCTGGCGGCCGAGGGGCCGTGCACGGTGCCCGGCCTGCAGCGCCGGTTTGCGCCGGGGGCGGCGGCGCTGCTGAACGGGGCGTTCGGGCACTCGCTGGATTTTGACGACACCCATGCCGACAGTTCGCTGCATCCCAGCGCCCCGGTCATCCCCGCCGCCCTCGCCGTGGCCGAGATGACCGAGGCGTCGGGCGCGGATCTGCTGGCCGCCATCGTGATCGGGTTCGAGGTCTGCTGCCGCATCGGCATGGCGCTGGACCCGACCTCGCATTACGCCCGCGGCTTTCACCCCACCGCCACGGCCGGCACCTTTGGCGCAGCCGCCGCAGCGGGCCGCCTGCTGAAGCTGACGCCGGAACAGACGGTCTCGGGCTTCGGCGTCGCCGCAAGCCAGGCCTCGGGCTCGCTGCAATTCCTGCAGAACGGGGCGTGGAACAAGCGCTATCAGGTGGGCGAGGCGGCGATGAAGGGGCTGATGGCCGCGACGCTTGCCGCCGAGGGCTTTCTGGGCGCGACCGAGGCGCTGGAGGGCAAGCACGGTTTCCTGAACGCCTATAGCGACCTGCCCATGCCCGAACGCGCGGTCGAGGGGTTGGGGTCGGTCTGGGAAACCCTGCGGATCGGCGTGAAGCACTATCCCGCCTGCCGCTATACCCATGCAGCCGTCGATGGTCTGCTGGCGTTGAAACGCGACCACGGCTGGACCGCCAGCGATATCGACCGCATCCGGGTCGGGCTGCATCGCAACGGCGTGGCGCTGGTCGGCGCGCCCCTGGCCGAAAAGCAGCGCGCCCGCAGCATTGTCGAGGGGCAGTTCTCGATGCCCTTCGCGGCGGCCGTGGCGGTGCTGCGCGACCGCTTCGGCTGGGACGATTACGACCTGCTGGGCAACGCGGAGGCCGAGGCGCTGGCCGGTCGGGTCGAGGTGGTGCAGGACGACTCGCTTGAGGGGCTGCGCCATCCCTTCGGCGCGGTGCTGGACGTGACCGCACAGGGCCAGCCCTTTCACCTGCGCATCCCCGACCCCTCGGGCGAACCGGAAACCTTCCCCGACGACGGCCAGATCGCGCAGAAGTTCCTGTCCCTGACCGCGCCGGTGGGCAATGGCGCGGAACAGCTTTGGCTGGCGCGGCTGGGCTCGGTGGCGGAGGCGCCGAACATGCGCGGCTATCTGGCCTGACGGCGGCCCATAACATTTCCGTCTCGGCTGCATAGACAACATATATTTGATATATCGTCGCCGGTCCGCCAGATTGCCCCAAACGCCGGCAAGGGAGAGCTTGATGATGCAGACAGTCGCTGACGATTACCAGGACATCCGCGACGCGGTGCGCGCCCTCTGCGCCGAGTTCCCGGACGAATATCACCGCAAGATCGACGAGGCCCGCGGCTATCCCGAGGAATTCGTCGAGGCGCTGACCAGGGCCGGCTGGATGGCCGCGCTGATCCCCGAGGAATATGGCGGCTCGGGCCTTGGCCTGACCGAAGCCTCGGTCATCATGGAAGAGATCAACCGCGCGGGCGGCAATTCCGGCGCTTGCCACGGCCAGATGTACAACATGAACACGCTGATCCGCCACGGGTCCGAGGAACAGCGCCAGACATACCTGCCCCGCATCGCCTCGGGCGAGCTGCGCCTGCAATCCATGGGCGTGACCGAACCCACGACCGGCACCGACACCACCAAGATCAAGACCACCGCCGTCAGGACCGGCGACAAATACGTCATCAACGGCCAGAAGGTCTGGATCAGCCGGGTGCAACATTCCGACCTGATGATCCTGCTGGCCCGCACCACCCCGCTGGCCGAGGTCAGGAAGAAATCCGAAGGGCTGTCGCTGTTCCTGGTCGACATCAAGCAGGCCACGCAATCGGGCATGACCGTGCGGCCGATCCTGAACATGGTGAACCACGAAACCAACGAGCTGTTCTTCGACAATCTGGAAATTCCGGCGGAAAACCTGATCGGCGAGGAAGGCCAGGGCTTCAAATACCTGCTGACCGGGCTGAACGCCGAACGCGCGCTGATCGCGGCGGAATGCATCGGCGACGGCTATTGGTTCATCGACCGGGTGACGAAATACGCGGGCGAACGCGTCGTCTTCGGCCGCCCCATCGGCCAGAACCAGGGCGTCCAGTTCCCCATCGCCGAAGCCTTCATCGAGGTCGAGGCCGCCAACCTGATGCGTTACGAGGCCTGCCGCCTGTTCGATCAGGGCAAGGCCTGCGGCGCGCAGGCGAACATGGCCAAGTACCTCGCCGCAAAAGCCTCGTGGGAGGCCGCGAATGCCTGCATCCAGTTCCACGGCGGCTTCGGCTTTGCCTGCGAATACGATGTCGAGCGCAAGTTCCGCGAAACCCGGCTGTATCAGGTCGCGCCGATCTCGACGAACCTGATCCTGTCCTATGTGGCAGAGCATATCCTTGGCCTGCCGCGGAGCTTCTGATGTCGACGCTGCCTCTGGACGGGTTGAAGGTCGTGGCCATCGAACAGGCGGTGGCGGCCCCCTTTGCCACCTCGCGTCTGGCCGATGCCGGGGCGCAGGTCATCAAGATCGAACGGCCCGAGGGCGATTTCGCGCGCGGCTATGACGATGTGGCCAAGGGGCAGGCCAGCTATTTCGTCTGGCTGAACCGGGGCAAGGACAGCGTGGCGCTGGACCTGACCCGGCCCGAGGACAAGGACGAACTTGCCCGCCTGCTGGCCGATGCCGATGTGCTGGTCCAGAACCTCAAGCCCGGGGCGCTGGGGCGGCTGGGCTTTGGCTTCGACCGGCTGGCGGCGGATTATCCGCGCCTGATCGTCTGCTCGATCTCGGGCTATGGCGAGGACGGTCCGATGGCCGACCGCAAGGCTTATGACCTGCTGATCCAGGCTGAATCGGGGCTTTGTTCCATCACCGGCGGCCCTGAAGAGCCGTCGCGGGTCGGCGTGTCGCTGGTCGATATCGCGACCGGGGCCACCGCCCATGCCGCGATCCTCGAGGCGCTGATCCGGCGCGGGATCGACGGCAAGGGCGCCAATATCCAGATCTCGATGTTCGACGTCATGGCCGACTGGCTGACCGTGCCGCTGCTGAACCACGAGGGCGGCAAGTCGCCGCGCCGGCTGGGCCTCGCCCATCCCTCGATCTCGCCCTACAGTGCCTTTACCTGCCGGGACGGCAAGCAGATCCTCATCTCGATCCAGAGCGACCGGGAGTTCGCCAAATTCGCCGATCTGTTCATGGACCGGCCCGAGATGGCGCGCGATCCGCGTTTCGCCACCAATGTCGCGCGGGTCCAGAACCGGCCCAAAACGGACGCTGCCGTGGCCGCGGCCTTTGCCGGCATGACCGCCGCCGAGGCGACCAAGCGGCTGATCGCCGCCGATGTGGCCTTTGCCTCGGTCAACGACATGGCCGGTCTGTCGGACCACGCGCAGCTGCGCCGGATCGCGGTCGAGACGCCGAACGGCCCGGTCAGCTATCCCGCCCCCGGCGCGATGTTCGTGGGCGAGCCGCGCCATTATGGCGCCGTCCCCGCTTTGCCGGAACGAAAGGTGACGTCATGAGCGAGGTGGATATCGACCATCTGCGCCAGTGGATCGGCCGCAGCGAGGTCCGGCAGGAACTGCTGACGCCGGCCATGGCCGCGCGCTTCAACGCGACCTTCGACCGCGGGGATGAGCCCGCCAATGGCGAGATCGCGCCGTCGATGATCCATCTGTGCCTCGCCCCCCCGGCCGCGCCGACCGGCGAGTTGGGCGAGGACGGCCACCCCGCGCGCGGTGGGTTCCTGCCGCCGGTGCCGCTGCCGCGCCGGATGTGGGCGGGCGGCGCCTTCACCTTCCACGACGATATCCTTGTGGGCGAGACGGTCGCACGCCACTCGTCCATCCAGGACGTGACGCTGAAACAGGGCCGCAGCGGCGCGCTGTGCTTCGTCACCGTCAACCATCAGATCACCGCCGATAGCCGTCCGGTGCTGACCGAGCGTCAGGACATCGTCTATCGCGACATCGACCCGCCCGGCCGCGCGCCGCGCACACCGCCCGCCGCCGCGCCCGGCCGGCATCGCAGGGTCATCCCGCCCTCGCCCGCGCTGCTGTTTCGCTATTCCGCGCTGACCTTCAACGGCCACCGCATCCATTACGACCATCCCTATGTGACGGGCGTCGAGGGCTATCCCGGCCTGATCGTCCACGGCCCGCTGCAGGCCACCCTGCTGCTGCACTTCGCCGAAACCCTGCGCGGCGCGCGCCCGGCAGGGTTCGCGTTCCGCTCGCTGTCGCCGCTGTTCGATACCGCCGATTTCACCCTGAACGCGGATGAGGATGCCGACGGCCTGCGCCTGTGGACCGCCTATGCCGACGGCCCGGTGGCGATGGAGGCGCGGGCGTCATGGTAGAGGGAGGGCTTGCTTGCCGGTCCGCCGCTGTGTTGGAACTGGGCGCAGAGGGACCGGGTTTCGTGCTCTGGCCCGCCGCTATTGACCGCATCACGCCCAAGGCACGGCCGTCATGCTAGCCCACATCCGCGCGCCGCTGTTCGTCCCCGCCGACCGGCCCGAGCGCTTTGCCAAAGCCGCCGCGAGCGGGGCGGATGCGATCATTCTCGACCTCGAAGACGCCGTTGCCGCCGATGCCAAGCCCGAGGCTCGCGAGATGCTCGCGGCGGATTTCACCGATCTGCCGGTCTGGGTCCGCATCAACCCGCCCGCCACGCCGTGGCATAAGGCCGATCTGGCCGCCGTCGCCGCCCTGCCCTGTGCCGCCGTCATGCTGCCCAAGGCCGAGGACGCCGCGACCTGCACCGCCGTCGCCGCCGCCACCGGCAAGCCGGTGGTCGCGCTGGTCGAGACCGCGATTGGCCTCGCCAACTGCCGCGCCATTGCCACCGCCGAGGGCGTCGCCCGGCTGGCCTTCGGCTCGATCGACTTCTGCGCCGATCTGGGCTGCGCGCATGACCGCGACGTGCTGCTGCCCGCGCGCTGGGAGCTGGTGCTCGCCTCGCGTCTGGCAGGGATCGCCGCGCCGCTGGATGGGGTGACGGTCGAGCTGAGCGACCCCGCGATCAGCCATGACGACGCCCTGCACGCGGTCGCGCTGGGGATGAGCGGCAAGCTGTGCATCCATCCCAAACAGATCGCTGCCGTGCTGCGCGCGTTTGCGCCCACGCCCGCGCAGATCGACTGGGCGCGGCGGGTGCTGGCCTCGGGCGACGGCGCGGTATCGGTGGATGGCGCGATGGTCGATGAGCCGGTGCGGATCAGGGCGCGGGCGATTCTGGCGCAGGTGGAGTGAGGCGGCGGTCGGCCTTTAGCGGCTGACGCGGCGGCAAGGTCGAAAGGGTGGTGTCCGTGGCGACTGAGTTTGCTCCCCTGATCCTGGCCAAAGGCGAGACCAAGGCGCGCGACGCTTTCAGAGGGTAGCGCCGTGGGCGCCTCACGCGCGGATCGACACCAACGCAGCGCCCACGCCTGCGACGCGCCGTCTGTCACGACAGCGCCCCCACTACAACAACCCAAGCCGCCCCATCGCTTTCCCCAGCTCTGCCAGCTCGGCTTCGGTCAGGGCGCGCTGCGGGGGCAGCGGGTCGCCGCAGTCGAGGCCCTGCAGGCGCAGCCCAGCCTTGATCGCGGCGGCGAGGTTGAACCGGGCGAACGCCTCGTTCAGCGCCCAGAGACGCCGTTGCAGGGTCATCGCCTCGTCCCACTGGCCGTCGCGGCACAGCTCATACAGACGGACGCTCTCGGCCGGGGCGATGCAGGACGGGCCCGCCATCCAGCCCAGGCCCCCGATCAGCATCACCGCCGCCGTGATATGGGCCGAGGCGGCGAAAATCCCGATCCGCCCCTCGGTCCGGTTCATGATGCTGAGCAAGCGGCCGGTATTGGTCGAAGCATCCTTGAGATAGCGGATCCGCGGGTGATGCGAGAGCCGCTCGATCACCGGCAGCGACAGGTCCGAGCGCTGAAAGTTCGGGTTGGTATACAGCGTCACCGGCAGGTCGGTCGCATCGGCGATGGCGGTGAAATAGCCCGCAACCCCGTCATCGCTGACCGGAAAATACGCCTCGAGCACGGCGAGGATGCCGTCCGCCCCCAGCTTGTGCCACGCCCGCGCCTGCGCCACCGCATCCGCCGTCGTGGTCGCGGCGACGCCCGCGATCACCGGCACCCGTCCCGCCGCAGCCGCGACGACGGTTTCGACCACCTGCGCCTTGCGGCGAAAATCGAGATAGGCGAACTCTCCCGTCGAGCCGAGCGGGGCGAGGCCGTGCACCCCCTGCTCGATCAGGCGGTGGGTCAGCCGGGTCAGGGCGGCCACGTCGATCTCGCCCGCCGCATCGGTTGGACTGGGCAGATAGGGGATCACCCCGAAAAACGCGTGGTCTGGCATGTCTCATCCTGTCTGCGGGGCCGGGTTGCCCGGAACCCTGTCGCAGTCCGGCCGGGCTGGCAAGGCGGCACGGTCAGGCGCGGCTTACCGCACCGACAGATCCGGCACCCGCGGCGCGGGGTTCACGGGGGTGTCGACCGTGCGTTCGACGATCTCGGGGCGGGTCAGATAGTCGGTGAAGGTCAGTCCGAACATGATCGACAGCCACAGGATCAGCACCCCCGCCGCCAGCCGGTTCAGCGGGCGGCCGCGCAGCAGCTTCATATAAACCAGCATGATCAGCGCCGCCTTGGCAGCGGCGATGCCCAGGCTGACGACGATATTCGCAGCACCCATCGGCACATGGGCCAGCGCCACCGTCGCCGCCAACAGCAGCCCAAGCGCCAGCCAGGTCAGGATCGCCCGGCGCAGCGTCATGGCAGCGCCCGCCCGTGCAGATAGAAGAAGGCAAACAGAAACACCCAGACCACGTCGATGAAATGCCAGTAGAGCGCCAGCGCCGTCACCCGCTGGCCCCGCTTTTCCGCCGCGATGCGCGGCCACAGCGCCGCCGCCCCGCCGACCAGCGTCAGCCCGATCAGCAGATGCAGCGCGTGCAGCCCCGTCAGCGCGAAATAGAGGCGAAAGAACAGCGCCGCCGCCTGCGGGTCGCGGCCGCCATAGCTGAAATTCAGGCCCAGAAACGGCACCAGCCCCTTGCGGTATTCCTCGAACCAC
Source organism: Paracoccus jeotgali (assembly GCF_002865605.1). Lineage (NCBI taxonomy): Bacteria > Pseudomonadati > Pseudomonadota > Alphaproteobacteria > Rhodobacterales > Paracoccaceae > Paracoccus > Paracoccus jeotgali. The sequence goes on from NZ_CP025583.1 coordinate 2,630,326, forward strand.
TCCCAGAACTTGATGCCCAGAAAGGCGGCGCCCAGCAGCGCGGTCAGCACCAGCAGCAACCTTGCGTGGCGGCGGCCGGCCTCGGCCGACATCTCGGCCAGCGCGATGGTCAGGCTCGAGGTCAGCAGGATCGCGGTGTTCAGCGTGCCGAGCCACAGCGAGGTCTCGCGCGCGGCCTCGGCGAAGGTCAGCGGGAACTGCCAGCGCGAGATCAGGTAGACAAGGATGAAGGCGCCAAAGATCAGCGTCTCGGACACCAGAAACACCCACATGGCGAAATCCTGCGCCTCGCGCTCTCGCGCCCGCGTGGCAAAGGCATCGCTGTCGACGCTGTCCTTCACGGCTGGCCTCGATCGGGTTGGCCTCCGTCGGGTTGAACCGGGGGCGGCGGGTAGGCATAGGGCGGCTGGTCGCAGACCGGCGGTTCCTCGAAATTATGCGCGGGCGGCGGCGAGGCGGTCTGCCATTCCAGCCCCGTCGCCTGCCACGGATTGCCGCCGGCCCGGCGGCCCCGGAACACCGACCAGGTCAGATAGAACAGCGGCATGAGATAGCTGGCCGCCAGCACCACCGCACCGGCCGAGGACAGCGCGTGCCAGGTCTGGAACTCGGACGGGTATTCGTAATAGCGGCGCGGCATCCCCTGATAGCCCAGCACGAATTGCGGCGCGAAGGTCAGGAAGAAGCCGATGAAGCTGAGCATGGCGGCGGTCTGGCCCAGCCGCTCGGGATACATCCGCCCTGTCATCTTGGGCCACCAGAAATGCAGCCCGCCCATGAAGGCGCTGACCGCGCCACCGACCATGATATAGTGGAAATGCGCGACGATGAAATAAGTGTCGGTGACATGCACATCGACCGCCGTCGCCGCCAGCATCAGCCCGGTCAGCCCGCCCATGCCAAACAGGAACAGGAAGCCCAGTGCATACAGCATCGGCGCCTCGAAGGTGATGTAGCCGTTGCGCAGGGTAAAGGTCCAGTTGAAGACCTTGATCGCCGAGGGCACGGCCACGCAATAGCTCATGAAGGAAAACAGGATGCCGGCATAGACCGACTGGCCCGAGACGAACATGTGATGCCCCCAGACCAGAAAGCTGAAGGTGGCGATCCCCATCGAGGAATAGGCGACCAGCCGATAGCCGAACAGCGGCCGCTTGGCGAAACAGGGCAGGATCTCGGACACCACGCCCATGCCGGGCAGGATCATGATATAGACCGCCGGGTGCGAATAGAACCAGAACAGGTGCTGGAACAGGATCGGATCGCCGCCCTGCGCCGGATCGAAGACGCCAAGGCCCAGCACACGCTCCAGCACGATCAGCAGCAGGGTCGCGGCCAGCACCGGGGTGGCCAGCAGCATGACAAGGCTGGTCGCATACAGCGTCCAGACAAAGATCGGCATCCTGAACCAGGTCATGCCGGGGCAGCGCAGCTTGTGGATGGTGACGACGAAATTCAGCGCCGAGGCGATGGTCGAGAACCCGGCGAAGAACACCCCCATCGCCGCGATGCTGACCCAGGAATTCGACAGGCTCGACAGCGGTGTATAGAAGGTCCAGCCGGTATCGACCCCGCCCAGGATCAGCGCCCCAAAGGTCCAGATCCCCGCGAACAGGAAGATATACCAGCTGAGCAGGTTCAGCCGTGGAAAGGCCAGATCCCGCGCCCCGATCATCAGCGGCAGCAGGAAATTGCCCAGCGTGTTGGGGATCGAGGGGATCAGGAAGAACCAGACCATGATGACCCCGTGCAGGGTGAACAGCCGGTTATAGGTCTCGGGGCGGACCAGATCGCCCTTGGCGGTGAACAGCTCGATCCGGATCAGCGTCGCCGCGGCCCCGCCGATCAGGAAGAAGCCCAGGATCGTGAACAGGTACAGCCACGCCACCCGCTTGTGGTCGGTCGTCGTCAGCCAGTCGAGTAGGCCCCAGCCCTTGCCCAGATAGCTCTCTCCGGCGGTCCGGTCGGTCATGGCGCGTCCTCCGCAAGGCTTTCGATATAGGCGACCAGGGCCATCGTCTCGGGATCGTCCAGCAGCCCGCCATAGCTGGGCATCACCGGCCGGAACCCGGCCACGATGTCGCGTTCGGGCCGCAGGATGGAATCGCGGATATAGTCGCGGTCGGCGATCACCACCCGCCCGTCGGACAGCCCCACCGGGCGCATGAACAGCCCGCTGAGGTTCGGCGCCTCGATGGGGCCATCGCCTTCGTGACAGCCCGAGCAGCCAAGCGCGGTGAACAGCCGCTCGCCGCGCCGGATCAGCGTCTCGCCCTGCGGCTGGGCGTCCAGCCAGGCCGCGTATTCCTGCGGCTCCATCACTACGATCTCGCCGCGCATGCCGGAATGTTCCAGCCCGCAATATTCGGCGCAAAACAGGCTGTACGTGCCGGTCCGCGTCGGCGTGAACCACATCCGCGTGGCGCGTCCCGGCACCGCATCCTGCTTGATCCGGAAGGACGGGACATAGAAGGAATGGATCACGTCCTCGCTGGCGAGTTCGATCTCGATGGGGCGGTCGACGGGGATGTGCAGGCTGTTGATCTCGCGCTGGCCGTCGGGATGCTGCATCTTCCACATCCACTGCTTGCCGATGGCGGTGATCTGCAGCGCGTCGGGCGGCGGCCGGTTGCGGTCGATATACAGCCGCGCCGACCAGCCGAACAGCACCAGCGCGATGACCACCGCCGTTCCGGTCCAGATCAGGTCGAGCCGGAAGTCATGGCTTTCGCGGCCGCTGCGCGAATGGGTCGTGCCGACGCGGAAGCGGATCAGATAACGGATGATCAGGAACCCCATGATCAGCGTCAGCAGCCCGGCAAACGCGACCAGCGAGGCAAAGAGGAAATCGACCTCTCGCGCGTGTTGGGACGGGGCGTCGGGGAACAGGTTCTGGATCATCGCCGCTCTCGCCTCAGCATCAGGGCTACGCCCGCGGCGATCAGGATCAGCATCGCCACCCCGGCGATCCGCAGGCTGCCAAGCGCGGTCCTCGCGATCCGGCCCACCGCCTGATCGATGCCCGAACACAGCAGCACGATCCGCTCGCGCAGCCCGCCGACCTTGCCGCGCGCGGCGTCCGACAGCGCCGAGCGCAGCGCGGCGGCGGTGAAGTCGAAGCCAAAGAACACCTCGGACAGCGCGCCCTCTGGCGTCAGGACGGCGGTGGCGACGGGATGAACCAACACCTCGCCGCCGGGGCGGACATAGCTCTGCATCCGCAGCGGCGCGGTCAGCGCGGTCAGCGCCTCGGGCTCGCCGGTCAGAAAGCGCCAGTTCGACAGGTCCACATCCGGCACCACCTGTTGCAGCTTGTCGCGCATCTGCGCGGCATCGGCGGGGGTCTCGGTCGGGTCGAGGCTGGTGAACAGGACGCGCGGCGGGGGCTGCATGTCGGACAGCGTCTCGGCCAGCTCTTGCTGCAGGATACCGCAGATATTGGTGCAGCGGTGATAGCCGGGCAGCAGCAGGGTGCCTTCGTTCGTCAGCAGATCGGCGACGGCGTGGCTCTGCCCGTCCGCGTCACGCAACACCGCCGTCATATCGACGCGCGCGCCGATCAGCGGTTGCACGTCCTGCGCCCGCGAGGCGCCGCTGCACAGCGCGAGGATCAGCAGCACAAGCTGCAGAAGGCGAGAGGGCCGCATCATGGGATCGTCCTCGCGCTGGGGGTGGCACCGGGACAGGCGGCGCCCTGACACTCGGTCGCGGCGGGCGGGACGGTGGCGCGGTGGCCTTGGGCGACCAGACGCATGGCCTGCTCGATGGGGATGACGCGCAGGCCCGGCCCGGCCTCAGCCCTGCGTGTCAGCGCCTGACGCTTCTCGGCCTCATAAGCCGCCAGATCGGCGGCGGGCGAGATCTGCAGCGTCGGCTCGGGCTTGGCGGCGCGGTCGAATGCCCAGGGCGGGTCCGGGCTGAAGAACAGCAGCAGGCCAAAGGCAGAGCCGGCGATGAACACCGCAAAGCCCAGCCCCAGCAGCCACATGGTGCGGGGGGCCACGTCACGGGTCTCGACCTGCAGGCGGTCAGGCATGGCGGACCTCCCCCCTTTGGCGCAGGCCGAGCGACGCGGCGGCAAACCACGCCAGCCCGAGGGCGATCACCGCCAGCAGGTCGATCAGATGGACCAGCTCGACATGTTCGGCAAACGCGGGCGCGCTGCGCCACCACAGATCCACCGCCTGCCCCAGCAGCAGCACGCCTGCAGCAGCGGCCACCGCATCGGGCCGCTGCTTCAGCCGGGGCGAGGCCATGGCCGCGATCACCACCGCATGCCAGCCGATCGCCAGCCACAAAACGACCCCGAACCCGCCCTGACTGCGCCGCAGATACCACGCTATCTCTTGCGGCAGATCGCCCGACCAGATGATGAGATACTGCATATAGACCAGATACAGCCACACCATCGCCCAGCCGAGCATCAGCATCCCGCAATCCGCCAGCCGGTCGCGCGCGCCATCGCTGGCCCACAAGATCAGCGTCCCGAACGCCATCGCCGCCACGACGCCGCCGGTGGCGTGGATCGGCGGATAGGCGGTCGAGTAGAACTCCGGCTCAAACGCCAGCAGCCAGTCGATGGACAGGATCGAGACCGCGAAGGCATAGACCATCAGCAGCGTCGCCGCCCCCGCCGCGCCCCAACGCTGCCGCAACGGCCCGGCGGCGACCCAGCAGATCAGCAGGAACAGCAGCAGCACCACCACCGTCCGCGCCTGCAGGAAACCGACGTCCAGATAGGCGAGCTTGCGGGCCACCGTCTCGGGCAGATCGGACGGCTGGGCCCCGGCCCAGGGAAACAGGCCGGGCGCGGTCAGGATCAGCGGCAGCCAGGCCAGCGCCGCCACCGGCATCGCCGCCGCCGCCGCCCGCAGCCCCGGCCCCATCGCCAGACCCCAGCGCCCGCCGGTGATCGCGTGGATCAGCAGCAGCACCGCCGCCCCCAGCGAGACGCCGGTCCAGAAATGCGCGGCAAAGACCCAGGCCCGCAGCACCGCCGCCATCGGGCCCAGCCCGGCCAGCGCCGCCAGAGCCACCGCAGCAAGGGGGAACAGCAGCGGCATCATTCCTCCCCCTCCGCCAGACCTGCGTCGGCGAGCGCAACCGGGGTGCGCTGCGACAGTTGCAGCGCGCGGATATAGGCGATGATCGCCCAGCGGTCGGCGGGCGGCACCCGGCTGGCATAAGAGAACATCACCCCATAGCCGTTTGTGATCACATCATAGAAATGCCGGTCCGGCGCCCGAATCAGCCCCGGATCGTGATACGAGGGCGGCGGGGGAAAGCCGCGCCGCACGATCATGCCGTCCCCGTCGCCGGTCGGGCTGTGGCAGGGCGCGCAGAACACGTCATACCGCTCTCGCCCGCGTTCCAGCATCGCCAGCGGGATCTGGTCCGGCAGCGCGTCGGGGACGGGCGACAGGTCGGCATGACGCGCGACGGTCCCCTCGGGCGGCAACAGCGCGGCGGCGTCATGGGGAAAGCCCAGCGCGCTGGACACTGGGTCCAGACGCGGCATCTGGGCCATGTCCTGCTTGCATCCCGCCAGCAGCATCAGGATCAGGACCGCGCGCCTCATGGTCCCACCTCGGCGATGTCTTGGGCCTTGGCCTCGGTCAGGGCGCGGGTCAGCGCTTGGGCGTCGTATTGCGGGTCGCTGCCCCGGATGACGACGACAAAGCAGTCCTCAGCGGCGAAATCCACCGCCGTGAAATCGAAGGCCGGATGATGATAGGCGGGCAGGCGGCACAGCACCAGAAAGCCCAGGAACGCCGCCAGCGTGCCGCCCAGCACCCCGCCCTCGAAGGCCAGCAGGGCAAAGGGCGGCCAGGCATGCAGCGGGCGGCCGCCGACATTGATCGGATAAGCGACCATGGTGGAATAGACCGGCAGCGCATAGGCCGCCACAGCCCCCAGCAGCGCGCCCAGCAGGATCAGCCAGCCGATGGGCGAGGGCCTCAGCCCCAGCGCGCTGTCCAGCTCGTCCACCGGATAGGCGGTATGGGCCTGCAGGTCGGAATACCCCTGCGCCCGCAGGTCGCGCACCGCCGCCAGCAGCGCATCCGGCCCGGCAAAGGCCGCGAAGATGCCATAGGGGCGCGGCGCGGTCATTTCCGCTCCTCCACCCGCTCGGCGAGTTCAAAGATCGACAGCGCCGGCAGGATGCGGATGAACAGGAAGATCAGCGCAAAAAACATCCCCAGCGAGCCGAAAAGCAGCGTGAAATCCAGCCAGCGCAGCGATTGCTCGCCCCAGGCGGCGGGCAGAAAGCCGCGCGACAGGCTGGAGGTGACGATCATGTAGCGTTCCAGCCACATGCCGACATTGACCACGATGACCACGAACCACAGCACCAGCGGCCGCGCCCGCACCGCCCGCCACATCAGCAGCGGCAGGGCGCCCAGGTTGAACGCCAGCGTCGCCCAGTAGAACGGCGCATAGGGGCCGGACAGGCGCGCCGATATCATCATCCGTTCGGACGCCTCGCCCGAATACCAGGCGAAAAACGCCTCGTTCGCGTAGGAGTAGGCGACGATAAGCCCCGAGGCGATCATTACCTTGGCCCCCAGATCAAAGTGGCGCTGCGTGATCACATCGCCCAGATCGAAGAAATGCCGCAGCGGAATGGCGATGGTCAGCACCATGGCAAAGCCGGAATACAGCGCCCCCGCAACGAAATAGGGCGGGAAGATGGTCGAGTGATAGCCCGGCGTGATGGCGATGGTGAAATCCAACGAGACGACGGAATGCACCGACACCACCAGCGGCGTCGCCAGTGCTGCCAGCGCGAAATAAGCCGCCTGATGATGCGTCCAGTGCCGCGCCGAGCCGCGCCAGCCAAGGGCGAGGATGCCATAGCTGACCTGCTTGAACCGCGTCTGCGCCCGGTCGCGCAGCACCGCCAGATCGGGGATCAGCCCCCAGATACCAGAACACGATGGACAGGATGCCATAGGTCGCGATGGCCGCGAAATCCCACACCAGCGGCGAGCGCCATTGCGGCCAGGGCATATGCGTCACCGGCAGCGGCATCAGCCAGTAAAAGAACCACGGCCGCCCCAGATGCAGGATCGGGAACAGCCCGGCCATGGCGACGGCGAACAGCGTCATCGCCTCGGCAAAGCGGTTGATCGAATCGCGCCAGGGCTGGCGCATCAGCAGCAGCACGGCAGAGATCAGCGTGCCCGCATGGCCGATGCCGATCCACCACACGACATTGGCGATCATCGTCCCCCATGCGACGGGGATGTTGATGCCATAGGCCCCGACCCCGACCGAGACCAGATAGGCGATGGAATACAGAAACATCAGCGCCAGCGCGGCGAAGAAGGCAAACCCCCACCAGAACCGCCTGGGCAGCCGTCCCTGCAGCACGATGGACCCGATCTGTCGCGTGATCTCGGGCGCCGAGGGCTTGCCGCGGATCAGCGGCGCCTGTTCCGGTCGGGCGGGATCGGGGCGCGAGGCGTCAGTCATCCGGGTCCTCCGCCGCAGGCTGCTCCGGCAGGGCCGGGTTGGGGTTCTCGATCCGGGCCAGATAGGTGGTGCGCGGCCGGGTGTTCAGATGCCCCCAGCAGCGCGTAATTCAGCGGATCGTCGCGCAGGTGCCGCACGTCGGATGCCGGATCGTTCAGGTTCCCGAAGCGGATCGCCTGCGTCGGGCAGGCCTGCTGGCAGGCGGTCACCACCTCGCCATCGGCGATGGGGCGGCCGTCGATGTCGGCCTCGATCCGCGCGGCCTGGATGCGCTGCACGCAATAGGTGCATTTCTCCATCACCCCGCGCGAGCGGACGCTGACATCGGGATTCATCACCGGTGCCGAGGGCGCGGCGGTGCCCTGAGGAAACGGCTGATACAGATGGAAATTGAACCGCCGCACCTTGTAGGGGCAGTTCTGGGAACAATAGCGCGTGCCGATGCAGCGGTTATAGACCTGCGCGTTCAGCCCGTCATGGGTGTGGACGGTGGCGTTGACCGGGCAGACCAGTTCGCAGGGCGCTTTCTCGCAATGCATGCAGGGAACGGGCTGGAAATAGGTGCGCGGATCGTCCTCGGGGCCGGCGTGATAGCGGTCGACGCGCAGCCAGTGCATCTCGTGTCCGCGGGCGCATTCCTCGGGCCCGACGGTGGGGATGTTGTTTTCCGCCTGACAGGCCGCGACGCAGGCATTGCAGCCGATGCAGGTGGTTTGGTCGATGACCATGCCCCAGGCCTCGTCCTTGTACTGCCAGTCTGGATACAGCGACTGTTCGGGCGGCGCGGGGTGGCCGGCATGGACCGCGTCGGGGGCGTCCAGCCATTCGGTCAGGCTGGCATGGCGGACCGGATCGCGGCCCTCCATCGCGTGATGGTGCTGGGTGGTGATGATGTCGGTCTGCATGTCCAGCGGGGTCAGTTCGACCCCCGCCGACCACGGCGCGTCGCTGCCCCGCAGGCGATAGACGTCGGTGCCGCGCGGGGTGCCGTCTTCGCCCACCGGGCGGCCATGGCCGAGGGTCAGGGTGATCGTGTCCGCCGGATGGCCCGGCTGGACCCAGACCGGGATCGAGATCTCGTGCCCTCCCCGCCGCAGCAACACCACGCGCCCCGAGGCCAGCCCCAGCCGGTGCGCCGTCGCGGGCGCCATGGCGGCGACGTTGCCCCAGACGATCTTGGTCAGCGGCCGGGGCAGTTCCTGCAGCCAGACATTGGTGGCAAGGCTGCCATCGCGCAGGAAGGGGTCGGGGACAAAGCGCAGCTCCAGCCCGGCGGGCGCGGGCGCTTGCGGAAGGGCGCCAAGCGCCTGCGGCAGGGGGCGGCATTGCGGGGAAATGGGCGCGACCTTGGTCCCCGCGATCACGCCGCGCTGCAGCGCCTGCTGCCAATCGGCGGGCGACAGCCCCTGATCGGTCCAGTGGCGCATGACCAGATCGCGCGGGCTGGTCCGCACCTCGCCCGCCAGCGCGGCCAGCACCTGCGCTGGCGTCCGGCCATCATACAGCGGCCGGATCAGGGGCTGGATGATCGAGGCGGTGCCGTCAAAGGCCCGCGCATCGCCCCAGCTTTCCAGCACATGCGCCGCCGGGATGTGCCAGTCGCACAGCGCCGCCGTCTCATCCAGATGCGTGCCCAGATGGACGCTGAGCGCGGCGTTCCCCAGCGCCGCCCGCAGGTCCAGATCGCCCGGCGCGGTATAGGCCGGGTTCGATTGCAGGATCAGCAGGGTGTCAATGCCGCCGCTGTCCAGATCCGCGACCAGATCCGCCAGATCGCCGGTATCCTCGGCCATGAAGGGCGCCTGCGGCAGCAGGTCCAGCGTGCGGCCCAGGCTGCCGAGGCGCTGGTTCAGGGTCAGCGCCAGCTCTTGCAACGCGGGCGGCAGATGCGGGCCGGGCAGGACCAGCGCGGCCTCGCCCCCCCGGCGCAGGTCGTCGGCGAGGCCGTCCAGCAGGGCGACGGGCACGGGCGCCTCGGGCGCGCCCTGACCGGCGAGGCGGGCGCCGAGCGCGGTCAGCACCGCGCCGGCCTCGCTGGGCTTGACGGCCCAGCGGTGGTCGGCGGCGGCGCCGGTCAGGGTCGGCGTCGTCTCGACCGCGTAAAGCCGCGACATCCGCGCCGGATCGCGCCCCGCCCCCGCCCGCCGGCGCGTCTCGGCAAAGGCGCGGGCATGGGCCAGCTTGCCCGGCCCCTCGCCCAGCAGATCGGCATCAAGGCTCAGGATCACCCGCGCCTCGGACAGGTTCGGCCGCAGCAGTACGGACTGGCCGCACAGATCCACGTACCCGCTGCCCAGCGGCGCGTGCCGGTAAAGCCGCAGCCCCGGAAAGGCCCTGCGCAGCGCGTCCAGCCGCGCCTGCAGGCTGGGCGAGGTCGAAACCCCGCCAAGGATCGCCACCCCGCGCCCGCCCTCGCGCCGCATCTGCTGCGCGATCTGCGACAGCAGGGCATCGACATGGGCCATGCTGCTGGTCTGCCCCGCCCGCTGCGGCGCGCGCGAGCGGGTCGGGTCGAACAGGTCCAGACAGGCCGCCTGCATCACGGCATCCGTGGCCCCCAGCGAGGCGGGGTGGTCGGGATTGCCCTCGACCTTGGTCGGTCGCCCCTCATGACTTTCGACCAGCGCGCCGATGCCGAAGCCGTCGCAGGGCAGGGTCGTGGCATAGAATTGCGGATTGCCGAGGATCAGCCCCTCGGGCTGGTCGATATAGGGCAGGATGGTTTCCTCGGGCGGGGAACAGGCGGTCATGCCGCCCAGCGCCATCGCCGCGCCCATGAACTTCAGGACCGAGCGCCGGTCCGGCCCCTGCGCCAACCGCTCGGCCAGACCAGGAAACTCGTCCAGCAGCCGCGCCTCGGGCGGGCTGTCCCGCTCTTCGCGGCTGCGCCACAGGGGAAGGGGGCTACCGGTGACAGACATAGCAATCGGTCAGGCGGTCGGCGTGGGGGATGTCGTAGGCGTCCAGCAGATATTCGGCCAGCTCGCGCCGATCCGTGTCGGGCTGCCAGTCCATCAGGGTGATCGCCTCGGGCGGGCGCAGGTTCGGGCCGGGGTCGCGGTGGCAGTCGAGGCACCATTGCATCGTCAGCGGCGCGCCCCGCGCGGTCAGCGGCATCTGGTCGATCCGCCCGTGGCAGGACATGCAGCCGACGCCGTTATTGACGTGGATCGCGTGGTTGAAGAACACGTAGTCCGGCAGGTTGTTCACCCGCTGCCAGGCGACCGGCTGGCGATCGGTAAAGCTGTCGCGGATCGGGGCGAGCAGTTCTGCATCGGTCCAGATCTGCGAATGGCAGGTCATGCAGGTCTCGGTCGGGGGCAGCCCGGCAAAGGCGGACTTCTCGACCCCGGTGTGGCAATAGCGGCAGTCCAGCCCCAGCCCGGCGACGTGATGCTGATGGCTGAACGGCACCGGCTGCTGGGGCGCGCGACCGACCAGCGTGGCCCAGGACGACCGCGGCAGCACGACCAGCAGGATCACCGCCACCGCCGCCAGCACCGCCGCCGTGGCAAGGACGATCTGCGTGATCCCATTGGCTTTCGGGCCGAAGATCTGTGCCATGATAACGCCTCAGTTATGTCCGGCAGGCCGAGAGTATGAGGCCCCAACGACTGACGGCGGCGTGAGGTTTCGTGATCTTTTCCCCTCGGCCCCGCCGAACCGCCACAAGAGGGCGGCCGGGGCGGGGTCGCCGCCCCGGCGCGCGCTTACTGTTCGGGCAGCGCATAGGCGATCACTTCGTCGCCGACCTCGGTTTCCATGAAGTGATGGCCGCCCGGATAGATCACCACATATTGCCGGCCCCCGGCGGCATAGGTGATCGGCGTCGTCTGCCCGCCCGCCGGCAGGTCCACCGCCCACAATTCCTCGCCGGTTTCGGTGTCGAAGGCGCGGAAGCGGTTGTCGGTGGTCGCGGCGATAAAGGTCAACCCGCCGCCCGTGGTGATCGGCCCGCCATTGTTGGGCGTGCCGATGGTGAAGGGCAGACCCGAGGGGATGCCGAAGGGCCCGTTGTTCCGGGCGCTGCCAAAGGGGTGGTCCCACAGTGTCTCGCCGGTCGACAGGTCGATGCCCCGGATCCAGCCATAGGGCGGCTGCTTGCACAGCAGCCCCGTTCCCGGCACCCGCCAGCCGGCATTGACCCAGGCCGCATAGGGCGAGCCCTTCATCGCCGCGTATTTGCCGTTATCGGGGCTGAACGAGCTGACGCCCTTCTGCTCGGCCTCGTCGCGCGGGACAAGCTGAGTATAGTTCGGCATGTCGTTGTAGTTCATCAGCAGGATGCCGCGTTCCGGGTCGACCGAGGCGCTGCCCCAATCCGACCCGCCATTATAGCCGGGATACTGGATGAACGGCCGATCCGCCGAGGGCGGGGTGAACTGGCCGGTGTAATGGGCGCGGTGATACTGGATGCGGCACCACATCTGGTCGATGGGGCTCATCCCCCACATGTCGGTTTCCTTCAGGTCCGGCTTGGTCAGCGCGGCATAGGTGGAATAGGGCTGGGTGGGCGACATGTAGTCGGTCTCGGCCCCGCCGGTGGTCGTCACCTCGCGTTCCTCGACCGGGAACAGGCTTTCGCCGGTGCGGCGATCCAGCACATAGATCTGCCCCTGTTTCGACGGCAGGATCAGCGCCGGGACGGTGCCATCGGCGGTCGGGAAATCGACCAGCGAGACCTGACTGCCAAGGTCGTAATCCCAGACATCGCGATGAACGGTCTGAAAGTGCCAGACATCCTCGCCGGTCCGCACATCGATGGCGACGAGGGACGAGGAATATTCGTTCTCGGCCTCGCTGCGGCTCGGCCCCCAATAGTCGGACGAGGCGTTGCCGAGCGGCGCATAGACATAGCCAAGTTCCTGATCGCCGGCGGCGTTGGTCCACATGTTCGGGGTCGAGCGGGTATAGGTCTCGCCCTCGGCAGGCTCGCCCACGGCGCCGCCCTGACCCAGATCCCAGGCCCACAGAAACTCGCCCGTGACCACGTCATAGCCCCGGATCACGCCCGAGGGCGCGTCGGCCTCCTCGTTATCGCTGACTTGCGCGCCCATCACCACGACGCCGCGCACGATGGTCGGCGCGGCGGTGTTGGCGTACCAGCCGGGCACCGTGCGCCCCAGCCCGTCGGTCAGATCGACCATGCCGTTATTGCCGAAGCCGGTGCAAAGCTGGCCGGTATTGGCATCGACCGCGATCAGCCGCGCATCCAGCGTGCCCATGACCAGCCGCTCGGTGCAGAGCGCGTCGGGGTCGGCCTGAGGCTGGACGTGATAGGCGACGCCCCGGCAGGTCGCGCCATAGGGGATGGCATCGGCCGGCACATGCGGGTCATAGAGCCAGATCTCTTTCCCGCTGCCGGCATCCAGCGCGATGATCTGGTTCATGGGTGAACAGACGAACAGGCTGTCCTTGACCTTGATGGGGGTGTTCTCGGGGGAATAAAGCCCCTCGGTGTCGCCTTGGGGCAGGTCGCCGGTGTGAAAGCTCCACGCCTTTTCCAGCTTGGCGACATTGCTCACGTTGATCTGATCGAGCGGCGAGTGCCGCAGCGCATGCTCGGACCCGCCATAGACCGGCCAATCCTCGCCCACCGGCGGCAGCACATCGGGCTGACGTTCGGTGGTGGCGGTGTCGGCCTGCGCGTTGTCGGCAGGTTGTGCCTCGGCCGCCGGATCTCGCGGCTCTGCGGCTGCCTCATCAGCCGGCGCGGTGGCTGCCGGGGCCGCGTCACCGGGCTGCGGCGTCTGCGCCCCTGCGTCACCGCCGCCCAAGGCGACGACGACCACCGCCAGCGCCACCGACGCCGCCACACCCATCGGCTGGCGCAGTTCCTGCCGGCGGCGCAGGGCGGGCCAGGCGATGGCAACGAGGATCAGCAGCACCGTCGGCGCGACGATCCGCGGCACCAGCGCCCACCAGTCATACTCGGGCTGCCAGCCGTCCAGCGTGACCTCCCACACGGCCCAGACCAGCGTGCCCAGCCATGTCAGCGCGTAAAGCCACGCCCCCTCGCGATACCGCGCGATCAGCATCAGCCCCGAGGCGATCAGCAGCACGCCGGCAATCGCATAGTACCACGACCCGCCGAGCGAGATCAGATAGACCCCGCCCAGCGCAAGGATCAGGCCGATCACCGCCAGCAGCGCCCCGAGGATTGCGGCATACCAGCCCCACACCCCCCGGTGTCGGCTGTGGTCGATTGATGATGAAGTTGAAGCTGACATGGCATCCTCCCATTTCTCATGGTCGCCCCGCGCCGCTTTGATTGCGTGTTTTACCCGGTAACGGCGGGTTTCCGCCTGTTGTTCCTGAAAAATGACCGGCGGCAGGGGCGCTGCGCCGGTTTCAGCGTCGGGCGAGGCACCGCGCCGCCGACGATATCGCGCTGATTTTCCCTGTCGTTTTGACCGCCCGAACCCACCGCGCCGCGCCGCTTTCACACCCTCGCGATCCGGCGGAACGGCGGGCGGCCGGCAAAACGAAACGGGCCCCGCCGTGTCGACGGGGCCCGTATGCCTGTGTCGGTGTCCTTAGAGAGCCGTGCTTACCAGTCGTCGCGCCAGCGGCGGCTGCCATACCCGCCCCGGCGGTAGTCGTCGTCATCGCGATACGAGCCGCGCTGAGCGTCGCGGCGGCGGTCCATCTCGCGGCGGTACTCGGCGTCATCATCGCCCATCCAGGACGCGACCTCGTCGCCCGCGCGGTCCATCCAGTCGCGGTCGCGGCGGCCATAATCCCCGCGCTCGCCCCGATAGGCGCCGCCATAGCCGCCGCGATAGCCGCCACGATAGTTCCGGTCGCCGCGATAGTCGAAGTCGTCCCGGTCGCGATAGCCGCGGTCCGAGCCATAGCCCTGGCCCTGGTTATAGCCATAGCGGCCCTGGTCATAGGGACCGTAATCCCGGCCATAGCCACGGTTTTCATAGCGGGTCTGCCCCGGCTCCATCGGGCGGGCGTAGGAGCTGCCCTGCGACATCTGATAGTCCCGGTCGCGGGCGCTGTAGCCGCGCCGGTCGTCGCGCGACCAGTCGTCGTCGCGGCCATAGCGACCGCTGGCGTAACGATCGTTCGAAGAACGGTCGTTGGAATAGCGGTCATTGGAACGGCGCCAGTCGCGGTCCTCGTCTCTCCAACCATAATCGGGCATCATGTCCTCCTGTTTTGTGACAAACATCGTGCGGACTGCCTGCGACAGTCGGCCCCTAGAACCGGCGCGGGCGGGAAATGTTCCCGGATGCGTGTCGCCCCGGTTGCGAGGGCGGATCGGACGGCCTGGATCGCGCGGCGGGCTGGAACAAATCGGCGCCATCCCGGTTCGCCAACCCTCACCACCACATTGGAGGAGGAACACGAGATGACCACATGGTTCAAACTTGGCGCGACCTCGGCGGCCTGCATCCTTGCGGCCGGCATGGCCTCGGCCCAGACCAGCACCGACACAGCCACGACTGACACGGCGACCACGGACGCGGCCACCACGGATACGGCCACCACGGGCACGGCGACCACCGACCAGAGCGCGACCGACACCCCTGCAGGCAGCACCGACATGGCCGCAGGGTCGAGCGGCAGCGCCTCGGGCATGTCGGGCGGGACGTCGGCCAACGACGTCATGTGCCGCGACATCGTGATGCTGGACACGGAAATGGTCCCGGCGACGCTGTATTTCATCGCCGGTTATCACGAGGGCAGCAAGCGCGGCGACGCGGCCGACATGGACGCCACCAGCGCCACAACGCCGCTGGCCGGCACCGGCTCCGCGAACCTCGACAGCACCGCGACCGATAACGCGAGCGATACGGCAAGCGACGCGGCAGGTGCTGCGGACACGAGCGCCACCGACACCAGCACGGCGGCCAGTTCGAGCGACAGCACCGCGACGGGAACGGACATGGCGGCTGACACGAGTGCGGCCGGCGCAGCCGATACCGCTGCGACGGATACCGCTGCCGACACCGCTGCAACCACGGGCACCGATGCGACGGCCACGACCGCGACCGATAGCAGCGCCGCCGACACTGCCGCCACCGACACCGCCGCCACCGACACCACGCCGACGGACAGCGCGGGCGACTCGGGCGCAAGACTGGCGAGCATGACCGGCTTTTTCGAGATCCCGGTCGAGAACATCATCACCGTCTGCACCGACGCCCCCGACCGCAAGGTCAGCGACGTCGTCAACGAACATCGCAGCACGGACGAGGCCGATAAGGCCAATCAGTAAGCGCGTTCCGGGGCCGCCCTTATCGCGGCCCCGTTCGTCCTTGAAGCGGCTTGGCCGCCGATGTTCTAAAAGGCCATTGACGCCCCACGGAACCCGGCCGCGCCCCTTCCATTGATCTGCCTAAAATCCTACAGATTTTCTTGCCGCCGCCCCTATCGCCGTGTTATCATTTGTTAATCGGCGTCAGAGAGGGCAGGACGCCGCTTGGGAAGGTCAAAGGCGGTCACAGATGTCGGAGCAGGATCGAGACGCGAAACCCCCGCCAGAGCGCGACGGCGCGGACCGGCTCTCGCCGCTATTCGTGACGCAGGACGCGGTGCCGCTGCGGCTGAAACGCCTCGCCTATCTGCTGGAAGAGGCCTTGGCGCAGGCGCGTCGGGCGAATTGAGCGGGGGTTGAGGGGTTTCGTTCTGCTAATCCTTCCGACCGCATCGCCAGCCGCACCTCCCCGCTGCTAAGACTGACAAAGACAAGGCGGGTTCTCTGCCGACGCTTCGACTGACGCTCGCTGCCGCCACACCCCCAAACTGCCGCGACCGCGCCAGACCGGCGCCGATGCGAACCACATCTCACGGCTCCGTTTTCTCCAGCACCCGGCGCAGCATGCTGCGCGCGCGGCTGATCCGGCTCTTGATGGTGCCGATGTCGCAGTCGAGGATCTCGGCGGCCGAGGCATAGCTTTCGCCCAGCACCGTCACCAGCACCAGCGCGCTGCGGTAATGGCTGGGCATCTGTTCGAGGACGGCGACCATCTCGGTGAATTGCAGGCTCGATTCCTGGCTCGGCGGCGTCTGCGGCAAGGCCGAGGCGCAATCCGCCGCCCCCGTCGTCTCGCGCTTGGCGCGGTGGATGTTGTTGTAGAACCGGCTGCGCATGATGCGGAACAGCCACGCCCGCATATTGGTGCCGGGGCGATAGCTGTGGGCATATTCGATGGCCCGCAGCAGCGTTTCCTGCACCAGATCGTCGGGGTCCTGGTCGCGTCGGCACAGCGACCGGGCAAAGGCACGCAGCGAGGGGATGTAGGAAACGATATCGTCCGAGGCGCCGTCCTGCTGCGCCGGCTGTTGCGCGGCGGCGGGACGGGCGGATCGGTTGGGGTCAGAGCTCTCGGCGGCGGGAACGCCCATGCACTTTCTCCGAAATGACGCAGGGCCTCGACGGCAAATCAGGGGAGGCCGATAAAAAAGGGGGACGCGCAGCCCCCCGTTTCGGTTCCCTCGATGGCTGTGGTGATGGCTGCTTGCGGGGGCGGGGAGAGCTGCTTTGGCCGGCGCCCCGGCGGTAGGCGACTGCGCTCGCGAGGCGGGATTGCTGGGGCCGGCGCGGCATGTGCTGGGCGGGAAACGTCTCCGGCAACTTCATCGGTGTCAGCTCGACCGACAACCGATCACGTCCCACACCCTGTAAGCACCTTCCAATGCAAGAATCCGCTCCCTCTTCCACCCCTCGCTTGCTGATCCGGGAACATTTCGCCCCTCTTCCGGTTACTCGGACCTCACCAAATCTGGCTGCATTGAAGGAGGACGATCATGCCCAATCAGTATTACCGCGGATCCCGCCGAGACGATGACCGCTATCAGGACGACCGCTATCGCGACGACATGCGCGGTGGCTATGGCGGCCACTGGGACCGCGATGATGATTATCGCGGCGGTGGCCGGGGCGCGGGCTATGGCGGCGGTCGGGATTCCGATTATGGCTATGGCGGCTATGGCGACCGGGGACGCGGCGGCGATTACGGCCGCGACGAGTACCGGCGCGGTGGCGATGACTGGGGCGGGCGCGGATGGTCCGACCGGGACCGCGACCAGCGCGGCCGCGACATGGATGAAGACCGCTATGGCGGCCGCTCGGGCGACCGGATGCGCAGCATGGAACGCGGCGGCCATTCTGCGCATCTCGAGCGCGGGAGCTACGGGCGCGGCGATTATGGCGGCGGCGATTACGCGCGCGGCAGTTCCGGCGGCGGCGACTATCGCGGCGGCGGCTATGGTGGCGGCTACGGCAGCGGCGGCTACGGCGGCGGCGGTTATGGCGGCGGCTATGGACGCGGCGGCTCGGGCCGGGACGACTATCAGCGCGGCCAGTCCGGCTGGGGCGACGATCATCGCTCGGGCCGCGACCACAATGACGGCGAGCATCGCGGCAAGGGGCCCAAGGGCTATACCCGCAGCGACGACCGCCTGCGCGAGGACGTCTCGGACCGGCTGATGCATGACGGACAGGTCGACGCCTCGGACATCGAGGTCAGCGTGAAGGATGGCGAGGTGACGCTGAAGGGCACTGTCGACAGCCGCCAGGCCAAGCGCCGCGC
This sequence comes from Paracoccus jeotgali, assembly GCF_002865605.1. Classification (NCBI taxonomy): domain Bacteria; kingdom Pseudomonadati; phylum Pseudomonadota; class Alphaproteobacteria; order Rhodobacterales; family Paracoccaceae; genus Paracoccus; species Paracoccus jeotgali. The sequence goes on from NZ_CP025583.1 coordinate 2,648,349, forward strand.
CGAGGATTGCGTCGAGGACTGCCCCGGCGTTCAGCAGGTCCAGAACATGCTGCGCGTGAAGGACCGCTCGGACCGCGACTCCGACTCGGATTCGCAAAGCGGCTCGCAAAGCGGTTCGCAATCGGGCAGCCAATCGGGTTCCCAGTCCGGCAGCCAGTCCAGCGCGTCGGGCTCGCGGTCTGGCTCGCAAGGCTCGCAGCAGGGCAAGTCGCAGTCCTGACCTGCCCGCGCCGACCGGAAAGCCCCGCACCAGCTGCGGGGCTTTTCCCGGCCTCGGCGCCATTCCGCGCCCGGTCCGGAAACCGCCCGGCGAACAGGAACCGGCCCCGCCGCCAGGCGTTTCCCAACCACATCACGACATCATCACATCCCCAATCAGGAGCATCCCGCGATGGCCAAGGAAAAGACACTGGTCGACCTGTTTCACGACACGCTCAAGGACATCTACTACGCCGAGCGCAAGATCCTGAAATCGCTGCCCAAGATGAAGCGCGCGGCGCAGTCTGAGGATCTGAAAAAGGCGTTCGAGAAGCACCACGAACAGACTGAGGGCCAGATCGAGCGCCTGCAGCAGGTCTTTGAAATCCTCGGCAAGACGGCCCGCGGCAAGACCTGCGAGGCGATCGAAGGCATCCTGACCGAGGGCGAAGAGATCATGGAGGAGTTCAAGGGCTCTCCCGCACTCGATGCCGGGCTGATCTCGTCGGCGCAGGCGGTCGAGCATTACGAGATCACCCGCTACGGCACGCTGAAGCGTTGGGCGACCGAGCTAGGGATGAAGGACGCCGCCAAGCTGCTGGACCAGACGCTGCAGGAGGAGTCCACGACGGATGAGGATCTGACCAAGCTGGCGGAAAGCTCGATCAACGAGCATGCGAAGGCCTGAAGCGGTTTAAGGGCGAGGTGAGAGGGGCTGCGTTCAGCGATGGACGTGGCCCTTTTTCAATGGGTTGGCGCTGAGGGGCCGCGGACCGGTCGGGGCCTGCGGTGTTTTCTAAGGATCGCGCGGGTGGCGGTGCGGGATTGAGTATTTGGGCAAAGAAGAAGCGAAGTGTTCACTTTTGCCCGATATTCCTGCTTTGGCTGTAGAGGCTTGAGAGGAACTGAGCGCCGGAGAAGTCGCAGTTGTGTGACGCCCGCCTGACTTGCAAGCGAGGGTGTGGGAGGCTGATGCTGCATAGGGCCTCTTCGCAGGCGGAACAGGTTGGACAGCATGAGAAAAATGGTAACGTCTCGGGTCGATAGGCTGCTGTCGGCAATGGGGTACGGCTCGCGCAGCGAGATTGCGCGGCTGGCGCGGGCGGGGGGGATCGAGCTGGACGGCGTGGTGCTGACGGATGTGGCGGCGCGGGTTGCGCTCTCGGATGATCTGCCGGTGCGGATGAGTGTGGGGGGGCAGCCGCTCGACCCGCTGCCGGGTATGGTGATTCTGCTGAACAAGCCGCTTGGGATGACGTGTTCGCACAAAGAGGACGGTCCGCTGGTGCATGACCTGCTGCCGGATCGCTGGCGGCGGCGCAGGCCTCCGGTCTCGACCGTGGGGCGCCTGGACAAGCAGACGAGCGGGTTGCTGCTGCTGACAGATGATGGCGATCTGCTGCACCGGATCATCAGCCCCAGGCGTCATGTCCGAAAGACTTATCGCGCGACCCTCGCGCGACCTCTGACGGGGCGGGAGGGTGAGGTGTTTGCGTCGGGGAGCTTGCGTCTGGAGGGCGACGAGAAGCCGCTGGCGCCGGCGGAGTTGCAGGTGATCTCGGACCGCGAGGCGCGCCTGACGATTACCGAGGGGCGCTATCATCAGGTGCGCCGAATGTTCGCCGCGGTGGGAAATCATGTTGAGGCGCTGCACCGGGAGTCGGTGGGGGCGCTGACGCTGCCTGCCGATCTGGCGCCGGGTGAATGGAGGCTGTTGGGTGAGGACGAGGTGGGATTGGTTTTTCAGTAGGTCCGGAATGCTAGCGAACTTACTGGCTGGCGGGCCTGACCGGCGGTAGCTTTTGCGTTCGCGGACAATGAGCTTGTGACGCTTGAAGCGTGATTAAGTTGTTATTGGCGCGGTTTTCTTGTGTTGGGAGCAAGATCTTAGCGACACCTAACGCTCTTTGACGCTGGGGGGCTATTCGCGCGCAAGATGAGACCCCGAGCCGGATAGGGCGAGGGTGTGATTATAGGCTACTCTGCTGCACCTTGAGGAGGCTTAACGCGACCCTTGGCAATCTGCTGACCAACAAGAGGCTGGCCCAAGCGCAGATCAAACGCTTTCCGGTAGCCGCCCTCCGTCACCTTGGACCTTCCGCCCAAGCCCGCCACCCTCACCCCCGCCGCGACATCGCGTGGTGACCGGCTTGCGACTGGACTTCGAAATACAGCTTTTGCACGATGGGGTAGCGTTTGCGGATGCGGCGTTCGGCTTCGGTGACGATTTCCTCGATCCGCTGCGAGGTGACGTCGTCCTTGAAGTCGATGCTCATGGTCAGCAGCACGTCATAGGGGCCGAAATGCAGGCTGCGGATGTCGTTGATCGCGATGATCTCGGACACCCCGGACAGGCCCGAGCGGATCGTGTCGATGATCTCGGGGTCGGTCGATTCGCCGATCAGCAGCCCCTTGACCTCGACCGCCAGGAAGAACGCCGTCACCGCCAGCAGGACGCCGATCCCGATCGAGGCGAGGCCGTCCCAGATCGGGTTGCCGGTCAGCCAGGACAGGGTCAGCCCCGCGGCGGCGATCAGCAGGCCCAGACAGGCGGCGGCGTCCTCGGCCAGCACGACAAAGATGGTGGGGTCCTTGATATCGCGCAGGTCGCGCCACAGGCCGTGGCCCTTGCGCATCTGCTGGAACTTGCTGACCGCGACCGAGAGGGAATAGCCTTCGAACACCAGCGAGATCGCCAGCACGCCATAGGGGATCCACGGCACGCCGCCGGGTTCGTGGCCGCCATGCAGGATGGCGCGGATGCCCTCATACGCCGACAGTCCGGCGCCGAGGGCGAAGATCAGCACGGCGACGATGAAGGCCCAGAAATAGATCTCGGCGCTGTAGCCGAAGGGGTGGGCGTGGTCGGCGGGGGTCTTGGCGCGGGCGAGGCCGAGCAGCAGAAAACCCTCATTCGCGGTGTCGATGCTGGAGTGGATGCCCTCGGCCAGCATCGCCGATGAGCCCGAGAGCCATGCCGCGATGAACTTGGTCACCGCGATCCCGCAATTGGCGATCAGCGCCGCATAGACGGCGGCCTTGCCGCTGTCGGTGGGGTCGCTCGCCGTCTTCACATGTCCCATGGCCACGCCTTTTGCCTTGCCTCGTGGGGCGGAACGTCGAAACGGCGCGGGGGGTTCACGGATTTTTGGGCGGGGCTTGCGGGAGCGGGTGGGGACGTCGCGGCAGAGGGCTGCTATCAGGCCCGATCAGCCAGATCCTCGGGCCGGTCCACGTCGATCAACGCCTCGGCAGGGGCCTCGACCGCGTTGGCCCCGCGCAGCAAGGCGCCCGCGCCACGGTCCCCGGTGATGCCTCGCAGTTGCGGGAACACCGGCGCGGGGAAGCAGGCGGGAACGCCGATGCGGCCGTCGGGGTGGCGGACGCCGCTGGGGCGGTCCCCGCAGCCGTCCAGCACCGCCGCGATGACCGCGTCGGGCAGGGCCGGCATGTCGGCCAGCAGGATCAGCAGCCGTGCCGCGCCCTGCCGCTCGGCCCAGGCGACTGCGGCGCCCAGGCTTGCCGCCTGATCGTCGCCCTGCGGGGCCAGCGGCTTCAGCCCCGGCATCAGCGTGGTGACCTGCGAATCGCGGATGACCACCGCGCGCAGATCGACCGGCGCGCGCCGCAGCGAATCCGCTGCCCAGCTTGCCAGCGGCCGCCCGTTCCACAACGCCAGCAGCTTGTTCCCGTCCCCCCAGCGGCGCGAGTGGCCCGCCGCCAGCAGCACGCCCGCCGTCAGCGGCGCTGTCACGGCGACGCCTCGGCCAGGATCTCTGCCAGCACCGAGACCGCCAGCACCTTGGGATCGCGGGCCGAAGGGATCAGCCCCATCGGGCCGCGCAGCCGGGCCAGATCGGCGTCGGCCACCCCCATCTCGCGCAGCGCGCGCAGGCGGGTCTGGTGGCTGCGCAGACTGCCCTGCGCGCCGATATAGAAGGCCGGGGTGGCGAGCGCACGGGCGAGCAGCGCGGGCTCTCGGTCGTGGTCGTGGTAGAAGAGGGTGACGGCGGTCCATGCGTCGGCCTGCATGGCATTGTTGACCGCGACGCCCTGCGCGGCGGCGGCGCGGACGGTGGCGTCGTCATGGCTGGCCACTGCGGCCGGATAGCCGGCAGCGCGGCAAAGCGTGGCGAAGACCACCGCCTCGACCCCCGCGCCCCAGACCAGAAACCGCGTCTCGGGCCGGATCTGCAGCTGAAAGCCGGGACCGTTCAGCGCGATGCGGCCGAGGTCCAGATCGATGCCCAGCACGGCCTGTTGCCGCGCGACCCGCGCGGCGACCGCCTGCCGGATCGGATGGGGGTCGGTGACCGGGATCAGCGCCACGTCCAGCCCGCCGCCGCAGGGCAGGACCAGATCGCGGAAGGGCGAGCCCTCGCCATAGCGCAGCCGCCTCGGCTGTCCATCCGCCGCCACCTGCGCTGCCTGCAAAGCCAGATCGGCGTCGATGCAGCCAGAGCTGAGCTGCCCGACCGCCCCGCCCGAAGCCGGGAAGGCCATGATCGTGCCGGGGTTGCGGTAATGCGCGCCCGCGACCCCCGTGATGACCGCCAGCACGCCGCCATCCGTCAGCGCCCGCAGCGGGTCGCCCATGGGGTCGGGCGCCGCCGTGACGGGCGCGGCGGCGGGACTGGCGGTCAGGGTCGGGGCAAATTCGTTCATCTTCGGTGGAACACGACAGCCCGCAAGGTTGTTCCCCGACAGTGACCCAGCCGCAGGAGATTTCCGTGATCGATGTCAGCTTTACCGTCAACGGCGCGCCAAGGGCGCTGCAACTGGACGATGCGCGGGTCACGCTGCTGGATGCGCTGCGCCAGCATCTGGACCTGACCGGCACCAAGAAAGGCTGCGATCACGGCCAATGCGGGGCCTGCACAGTGATCGTCAACGGGCGGCGGATCAACTCCTGCCTGACGCTGGCGGTGATGCATGACGGCGACGAAATCACCACCATCGAGGGGATCGGCACGCCGGGCGACCTTACGCCGCTGCAACAGGCCTTCATCAAGCATGACGGGTTTCAATGCGGCTATTGCACGCCCGGTCAGATCATGTCCGCCACCGCCATGCTGGACGAGATCCGCGACGGCATGCCCAGCCAACTCAGCGAGGATCTGGGCCCGCCCCGCCTGACCCGCGACGAGGTCCGCGAGCGCATGTCCGGCAATCTGTGCCGCTGCTCGTGCTATCCCAACATCGTCGATGCCATCTGCGAGGTCGCGGAGACCGGCACCGGGGGCGCGTCATGAAGCGCTTTGACTTTACCCGCGCCGGAACGCCCGCCGACGCCATCGGCAGCGCCGCGCGGATCATCGCCGGCGGCACCAATCTGCTGGACCTGATGAAGCTGCAGGTGGAAACGCCCGAGCGGCTGATCGACATCAACCATATCGGCCTTGACCGGATCGAGCCTTGCGCCACGGATGCGGGCGAGGGGCTGCGGATCGGGGCGCTGGTCCGCAACTCGGATCTGGCGGCGGATCAGGCGGTGCGGACGGGCTGGCCGCTGCTGTCCAAGGCGATCCTCGCCGGAGCCAGCGCGCAGCTTCGCAACCGGGCGACGACGGGCGGCAATCTGATGCAGCGGACGCGCTGCTATTATTTCTATGACACCGACGCGCCCTGCAACAAGCGTCAGCCGGGGTCGGGCTGCGCGGCCATCGGCGGCGTCAACCGCATCCACGCCATCCTCGGTGCGTCCGAACACTGCATCGCCACCTATCCCGGCGACATGGCGGTGGCGATGGCCGCGCTGGATGCCGTGGTCGAGGTCGAGGGGCCGGACGGCAAGCGCGACATCCCGGCGACCGAGTTTCACTGCCTGCCCGGCGACACGCCGCAGCGCGACAACCGGCTGGAACCGGGCGAGCTGATCCTGGGGGTGCGCCTGCCGCCGCCGCTGCAGGGCAAGCACATCTATCGCAAGATCCGCGACCGGCGGTCCTATGCGTTTGCACTCGTCTCGGTCGCCGCGGTGGTCGGGATGGATCAGGGGCGGATCGGAACAGCGCGGCTGGCCTTTGGCGGTGTCGCCGCCAAGCCATGGCGCGTGCCAGAGGTCGAGGCGATGCTGACCAAAGAGGCCCCCTCGCCCGAGCTGTTCGCCCGCGCCGCCGATCTGGTGCTGCAAGACGCCAAGGGCCAGGGCGACAATGATTTCAAGATACCGCTGCTGCGTCGCAGCCTGATCGCGGTGCTGACCGACGCCACGCAGGAGAACGGCTGATGACCGACCCGATCGAAGTCTCGCATGGCCAAAAGATGGATTCCCGCGATCAGGAAAACCTGCTCGACCGCACCGCGCAGGGGATCATCAGCACGCCGATGGACCGTCCCGATGGCCCGCTGAAGGTCAGCGGCACGGCCACCTATGCGGATGAGGACCATCCTCCCGGCACCGTCTTCGGCTGGCTGGTCCGCGCCACCGTGGCCAAGGGCTGGGTCACCGGCTTCAACACCGGCGAGCTGCGCGACATGCCCGGCGTGCTGGCGGTGATCCGCGACGAACGCATGATCCGCAACCCGGCGCAGGGCGGGGCCGGCAAGGCGCCCTATCAGGGCCCGGCCGAGATCTTTTACAAGGGCCAGCCGGTGGCGCTGATCGTGGCCGAGACCTTCGAACAGGCCCGCGATGCGGCCCTTGCCGCCCGGCCGGAATATCTCGACCAGTCCGACAAGGCCACGCTGACCCCGGACGGCGCCGAGTATGAAACCCCGCCCGAACAGCAGCAAAGCCAGGGCGATCTGGATCAGGCGATGCGCGACGCGGCCTTCTCGGTCGATGTGGAATACTCCACGCCCTCGATGAGCCATGCGGCGATGGAGCCGCATGCCGCCGTCGCTTGGTGGCAGGACGGGCGGCTGACCGTGCGTGGCAGCTATCAGATGCTGCACACCAATGCGCAGGAACTGGCGGATTCGCTGGGGCTGGACATCAAGAAGGTCCGCGTGCTGTCGCAATATGTCGGCGGCGGCTTCGGCAGCAAGCTGGGCATCAGCCACGAGGCGGTGGCCGCCGCCATCGCCGCACAAAAGCTGAACCGCCCCGTCGCGGTGGCGCTGCATCGGCGGCAGGTGTTCGAAACCACCACCCGGCGCAGCGAAAGCCGCCAGCGGGTGCGGCTGGCCTGCGATGCGCAGGGGCGGATGACCGGCGTCGGGCATGAGGTCTGGGTCTCGAACCTGCCGGATGAAAGCTTCAGCGAGCCGGTGACACAATCGACCAGCTTCACCTGGGCGGGCGAGAACCGCGTCATCGGCCATCACATCGGGCGGCTGAACCTGACCGCCGCCGGCTCGATGCGGGCACCGGGCGAGGCCATCGGCGTGCCCGTGACCGAGGCCGCGATGGACGAGCTGGCCGAGGCGGCGGGCCTCGACCCGGTCGAATTCCGGCTGCGCAACATCCCCGAAACCGACCCCTCGACCGGCAAGCCGTTCAGCAACCACCGCCTGGCCGACTGCATCCGGCGCGGCGCCGAAAGTTTCGGCTGGTCGCGCCGCCCGAAACAGCCGGGCAGCCTGCGGCAGGGGGAATGGCTGATTGGCATGGGCATGTCGGCGATCATCCGCGTCCACATGATGGGCCCCAGCAGCGCCCGCGTGACGCTGAACCCCGATGGCAGCGCGCTGGTCGAAACCGACATGACCGATATCGGCACCGGCAGCTATTCCATCCTGACCCAGATCGCGGCCGAGATGCTGGGCCTGCCGCCGGACCGCGTGACGACGATGCTGGGCGACAGCGACCTGCCCGCCTCGGCCGGGTCGGGCGGCTCGCAAGGGGCGGGCTCGGCGGGCAGCGCGGTGATGATGGCCGCCAAGGCGGTGCGTCAGAAACTGGCCGAGCGGATGGAGTGCGACCCCGACGAGATGACGCTGAAGGACGGCATCGCCATCGCCGCCAACCGCCGCCGCGGGCTGGCCGAGATCCTGGCCGGCGATACGCTGCAAGGGACCGGGACGATCCAGAAGGGCCAGACCTATCAGGACACCCGGCAGGCCTCCTGGGGGGCCGAGTTCTGCGAGGTTGCGGTCAGCAGCGTCACCGGCGAGGTGCAGATCCGCCGCCTGACCGGCGTTTTCGCCGCCGGTCGCATCCTGAACGCCAAGACCGCACGCTCGCAATGTCTGGGCGGGATGATCTTTGGCATCGGACAGGCGCTGCTGGAAAGTGTGCAGACCGACCCGCGCGACGGCGGCTTCGTCAACCGCGATCTGGCGGAATATCACGTCCCCGCCAATCTCGACGTGCCGGATATCGAGATCGAGCTGCTGATGGACGACCGCGACGCCTATTCGAACCCGATGCAGGCCAAGGGGATCGGAGAGCTGGCAACCTGCGGCACCGCCGGCGCCATCGTGAATGCGATCGCCAACGCCACCGGCCACCGCTTCCGGCATTTCCCGATCACGCTGGACAAGGTGCTGGAAAAGCTGGGTTAGGCGGACTCGGCGGGTCAGTCCGCCGGATCGCGGGGGAACAGCGGAAACATGTCCTCGCCGAACTGATGCAGCCGCGTGTGGTGACGCCGGCACAGCCAGCGGACGTTCAGCGGCTGGTCGTAATGATCGTGATGCGCGTCGACCGATGCCGCGCCGCAGACCTCGCAGCATTCCTTTTGCAGCACACCAGCGTTCAGGGCCCGCTGCACGGCCAGATGGGCGCTGTATTTGCGGGGGTTGGTGCGGCGCCAGTTCGCCTGTCGGGTCAGGCTGTCGACCATCTCTCACCTGCGGCTTGGATCGCGGTTGCACCCAGTATAGCCGCGCCGGCCGTTTTTGCCAGTCCCGCACCCTCAGGCCCCGAAGGCCAGCAGCACCAGCGGGATCGTCAGCGCCGAGGCGAGGGTCTGCGCCGTCACCAGCCCGGCCATGAACGGCCCGTCTCCGTTCAGCTGCCGGGTCAGGATATAGGCCGTGGGCGCGGTGGGGATGGCGGAAAAGACCACCAGCACCAGCGCCTCGATCCCGTCCAGCCCCAGCACGCGCCCCGCCAATGCCGCCAGCGCCGGCATTGCCAGCAGCCGCAGCATGGTGTCGCCCAGCACCGGCAGCCCGTCCTGCCGCAGCGCCCGGGGTTGCAGCGCCGCACCCACGCACAGCAGCCCCAGCGGCAGGCTCGCCTGCGCGACCAGCGTCAGGAGTTGGTCGCTGCCGAAGGGCAGGCCCAGCCCCGACAGCGCCAGCGCGATGCCGACGATACAGGCGAGGATCAGCGGGTTGCGGAACACGATCCGCAGCAGCATCATGACCGAGGTCGCGGCGCCACGCTCGGTCAGCGCCAGGATCGACAGCACATTGACCAGCGGCACCGCCACCGCCAGATAGACCGCCGCCCGCCCAAGCCCGTCCGGCCCCGCAAGGCTCGCGACAATCGCCAGCCCCAGATAGGTGTTGAAACGGATCATCCCCTGCAGCCCCGGCCCGAAACGCGCCGCAGGCGTGGGGCGCGCCAGCCGCAGCAGCGCCATCGCCCCCGCCGCGAGGCAGATCGTCCCCACCGCCGCGCCCCCCATCCGCAGGATCGCCGGATCGCGCAGCGGCGCGTCCACCAGGCTGGTGACCAACAGCGCGGGAAACAGCAGGAAATAGTTCAGCCGCTCGGCCGAGGGCCAGAAGCTGGCGCCGGGAAAGCCGCTGCGCGCCAGCACGAAGCCGAGGCAGATCAGCGCGAAGATCGGCCAGATGGTCAGAAATATCACGTTTGCGTCCCGCTTGCAGATGTGGCGCTTGCTGGCGCGCATCAAGCCTCGCCAGCGGCAAAGGGGCAAGCGGGTTTCTGAGAGGGGGCGGCGAGAGCGAATACGCTGCTTCTAGTGTTAGGTTATTGCTCACTCAGGCGTAGAGGGCATCGGCGCGATCCGGTTGATTTCGAGTGAGGAGTGGACCGCCGAAGCAGGCGACAAGGCCAAAGCGAACGTGGGTCTGCATTTGGCTGATGAGGTAAAGAGCGACGCGGCGGGCGCAGAGGCAGACCGCGAAGCCCGTCCCCCCGAGCCGTTCAGCCCGACCCCCGGGACCTCACCTCACCTCACCTCACCTCACCTCACCGAAACGGCCTGCTCAACCCCTTCGCCCCGGCCAGCCCGAACCGCCACGGCCGGTCCTGCGCCTTCAAGATGCCGATGCGGGTGCCGACCAGCAGCTCGGGCGTCGCCTCGGGCAGAACGATGGACAGCGCGCCGCCGTCAAAGGCCCGGCCGTCATCCTCGGGCGTGATCCCCAGCGCCTCGGTCAGCCGCCCCGGCCCGCTGCACAGGGGCGCCCGGCCGCGCCGCATCTGCATCGCCTCGACCCCCGTCTGCGGCAGCAGCGCCCGGATCAGTGCGGCTTCCCCCGGCCGGGCGACGACGTTCAGGCACAGATGGATGCCATAGGAGCGGTAGACATAGGCGTGGCCCGGCGGCCCGAACATCGCCGCATTGGCCCGCCCCGGTCCGCGAAAACTGTGCGAGGCGGGGTCATCCTGGGTATAGGCCTCGGTCTCGATGATCGTCCCGCCGACGCCGCGCACCAGCAGCTCGGCCCCGATCAGCCGCAGCGCCAGCCCGACCGCGCCCAGCCCCTGTATCTGATCCGCGAGTAAGCCGCCCGCCATCCTGCCCCGCCTTTCGCTGCCTTCTATACCCAGTCCGGCGAAAACCGGCTAGGATGGCTGTGTCTGTGACATGTGTTCGAGTTGTAAATGGTGATCTCATGGTTCGTCTTGCCTGCCTCGCGCTGCTGCTTCTTGCGGCCTGCGCGCCAGAGCCCCCGCCCTGCCGCTATGGGTGCATCAGCTCGCTGATGGAGTGGGAGGAGGGTTACGCGCCGTTTCAGGTGGAGTGAGTTGATCCGTTGTCGCAGCTACGGCGCAGAGGAATCACCGCTACGTCAGCGTTGCCCGAAACGTGTCCGGGCGTGGGGCGACGGTCATCAGAGCACCGCGTAAATCCTGCGTCCCGCTGCCAACTCAGGCACCCCGCCCAGCGTCCTCACCCTCGCCCCTCGCGCGCCGCAAGCCAGTTGCCGGCGATCTCTGCGTCCTCCGGCGTCAGGGCGTGTTGGGCGTCGATGACCGGGTTCTCCAGATCCGCGCCGGCGTCGCGTAGGGCTTGGGCCAAAGCGGGTGCCATGCGGCCAAAGGGATCGTCCGCGCCGGTGATCAGCAGCGCCTCAGTGCCGGTCAGGTCGGGGCGGGGCGGGTCGTCCAGCACCTGGAGGCCGCGCAGCAGGATCGCGCGGCGGATGGTGCCGGGATGCAGTTGCAGGACCGCACCCAGCAGGTTCGCGCCGTTGGAATAGCCCAGATAGCTCATCCGCCCGGCGTCGAGGCCATAAGCCCGCTCGGCCTCGGCCGCGAAGACGACAAAGGCCTCGGCCTCGGCGCGGATGTCGGCCTGGTCATAGCTGACCGCGTGATAGCGGCGGAACCAGCGGTTGATGCCTTCCTCGGTCGAGCGGCCGCGCACGCCCAGCAGCGTCGCGCGCGGGTTCAGCCGATGGGCGTGCGGCATCAGATCAGCCTCGTTCCCGCCGGTGCCGTGCAGCAGGACGATGGTGCTGCCATCGGGATCGGCGGGGCGGTGAAAGCGGTGGATGAAGGGCAGGTCGCGGATCGGGAAGCGGTCCTCGCCCGGCCGCGCGAATTGCGGCAGCATCACCCGCAGGTCCTGCTCGCGCGCGGCCTCGTGCGGGGGCAGCATCAGCGTCTCGCCCAGCCGCTCGGGCGGTTCGTCCACGGCAAAGCCGGGCCCGTCGGTGGCGTATTCCAGCAGCGTCCCGGCCGGCTCGCGCATATAAAGCGAGGTGAAATATTTTCGGTCGTGGATCTCGGAGGTCTCGATCCCCGCCAGCCCGTCGCGCATGACGCGCAGCGCGACCGTATCCGGGGCGCGGAAGGCGACGTGATCAACGATGCCCGCGCCGGGGATGCTGGGCACAAAGCCCGAGGCGTCGCGGATGTCCACCACGTCGCGGTCCGATGCCAGCCGCTGAATCCCGCCCTCGGCACTGTGCGGGGCATAGCCGAAGCGGTCCAGAAAGGCGGTGGTCTGGTCGGGGTTTTCGGACAGCAGGGTGACGCTGTGCAGCCGGGTGGGCGCGTTCGCATCGTGCAGGGGCGCGGGGGCGGGGCGGTCGATGCCGACCAGCTTGACCACTAGCCCGTCCGGGTCGCGCAGCCGCAGCACCGGGGCGCCGAATTCGCGCATCGGCCCCTCGACCGGGACGCCGGCGCGCATCGCGCGGGTCAGCCAGTCGCCCAGGCTCGCCGGCGGGATCGCCAGCGCGATCTCCGAGATTTGCCCATGCCCGACGCGGCCGCGCCCTGCGGCCTCCCACACCAGAAACGAGATGACGGTGCCGGGGCTGCCCGCTTGGTCGCCATAGAACAGGTGCAGCTGCTCGGCATCTTCGAACCCGCCGGTCTGCTTGACCAGCCGCAGCCCCAGAAAGCCCGCGTAGAAGTCCACATTCTGCTGGACATGGGCGGTGATGCCGGTGACGTGATGGATGCCAGAGGTCATGTCAGACCCCCTTCGGCGGCGAAAAGCGTGGTCATGGCGATGTTCCTTGCGGTCTGCGACGTCTCAGGCTGCAATCTGGTATCCTGCGTGCGAAATTGCCCGTGGCGCAATCCCGAAAACGGCGTTCGTGGCGGCCGAACAGCCCCCGCGCCTACCACTCTGCCCGCGCGGCCACGGCGGCGACGATCAGCGTGATCATCCCGCCCGCGACAAAGGGCGCGCCGACCGAGATCGCCTCGGCCAGCACCGCGCCCAGAAACGGCGCCGCCAGCAGCGCGGTCATGTTCGCCGCCTCGCCCAGCGCGGTGACCGAGGCCATGCGGTGATCGGGCACCTCGTTCTGCAGCACGACGCGGATCGGCACCACCGACATGGCCGAGACGAAGCCCAGCACCAGAAAGATCGCGACCAGCACCACCGCAGCGAGTTCCGCCCCCAGCAGCTCCGCCCCGCCGAGGATCAGCAGCACGACCGAGGCGACCGCCGTCCCCGCCGCCACCCAGTATTGCGGCCGCCGCAGATCCGGCAGCAGGGTGAACACGACCGAGCCGAGCACGCCCCCCGCCCCGCTCGCCGCCAGCGCATAGCCCAGATGCTGGGGCGCGAAACCTAACTCGCGGGTCAGCGGCGCGATGAAGGTGTCATAGATGAACATGGCGAAATAGCTGGCCGCCATCATCAGCACCACGGTGCGGATGATCGGGTTCTGCCGCACCACGTCCCACCCCGCGCGGACGCCTGCAAACATGGTTTCGGGGTCGTGATCCGTCGCCGGCCGCCGGATCGGGGCCAGCCGCATCGTCAGCACCGCCGCCAGAGCGGAAATCCCCGCGTTCAGCATGAACACGCTGCCGGGCGCGAGCCAGATCAGCAGCGTCGCCCCCGGCCCCGGCGCCACGACCTTGGACGCCTGGTTGATGGCATGGCTCAGCCCGTTGGCCGAGGCGCGCTCGGCCCTGTCGGTCAGCGCCTGAATGGCGGTCTGCTTGGCCGGGGTGAAGAAGCTGTCGACGCAACTCCGCAGCGCGATCAGCGCCAGCAGCAGCGGCCAGTCATCGGCCAGAAAGAACGCCGCCGTGGCCGCGCCGCGCCCCAGATTGCTGACGATCAGCACCGCCCGCACCGACCAGCGGTCGACCAGCGCCCCGGCAAACGGCCCGACCAGCAGATAGGGCGCGCCCATCGCCACCGCCAGCAGCGCATAGGCGATGCTGGGCGCCTGCCAGACAAAGGCCAGCAGCGCACCGATGGCCACGAAATCCAGCCAATCCGCAAAATCCGCCGGCACCTGAGCGGCCAGCAGCTTGCGCAATTCGCCATTTCCCAAGACGCGAGGGAGCATGTGTCGCCATGAAAAGGGCTTTCGTGGCGAGAGATGTAGCGGGGGATGGGGCAGGTGGGCAAGGTGCTTGCGCAGGGTGCGTGAAGTTGGATGACGCCTGATGTGCGGGAGCGATCCGAACCGTGCCGAGCGAGACTGTGCGGCGCCTCTGAAGGCGGATCAGGGCCATCGCCCTGACCCAGCGAATTGGACAGTCGGAAGGGCTGGCGCAGGTCGGAAAGTTCCTTTTAGAACATTCGGCGGGTCAGCTTCACCACACACCGTTGTTGTCGCACCCCGGATCAGGCTGTCACCGGCTCGTCTTGAAGCCACTGGACGATCAGCCCCGCCCGCAGCCGTTACCGCGCGCGCCTCAGGCGGCAGACAGCACCACCCTCACCCCACCGCTTCCGCCTTGCGGATCACCGCCAGTTTCGCCAGCGCCGCCGAGGCGATGCGGGCGGACAGCGGGTCGGCGCGGCTGGTCAGCACGATGGGCACGCGGGCGCCCAGCACCAGCCCGGCGGCGGTCGCGCCGGCGAAATAGATCAGCTGCTTGGCCAGCATGTTCCCGGCTTCCAGGTCCGGGACCAGCAGGATGTCGGCCTGCCCGGCCACGGGCGAGACGATCCCCTTGGTCGCCACCGATTCCGGGCTGATCGCATTGTCGAAGGCCAGCGGCCCGTCGACCAGCGCGCCGGTGATCTGCCCGCGCGCCGCCATCACCGTCAGCGCGGCGGCGTCGAGCGTGGCGGGCATGGTCTCGTTCACCGTCTCGACCGCCGCCAGCACCGCGACCTTGGGCTGTTTCGCCCCCAGCAGGCGCATCAGATCCACCGCGTTCTGGCAGATGTCGCGCTTGTGGTCGAGCGTCGGCTGGATGTTGATCGCGGCATCGGTGATGATCAGCGGCTTGCCATAGGCGGGCACGTCCATGCCATAGATATGGCTGATCCGCCGCTCGGTCCGCAGGCCGCCGGTCTTGGACACCACCGCGCCCAGCAATTCGTCGCTGTGCAGGCTGCCCTTGATCAGCACCTGGATCTCGCCCCGCGCGGCCATCTCGACGGCGCGGGCGGCGGCGGCGTGGCTGTGCTCGGTATTCTCGATCACCATCCCGTCCAGCGAGACCCCGGCCTCGTCGGCGGCGGCGCGGATCCGCGCCTCGGGACCGATCAGGATCGGGTCCATCAGCCCCTCGTCGCGGATCTCAATGGCGCCCATGATCGCGGCTTTCGAACAGGGATGCACCACCCCCGCCGTGACGGGCGGCAGCGCCCGCGCCTGCTCGATAAAACTCATGTAGCGGCCGGGGTGGTGGATCACCGCCTTGGGCAGCGGGCCGGGATGCCATGTGACCGGGGTCTTGGGCGCCAGCACCAGCGCGTCGCCTTCCAGCACCGTCTCGCCCTGCTGATTGGTGCAGATCGCGGCCAGACGCACGCGGCGCGTGTCGGCCATCAGCTCGACCACCTCGAGCGAGGCGGTGATGGTGTCGCCGGGCATGACCGGGCGGCGAAAGCGGATTTCCTGCCCCAGATAGATCGTCCCCGGCCCCGGCAGACGCGTCCCCAGCACGGCCGAGACCAGCCCCGCCGTCCACATCCCATGCGCGATGACATGGCCGAACGGCCCGTCGGCGGCGAAAGCGGCATCCAGATGCGCCGGGTTGTTGTCGCCCGACAGCGCCGCGAACAGCGAGATATCCTCGGGGCCGACGCTGCGGGTCAGTTCGGCCCGGTCGCCGATCCGAAGCTGATCGAAGGTGCGGTTGGTCAGCGTCTGGGTCATTGCGGCCTCATTTCTGGTGAACATAGCTGCCGGGCGCGTCGCAGATCGCCGCCCCCATCGCAGGCGGCGCCACGGGGGTCGAGGACCGGCTGGCCAGCCACGCCTGCCAGGGCAGCCACCACGACCCCTGAACCGGCTCGTGGCGATCCATCCAGGCCTGCTCGGACAGCAGCGGCGCACCGCGCTTGCGGGTGGCCAGGCGGTAATGGCGGCGCGGATGGTCGGGCGGGGTGACGATGCCGGCATTATGCCCGCCCGAGGTCAGCGCGAAGGTCGCCTCGCAATCGCTGAACTGGTGGATCTTGTAGACCGATTCCCAGGGCGCGACGTGGTCCCGCTCGGTCGCGACGGCAAAGACCGGGACGCGGATGTTCTGCAGCAGCACGGTCTTGCCATCGACCGTGAACCGCCCCGAGGACAGCTGGTTTTCCAGATAGAGCCGGCGCAGATATTCGCTGTGCATCCGCCACGGCATTCGGGTGCTGTCGGCGTTCCAGGCCATCAGGTCGAACATCGGCGAACGCTCGCCCATCAGATATTCGCGCACCACCCGCGACCCGATCAGATCGTTCGAGCGCAAGAGCTGGAAGGCACCGGCCATCTGGTCGGCGGACAGATACCCCCGGCTCCACATCATGCTGTCGAGGAAATGCAACTGGCTGGGGTCGATGAACAGCGCCAGTTCACCGGGTTCGGTGAAATCGACCTGCGCGGCCAGCAGGGTCATGCTGGCCAGCCGGTCGTCGCCCTGCCCGGCCATGGCCGCCGCCGCGATGGACAGCAGCGTGCCGCCAAGGCAATAGCCGACGCCGTGCACCTTCTGATCTGGCTGGATTTCGCCGATCGCATCCAGCGCCGCCATCACGCCCATCTGGCGATAATCGTCCATCTCGAGATCGCGATCCGAGGCGTCGGGATTGCGCCACGAGATCACGAAGACCGTGTGACCCTGCCCGACCAGCCATTTGATCAGCGAGTTTTCCGGGCTGAGGTCGAGGATGTAATATTTCATGATCCAGGCCGGAACGATCAGCACCGGCTCGGGGTGGACCTTGTCGGTGGTGGGCGAATACTGGATCAGCTCGATCAGGTGGTTGCGGTAGATGACCTTGCCGGGCGTTACCGCGACGGTCTGGCCAGGCACGAAATCCTCGGTTCCGACCGGGGGGCGGCCGGTGGCGATGCGGGCCTGATCCTCGGCCAGGTTCTTCCAGCCTTCAAGGAAGTTCATGCCGCCGGTGGCCAGGGTGCGGGCGATGACCTCGGGGTTGGTCAGCGGGTTGTTCGACGGCGACAGCATGTCCAGCATCTGCTTGGCCACGAAGGAGACCACATTCTCGCTGTGCTGGGTCACGCCGGGGACGTCGGTGGTGACATTGTGCAGCCATTGCTGCTGCAGCAGGAAGGCTTGCGCGAACTGGTTGAAGGGCGGCTTCGACCACGCCTCATGCGCAAACCGGCGGTCGCCGGGCAGCGGCGCGATGACAGGCGGGGTCTCCGGGTCCACGGCCGAGGACCACAGCCACGCCGCCAGCCGCCGCCATTTCCGCGCGGCCTTGAGGCCCAGCTCCATCTGCTTGCCGGGGGCCGAGGCGAGGTGAAAGGCCCAGTCGAAATAGGCCGTCGCCAGCGCGCCGGGCGAGATCCCGGCGGTGACATGGCTGAGATTGGCGGCCCGCATCCGGTCGAAGGCCTGAAAGACCTCGGCGCCGAGCGGGTCGGTCTCGCCCGCAGTCGGCTGCGGCAGTGGGGTGGGTTGCGGGATAGTTGCGGGGAGGGCGGTGGGAGTCGCGGGCTGGCTCTGCGCGGGCGCGGTGGCCTTGGGTGCCGGCGTCGGCTGCTTCACCGGCGAGGGCGTGGCGTCTGCGGATGGGGACGGCGCGGGACTGGAGTGGACAGACTTGGACGCCTCGGGCGCAGGTTTCGCCGGCTCGGGTTTGACCGGCGCGGCGGTGGATGCCGCCGGGGCGGCAGCGGGCGTGGATTGGCTGGCTGCGGCTCTGGGTGCGGGCTGCTTGGCGGACGCGGGGCGCTTGGGCGATGTCTGCTTCGCTGCCGTGGCTTCGACCGCCTTACCGGCCACCGGCGCGGGGTCCGTGGCCGCTTTCCGCGGAGTCTTGCCCGGCGCGGTGGCCGCCTTGTTTTCCGACGACACCGGCGCCGCCTTCACCGCTTCGGGCGACGTGGCCGGCGCGGGGGACTTCCCGCTCGGCTTTGCACTCTCACGTTTCTGGGCTTTCTTCGCCATGTCTCGTCCTTTCGGTCAGTTTTCGATCTCGCGAGGGCCTGCGCCCCCGCCCGGTCCCCTTATTGCAGGAAACCACGGAAGCGCCGCAGCGCCAGCATGAACAGCACCGTGCCGATGATCGCAAGCGCCAGGAACTGCGGCCAGACCGTCGCGATGCCCGCCCCGCGAAACAGGATGCTTTGCGAGAGCATGACGAAATGCGTGTTCGGCGCGGCCAGCATCAGCGTCTGGATGAATTCGGGCATGGATTCGCGCGGGGTCAGCGCGCCCGACAGCACCTGCAGCGGCAGCAGCACCAGCATCATCAGCAGCGCGAATTGCGGCATGGTGCCCGCCACCGTCGCCAGATAGACGCCCATCGCCGTCATCGCGAACAGCATCAGCACCGCGCCGGCCAGAAACAGCGGCAGCGAGCCGGCGATCGGCACCGCCATCACCCCCTGCACCACCACCGTCAGCGCGAAGGCCGAGGCGAGCAGCACGACCCCGCCCATCGACCAGATCTTGGATAGCATGATCTCGCCCGCCGTGACCGGCATGACCAGCAGATGCTCGACGGTGCCATGCTCTTTCTCGCGGATCAGCGCGGCGCCAGTCAGGACCAGCGACAGCATGGTGATCGACTGCATGACGCTGGTGATCGCGCCGAACCAGACCGGATCGAGCGAGGGGTTGTAGCGCGCCCGCAGCGCCAGCCCCACCGGCAACGCCGTGGGCGCGCGGTGGCCGGCGACATGTTCCGACACCTCGGCGGTGACGATCTGCTGGATATAGCCGCTGCCGGTGAAGGCCTGGCTCATCCGCGTGGCATCGACGTTCAGCTGGATCGCGGGCGCCTTGCCGGCCAGCACGTCGCGGGCGAAATCGGGCGGGATGTTCAGCGCGAAGGTATCCTCGCCCGCATCCATGCGCCGGTCCATCTCATCCGCCGTGATCAGCTTGGGCGGCAGGAAATTGGGCGGGTAGAAGGCCGAGATGATGCGCGAGGAGAGGTGCGACTGATCCTCGTCCACGATGGAAATGGTGGCGTTGGCCAGCGCCTCGGGCGCGGCATGGGACGAGGTCCAGATCGACAGGCTGAAGGCATAGACGATCAGCAGCAGCATGATCGGGTCGCGCAGCAGGCCGCGCAATTCCTTGATGCCGAGGTTCCAGATGTTCCGGACATTCATGGCCTCACCTCGCCTGCTTCTTCAGAAACAGCATCGCAGCCCCCAGGATGACCGGCACGGCCAGCGCCATGGCCAGCATCGGCTGGATCATCTCGGCCAGACCGAAGGCCTTGGAAAACGCACCGCGGGCCACGGTGACGAACCATGTCGTCGGATAGATGGTGCCGATGACCTGCCCGAACCCTGCCAGTGAGGACACCGGGTCGATCAGCCCGGAATAGGAGATCGCCGGGATCAGCGTCAGCAGCGCGGTCGCAAACAGCGCCGCAACCTGGCTGGCGATGAAGACCGAGACCAGAAACCCCAGCGCCGTCGTCGCGGTGACATAGACCAGCGCGGCCAGCGTGAACCCGGCCAGACTGCCGCTGAAGGGCACGCCGAACAGCATCCGTGCCATGACCAGCATCAGAAAGAAGTTCAGCATCCCGATGGCGATATAGGGCAGCTGCTTGCCGATCAGGAACTCGAACCTTGTCACCGGGGTGACGTAGAAGTTGATGATCGAGCCAAGCTCGCGTTCCCGCGCCACTGACAGCGTGGTCAGCATCGCCGGGATGATCAGCAGCAGGATCGGGATCACCGCCGGGACGATGGCGATGATCGAGCGGACGTCGGGGTTATAGCGATAGCGCGTCACGAGCTCGAAATTCCCCGCCAGGGCGGCGGGGCCGAAACTCTCGCGGATGTGGCGCTGGATCCAGTCGGCATGCATTCCCTGCACATAGCCCTGCACGGTGTTGGCGCGCTGCGGGGCGGCGCCGTCATACCAGGCGCCGACCTCGACATCGCGACCGCGCGCGATATCGGCGGCGAAACCGGGCGGGATCTCGACCGCCAGCGCGATCCGGCCCGCCCGCATCTGGGCGTCCAGATCGTCGTAAACGGTCAGCGCCGGCTGTTCGTGGAAATAGCGCGAGCCGGCAATGTTCTCGATATAATCGCGGCTGGTGGTGGTGCGGTCGCGGTCCAGCGCGGCAAAGGACAGGTTCTCGACATCCATGTTGATGCCATAGCCGATGACGATCATCAGCAGCAGGCTGCCGATCAGCGCCATGGCCAGCCGGATCGGGTCGCGCTGCAGTTGCAGGCTTTCCAGCTGCGAATAGCTGAGCAGACGCCGCATGCTGAACCGCGCGGGCGGGGCGGCCGCCATTGGTGCAGCCGGGGCCGGGGCTTGCGGCGCAGGGGCGGCTTCGCTTTCGCCGATGGCCTCTTCCAGATAGTCGATGAAGGCGGCCTCCAGCGTGGCATGCCCTTTGGACGCGGCAATCGCCTGCGCGGTGTCGCTGACCAGCACCTTGCCGGCATGCATCAGGCTGATCCGGTCGCACCACTCGGCCTCGTTCATGAAATGGGTCGAGACAAAGATCGTCACCCCGTCATTGCGCGACAGTTCCGCCAGAATCCGCCAGAACGCGTTGCGCGCGACCGGATCGACGCCCGATGTCGGCTCGTCCAGGATCAGGATCTCCGGCCCGTGGATCATCGCCACGGCCAGCGACAGGCGCTGGCGGATGCCCAGGGGCAGCGCCTCGGGCAGGCTGTGGGTCACGGCGCCCAAGCCGAAGCGGTCGATCATCGCCTGCACGCGCCCGGGAATCGCGGCCTCGGGCATGGCGAACAGGCGCGCGTGCAGTTCAAGGTTCTGCAGCACCGTCAGTTCGGAATAGAGGGAAAACGCCTGCGACATGAACCCGACGCGGCGGCGCACGGCAAGGTCGCGGGCATCGACCTCATGCCCGAACAATTTGGCCCGACCCTCGGTCGGTTCCAGCAGGCCGGTCAGCATCTTCATCGTCGTGGTCTTGCCGCAACCGTTCGAGCCCAGAAACCCGAAGATCTCGCCCCGCCGGATGCGGAACGAGACGTTGTCGACGGCGGTGAAGTCGCCGAACCGCTGGGTCAGCCCCTCGGCCTCGATGGCGATTTCCTCGCTGCCGCCGGTGCGGGGCGGGATGACAAGCGCCGCGTCCCGGCCCCGGTCGGCCTCGGGCAGCAGCGCGATGAACGCCTCGTCAAGGTTCTTCGCGCCGGTCCGGGCCAGCAATTCGGCGGGCGTCCCGGTGGCCAGCACCCGGCCCGCGTTCATCGCCACCAGCCAGTCGAAATGCGCGGCCTCCTCCATATAGGCGGTGGCGGTGATGACGCTCATCTGCGGGCGGTCGCGGCTGATGCGGGCGATCAGGTCCCAGAACTGACGCCGGGCCAGCGGGTCCACGCCGGTCGTCGGCTCGTCGAGGATCAGGAAATCCGGGTCGTGAATCAGCGCGCAGCACAGCCCCAGCTTCTGCTTCATGCCGCCGGACAGTTTCGCCGCCGGACGGTCGCGAAAGGGCAGCATCCCCGTCGCGCCCAGCAGATCGGCGCTGCGGCGGGCGCGTTCGGCCTTGTCATGGCCGAACAGGCTGCCGAAGAAGTCCAGGTTCTCCTGCACCGACAGCGTCGGATACAGGTTCTTGCCCAGCCCCTGCGGCATATAGGCGATGCGCGGCCCGGCCTGCCGGCGGTGCCCGGCGTCGCGCATGTCGCCGCCCAAGACCTGCACCTCGCCCTGCTGGATCACCCGCGCCCCGGCCAGTAGCGACAGCAGGCTGGATTTGCCGACCCCGTCCGGGCCGATCAGCCCGACCATGCGCCCGGCGGGGATGTCCAGCGTCACATCATCCAGCGCGGTCACATCGCCATAACGCAGGGTCAGGTTGCGGACCTGCGCGACCGGGGCGGCGGGCGCGGTCATGTCACGACATCGGCAAGCGCATCGGGCCATTCGGCCTCGGGGTCCAGCCGGATATAGGCCATGCCGGGCAGGCCGGTCTTGACGTGTTCCAGATAGCGGGTCAGCAATTCCGGTTCGATCCGGGCGCGGACGCGGAACATCAGCTTTTCGCGCTCATCGGCGGTCTCGACGGTCTTGGGGGTGAACTGCGCGACATCGGCGACATAGGAGACGGTCGCCGGAATCACGAGATCGGGCGCCGCGTCCATGACCAGCCGCACCTCGGCGCCCGCCTGCACGCGCCCGGCCTGCGACGTCGGCAGGAAGACGGTCATGTAGACATCGCCCAGATCCACGAGGCTGAGGATGCGCCCGCCCGAGCCGACGATCTCGCCCTCTTGCGCGATCAGATACTGGATGCGCCCATCGCGGGGCGAGGTCAGCGTCGCGTCATCGATGGCCGACGAGATGACGTCGATGGACGCCTTCGCGGCCTCGATCGCGGCCTCGGCATCGACCACCTGAGCCTTGGCGCTGCTGATCCCGGCTTCGGCTGCGGCCTTCTGCGCCTCGGCCGAGGCGACACCGGCCTTGGCCTGACGGTCGCGGGCCAGATCGTCGTCCAGCACCTGCTGCGAAACGGTGTTGCTGTCGCGCAGCTGCGCCGAGCGGGCATAACGCTGCGCCGCCGCATCCGCCATCGCCTGCGCCTGATCGACAGAGGCCGCCGCCGCGCGCTGCTGCGCCTCGGCCTGCGCGACAAGGGCGGTCGCGGTCTGGACGCCGATCTCGGCCCGACGCAGCTGCGCCTCGGCCTGGCGGCGCTGCGCGTTCAGCTGCACCACATCCATCTGCACCAGCACATCGCCCTGACGGACGAAATCGCCCTCGGACGCGGTGATCTCGGCAATGCGGCCGCCGGTCAGGGCGGCGATGTCGATCTCGGTCGCCTCGATCCGGCCATTGGCGGCGGCAAAGCCGTCGGGCAGGTCGGGCGCCTGCAACTGCGTCCAGCCGAGATAGGCGGCAATGACCGCGACCAGCAGGATCAGGGGCGCAAAGCGTTTCAGATTGGATTTCGGCATTCCCGTCTCCTCGGTCCAATGCGTTTGCCCCGATGGCCGGGACGGGTCAGCGCGCAGCGGCAGCGCCGACCGCCAGATGGAATGCCATGCCGCAGCAAGTCAACACATGCTGACAAGCTGGGGCCTGCGAGGGCTGCAAATCAAGACCTGCGACCCGATGCCGCAACGCAGCATCGAGGTGGCATTTGCGCCAGGGCAACTTTTCCCGACCCCCGCCGTTCGCTGGACTTGGGCCGCCCCGGCGTCAGTAATCCCGCTCGAACGCGATGCCGATCGACGTGTCGCCGTCGCTGCCGACCGAGCCGCGGGCGGTCAGGGACTCGGTCAGGTCGAGGTTCAGGTTGATCTGCGTCTCGCCGTCGCCGTTGACCTCGACATCGGTATAGACGTTGCGGGACAGGTATTTCCCGGCCCGGACGGCGACATTGCCCTCATCGTCTACAGTCAGGTCCAGATCGTCCAGCCCGGCGGCCTCGCGGATATTGCCGACCACGCCGATGCCGCCACGCCCGGCCAGCACCGCCACCGCATTGGCCAGCTGGGCGGCCTGCAGGGCGCTGATCTGGTCCAGACCGCGCCCAAACAGCAGATAGGACAGCACCTCTTCCTGCGGCAGTTCGGGGACCGATTCAAAGGTGATGTCCGGCTCGCGCAGATCGCCGTCGATGATGATGCGGGTCAGGATGCCGCCCTCGGTATGGGACGCCACCAGCCGCATGACGGGGACGAGGCTGCCCTGCAGCTCGATCAGCCCCTCGGTCAGGTCGAAGCGTTTGCCCAGCAGATCGACGCGGCCCCGGATCAGCGATAGCTGGCCGATGGGGATGGGGGTGCGGGCGTTGCCGGTCAGGCGCATCTCGCCGCCCAGTTCGGCATCGACGCCACGGCCGCGGATAAAGACCTGGTTCGGGGCGCGGATGGTCAGGTCGAAGCGCGCCGGATTGGCGGGCGGGATCGCGGCCGGGCCGCCAAGGCCGGCGGCCTGGGCGGCGGCGCTGCCATAGGGTTCTATCCCGGCCTTGGCGCGGGTGGCGGCGGCCTGCCAACTGTCGTTGCGGTGGATGATGTCGGGGATCGCCTTGGCCCCGCCGAGACCGGTCGAGGGGATGCGGATTTCTGCATGCAGGATGTTGATGGTGCCGCCGACCAGCGGGCCGTCGGCGGCACGGCCGGTCAGCGTCACGGTGCCGTCGGCGGTCAGCTCATACAGGCTGGGGTCGCGGATCACGGCGCTGTTCAGCCGCGCAGTCAGGTCCAGAACCGGGCTGCCCGACCGCAGATCGACATTGCCATCGACGCTGACGCTGCCCCCGGCGGACAGGCCGCCGCGCAGATCGACCGCGATCAGCCCGCGATCGAGCCGCGCCGAGAGGTTCAGCCCCTGCAGCGTCAGGCCGATGCGCGGCTCGGCCAGCCGGCCATTGTCGAGGTTCAGCGTGCCGCTGAGCGCGTCCAGCCCCGGCTCGCCCTGCATCCGCAGATCGAAGCGGACCGGCCCTTCGACGCTGCGGGTGCGCAGCAGCGGGTTGACCAGCGCGGCATCGCCCACCCCGGACATGCGCAGATCGGTCGCCGTCCCGGCCAGCAGCCCGGCGACGCGGGCGCGGGTGCCGCCGGGGGCGGTCAGGTCCAGCTCGATCCGGTTGCCCTCGGGCGTCTGACGGATGGTGCCGACCGCCTGCGCGGGACCGTTCAGGCCGGGCACCAGCGCGGCCAGATCGGCCAGCCGGGCATCGACATTCAGCGCCTCGACCGGGTTGCCATTGGCGATCACGCGCAGCTGCGGGTTGCGCGCGTCGAGGTTCTGGATGCGCAGCCCGCTGGCGTCCTGAATCGCGGCCAGTTCCAGCCGCGTCGTCCCGGCCAGCAGCCCGTCGAGGCGCGGATTGCCGATGCCGAGGCCGGTCAGCTCGCCCTGCGCGGTGATGCGGCGGGCATCGCCCGGCTGATCGACGACGCGCCCCTCAATCCGGGCGCGGCCGCGCAGCGTCGGGCTGACAAAGCCCAGATCGGCCGCGTTCAGCGTCGCCCGCAGATCGGTGCGACCGCCGCCGACCAGCCCCTCGGCCGTGGCGGTCAGGCGGGCGTTGCGGGCCTGCGCCTCGTCGATCCGGATGGTGCTGCCGCTGCGGATGCCGCGCGCCGAAAACCGCGTCTCGCCCTGCAGCGCGGCATCGGCCGGGGCGGTGCCGGTGGTGATGTCCGTCCCGGTGCCGCTGATGGTAAAGTTCTGCACCCCGCCCTGATCGCGCAGCACGGCCCGCGCCCGGACCGAGCCGCCGAAGCCTTGGCCCAGAAAGCCCAGATCGCGGCTGACGGCGTCGGCCTGAAAATCCGTCTGGCCGTCCCCGATGCTGCCCTGCCCGGACAGGCTGAGCTGCGCGTTCTCGGCCTGCAGCTTCTGTATATCCAGCCGTCCGCCCCTTTGTTCGGCCTGCACCTCCAGCCGCGTCTCGCCCTGCAAGGCGGCATCGGCCTGCGCCTGTCCCAGCCGCAGATCGCGCCCGGTGCCGGTCAGGCGATACTGGCGCGCGCCGTCCTGATCCTGCAGCGTGACCTGCGCCTGCAGCGCGCCGCCAAAGTCGCGGCCCAGAAAGGACAGGTCGCTGGCGTCCAGCTGCGCGGTCAGATCGCTCTGCCCCTCGCCGAAGCGGCCCGAGGCGTCGGCGGACAGCTTGGGATGGGCGATGGTCGCGGTGTCGAGCGTGATCACCCCGTCCTGTTCCTGCCCCGTCACCTCGATCCGCGTCTCGCCCAGCAGGGCACTGTCGGCGCCGGCCTGGTTCAGCGCCAGATCCTGCGCGGTGCCGGTCAGCGAAAAGTCGCGGGCGCCGTTTTCAGCGTCGGTCAGCCGGGCCTGCGCGTTCAGCGCGCCCGACATGCCCAGCCCGAAGGCGCCAAGGTCGTTCAGCGCCAGCTGCGCCTGCGCGTCGGTGCCCTGCGGCCCGATCTGACCCGAGGCGACGATGCTGTTGCGCGCGGACGCAAGCTCTGCCCGCTCGATCACATAGGTGTCGCCGCGTTCGACGGCGGCGATGTCGATCTCGGTCCGGCCGGTGCCGCTTTGCGCGCCGATCTGACCCAGCGAGAGATCGTTGCCATGGCCGCTGACCGTCAGCCGCCGCGCGCCGTCGCCGATATCGGCAAAGCGGGCGTCCACGTCCAGCGAGCCCTGAAGCCCCAGCCCCAGCGAGGCGAGGTCGCGGACGACGATCTGCGCCGTGGCATCGGTCTGCGCCTGCCCGATCTGGCCCTGCGCGCTGATGTCGAGCTGGTCGTTGGTGATCCTGGCCCGGCTGACGTCAATCGCGCCGTCGCCTTCCTGACGCGCGGCAATGTCGATCCGGGTCGTGCCGGTCAGCGCGGCGTCGGTCTGCTGCTGGCCCAGACGGATATCCTGCCCGGTGCCGGTGATCTCGACCGCGCGGGCGCCGTCGCTGTCGGTGGTCAGCCCGGCGTTGATGTCCAGCGACCCCTGCCAGCCCCGACCCAGCGCGGCGAGATCCGCGATCTGCGCCTGCGCCTGCCCGTTGATGGCCCCGTCCGCGACAGAGCCGCTGGCCTGCGCCTGCAGCCTTGGGTGGCGCAGATCGAAGCTGTCCAGCCGCAGCGTCCCGTCCGGCGTCTGCTCGGCGCTGATGGTGATGTCGGTTTGCCCCGGCAGGGCATTCTCGGCATCCGGGCCCAGCGCGAGGTCCTGCCCCGTCGCCTCGACCCGCAGCGCGCGGGTGCCCTGCGGCCCCTGCGTCAGCACCAGATCACCGGTCAGTGAGCCGTCCCAATCGCCCGACAGCGCCGCCAGCGAGTCGAGCGTCACATTGCCGGTCAGGTTCGTGCCCGAGCCAGAGATGCTGCCCTGCGCGGTGGCGATCAGGTCGCGATTGGTCAGCCGCGCCTGATCCAGCAGGATCTGGTCGCCCGTTTGCGTGGCCTGGGCGGAAAACTGCGTCTCGCCGGCCAGCGCGTTGTTCAGGTTCGGCTGCCCCACGCGAAGATCTGTGCCGTTGCCGTCGATGGTGATCTCGCGCACACCGTCGCGGGTGGCGATTTCGGCATGCGCGTTTAGCCGCCCGCCGAAGGTCTCGCCCAAAGCCGCCAGATCGCTGAAATTCAGGTCGAACTGCCCATCGACCTGCGTGCCGTCGATGACGCCGCCGCCGGTCAGGGCAAGCTGGTCGTTCTGCAGCGCCAGCTCGGTCACGGTGAACCCGCCATCGGCGCTTTCCAGCACCGTCGCGGTCAGGTCGGACGTGCCGGCAAAGGCGCCATCCAGCGCCGCGACCCCGGTCTTCAGCCCCGTCGCCTGCCCGTCCAGCGTCACCCGGCGCTTGCCGTTCTCGCCCACCACATGCGCCTGCGCCTGCATCGCGCCCTGCAGCGCGGGGTCGATGTCGGACAGCGTCGGGACGTCGAAGTCAGCCGTCAGATCGGTGAAAGTCGAGGTCACCTGCCCCTGCGCGGTCAGGGTGATCCGCTGCGCGTTGATCGCCAGCCGACGCAGTTCGGTCCCGTCCTGGCTGCGGCCCGCGGACAGCGCGATCTGCGATTCGCCGGCCAGCAGCCGGTCGAGCCGTGGTTCGTCCACACTCAGATCGCGGCCGGTGACGGTGCCCTGCACGTCAAAGGCGCCAGTCAGCACCTGAAAAAACCCGGTCAGATCGGCCGAGGCGCTGCCACCCAGCGGGCGACCGGCCAGTTCCGACAGGTTGGACAGATCGTCATGCCGCGCGGTCAGGTTGTCGCTAGACAGCACGATCCCGCTGGTCAGCCCGTCCAGCGTCAGCCCGCCCTGCAGCCCGTAATCCTTGCCGGTGATCTGCATGTCGGACAGCACCAGCACGTCGCCGGGGGTGAAGTCGAAACCGGTGGTGCCGGACAGCGTCTCGCCCAGAACCTTTTGCAGGCGTTCGTCGACCACGTTGATGCCGCTGGCGTCGAAGCCGATCTGGCCATCGACCTGTTCCAGCGTCTCGCCCTGCGCCAGCCGGACCTGCCCGCTGCCGTCCAGATCGAGCCGCTTGACCCGCATCTGCGCCCGGTCGATCTCGCTGAGCCAACCCTTGAGCTGCCAGCCAGAGCCTTGGCTCGCGTCATAATCGACGTCGAGACTGCCGGACAGCACGTTGATCGGCGGGTTCATGAAGGGGATTGTGACCGGCAGCACCTGGGCGCCGGCCTCTTCCCCGAAATCGACGGACAGGTCCAGCTTTTGCGGGGCGTTGCTGTCATTGGTGGCCAGTTGCCCGCGCAGTTTCAGCGCGTCGGTCTGCAGCGCCAGCTCGTCCACCACAAGCCGGCCCGACATGGCCCGCCAGCCGGTGGCGGTGATGCGGGTGTCGCCAGCGAAGAAATCGCGGTTCTGGGGCGGCAGCAGCGGCGCCAGATCGCCGCCAAGGTCCAGCGAAAAGCTGTTGCCGGGCGCGCCTTCCGGCCCCTGGGCGGTCTGGAACGCCAGTTGGCCGCTGACCCGTTCGACCCCGTCCGTCGCCAGCCTGATATCGGCGGCGAAATCGCCCAGCGGGCCGTCGCCCTTGATCCGGCCGCTGACGGCGGGGCGGCCCTCGATCCCGGCGAGGCGGGAAAAGATGCCGTTCGGGTCTTCGTCCAGCTCCAGATCGACATGCAGTTCTCGGCTGTCATTGTCGAAGCTGCCCTTGAAGGTGAAGATCCCCCTGTCGCCATCGACGCGGCGGATTGCCACATCCGCCTGCCCCTCGCCCCCGGCCAGCGACATCGAGCCGTCGATGGTGATCGCGGCCTCTTCCCCCAAGAGCGGGCTGCCCAGCTCCACGCGCTCGGCGTTCAGATGCTCGATCTGGATCGCGACCGGCAGTTCCGGCAGGTTGAAGCTGCGGGCCTCGGCGCGGCTTGGTTCCTCGTCCTCGTCCTCGGACACCGGGCCGCGCGGGATCTCGATCAGCGCGGCCTGCAGCTCGCCCACCTCGACGCGGCCGCGCAGCAGGGCCGAGCGGGTCCACTGGATCGCGCCGTCATGCAGGACCAGCCAGACGCCCTTGTCGTCGGCGACGCTGATCCGGTCAAAGGTCGCCCGCGACGACAGCGCGCCGCGAAAGCCGTCGATCCGCACCGTGCGCCCGGCCCCCGACAGGCGGTTCTGCACGAAGCGGGTCAGAAAGCCCTGATCGTCGTCGGTCTGTTCGGAAATCTCGGCCACCGTCTCGGCCGCGGCGGGCGTCTGCGCGGGGCTGGGGGCGGCTAACGGCATCAGCGCCAGAAAGGCCAGCGGTGCAAGGAAGCGACGGATCATCAGAATGCCTGTCCCAGGCCCAGGTAAAGCTGGACCTTGCTGTCTTCGTCATTGCCGTGGATCGGCGTCGCCACGTCGAAGCGAAGCGGCCCGATGGGCGTGTCATAGCGCACCCCCACGCCCGCGCCCGCATGCCATTTCGTCTCGCCCTTCCAGGCGCCGTCATCCCAGATCTGGCTGGCATCCAGAAACGCCACCGCGCCGATCTTTTCGCGGACCTGAAACCGGGCCTCCATGCTGGCGTTCACAAGGCTCTGGCCGCCGACATAGGCGGTTTCGGTGGTGTCGGGGATGGGGACGCGGAAGCCGAGGGATTCGAAGGGCTGGCCCCGGACGCTGCCGCCGCCGCCGGAAAAGAACAGATAGTCGGGCGGGGTGTCGATGATCGTGGGGCCAAGGACGGTGCCGGCCCGGCCGCGCGCGGCGAAGGTCAGGCGGTCATCGGTCAGCATGCTGCGATAGACCCGCGCCTCGCCGGTCAGTTGCGCGCCCGAGCCCGTGCCGGAAAACCCCTTGAAGGGCGTCGCGCCGCCTTGCAGGTAGAAGCCGCGCTTGGCGTTCTTCAGATCGTCGCGGCGGTCCCAGGTGATCTTGCCGGGCAGCGAGACGACGCGGTAATCGTAACGCTCGCTGCCGTAATTGATCCGCTGGCGGACGAAGGCCACGGCGATGTCTGCGGTCAGGCGGTCGCTTTTGATATAGTTGAAGCCCAGCGCAAAGCTGCCGCTGCGCAGGTAGTAATCGGGCTCGTTATCTTCGGACAGTTGCAGGTCGATATAGCCGGTCGTGTCGGGGCTGAGCGTGGCCGGGCGGTCGATGCGCATCCCGAAAGAGTAATCCCGCCCGTCGCCATCGACCTTGATGTCGCTGATCGCGGCCTCGATGCGGAACCGCTCGCCCCCGCCCAGCAGGTTGCGGTGCAGCCAATAGGCCGACAGCGAGGCGCCATCGACATTCGAGATCTCGAAGGCGGCGCCGATCCGGCGCGGCTTCTGCTCGACCACCTTCAGGTCGATATCCATCGAGTTGTCGGGGTTCAGATTGTCGGCCTCGACCAGGGTGATGGCCGAGAACACGCCGGCGCGGCGCAGGCGCTTGCGGACGGTTTCCAGCTCGTCAGGATCGAAGGGGCGGCCCTCGGGGTAGCCGGCGATCTTCAGCAGGCGGCGGGTCGAGAGGCGTTCATTTCCGCTGGCATGAAGCCGTCCGAAGGTGACCGGCGGGCCGGGGCGCAGCGCGACTGAGGATTCCAGCGCGGCGGCGTTGTGGTCGGCAATGATCTGCTGGCCTTCGACACGGGCCTTGGCGTGGCTGGCGTCGCGCCAGTCGCGGATCGCTGATGTCGTGGCGCGCTTGATGATGCCGGTCCCGGCGGTCTCGCCCACGGCATAATCCGGGTCGGGCCGCGTGCCGGGCGCCAGCGGCGCCAGTTCGGCGCGGGCGAATTTGAACCTTGGGCCGGGATCGACGGCGATGACCACCTTGCCCACATATTTCGGCGCATCGAGCGGCGCGATCCCCGCCGCCTCGACCCCGTCGAGGGTGATGTTGATGATGGCCGAGAAATACCCCTCGTCATACATCACGCCCAGCACGCGCGCATAATCGCCGCGCGCGGCGGCCAGCATGTCCTGCCCGGTGTTGCGATCCTCGGCCAGCGCGCCGGCGACCAGCGAGGCGCTGCGGACCGGGTCGCGCAGGTCGTCGTCGCCATCGACGATGACGACGTCCAACTCGACCGGCGGGCCGAGCACGCGGCCTTCCTCGGTCGTGACGGGCTTTTCACCGCCGCCGCCGAACAGGCGCGACAGGCCGGAAAAAGGGTTCGAGGATGAGGCGGATTGCGCGGCGGCCTGCGACATGACCCCACCCATCACCGTCAGCGCGATGACCACCAGCTTTGCGGTCTGCCTCATTCCTGCCCCTCTTGCTCTTGCGGGGATGTTCGCAGCATCGGGTTGGAAAATCCAGCCGCCGCGCACGCGGATTGGCAAAAATCAGGTGAGCGCGACAAGACAGCCATTCAGCGCCGCCATGTCGTCGCGGATGACCAGCAGCGGCGTGTCCTGCGGGATGTGGCGCATCTGCGGCTGGGACAGGAAGGCGGCGGCGATCCGGTCGGCGCGGCTGGTCAGGCTGCGGGCCACCGATCCGGCCAGCCACAGCCCGTCCAGCGGCATGAAGCGCAGCGCGTATTCGCGCAGCAAAAGGCCAAACAGGTCGCTGAGCAGATCGAGCGTGGCCGTGGCCTCGGCCTCGCCCGCCTCGGCGGCTTCGGACAGGGCGCGGGCGCCGATCGCGGACCCGCCATGCAGGCAGCGATGCAGCCGTTCCAGCCCGCGCCCGGCGAAGGTTTCCTCGGTGGACGAAAAGCCGCGCAGCGCGTCGGCCCCGATCCGGTCGGCCAGCGCCTGCGCGATGTTGGCGGGCAGGCGGGTGTGGCCTTCCTCCGCCTCGCGGCAGACGATCCGGCCATCGGGGGCGCGCTGAACGGCGCAGACATTCAGCCCGGTGCCCACGCCCACGACCAGCGACTGCCCGTTCCGCGCCCGGTCGGCCGGGGCGGGGCGCAGCACAGCCTGACCCGTGGCGGGCAGGCTGGCCGAGGCATAGCCCAGCGCCATCAGGTCGTTGATCAGCCGCACACGGGGGGCACCGGTCATGCGGGCCAGACCGGATTCCGAGATCTGCCAGTCGCGGTTGGTCATCCGGGCCTGACCGCCGCTCACCGGGCCGGCCACCGCGATGCAGACTGCGTCCAGCCTCGGCTGTCCCTGGGCCTGCAAATACGCCTGCAGCACCTGACCGAAGCTGGCGTGGTCGCGGTCGCGGTAACGGATGATGCTGTCCCGGTCGACGCCGCCATCCCGCGCCAGCGCCAGCCGCGCATTGGTTCCGCCCACATCCGCCAGCAACTTGGTCATGTCCCGCCCCCGTTTTCCAAAGCGTTAGGCCAGCCCATGACAGCGCGCAAGCCGGCCGGGTCGATTGATCCGGCCCCCGTGCGGTGGTATGGCGCAACATCATCAAGGGGCCTGAAATGACCGATTATATCATCAAAGACATCGCGCTCGCCGATTTCGGCCGCAAAGAGCTGGACATCGCCGAGACCGAGATGCCGGGCCTGATGGCGCTGCGGGCGGAATATGGCGAGGCCAAGCCGCTGCAGGGCGCCCGCATCGCCGGCAGCCTGCACATGACGATCCAGACCGCCGTGCTGATCGAGACGCTGACCGCGCTCGGCGCCGAGGTCCGCTGGGCGTCGTGCAACATCTATTCGACGCAGGACCACGCGGCGGCGGCGATCGCGGCCTCGGGCGTGCCGGTCTTTGCGGTCAAGGGCGAGACGCTGACCGAATACTGGTCCTATACCGACCAGATCTTTCAGTTCGAAGAGGGCGCGAACCTGATCCTCGACGATGGCGGCGACGCGACCATGTATATCCTGATGGGCGCCCGCGTCGAAGCGGGCGAGGACGACCTGATCGCCGCCCCCACCAGCGAAGAGGAAGAGGCCCTGTTCGCCCAGATCCGCACCCGGCTGGCCGCCAGCCCCGGCTGGTTCACCCGTCAGCGCGACATGCTGCAGGGGGTGTCCGAGGAGACCACCACCGGCGTTCACCGGCTGTATGACCTGCATAAGAAGGGGCTGCTGCCCTTCCCGGCGATCAACGTCAACGACAGCGTCACCAAGTCGAAATTCGACAACAAATACGGCTGCAAGGAAAGCCTGGTCGACGGCATCCGCCGGGCCACCGACGTGATGATGGCGGGCAAGGTCGCCGTCGTCTGCGGCTATGGCGATGTCGGCAAGGGCAGCGCGGCCTCGCTGGCCGGGGCCGGGGCGCGCGTCAAGGTGACCGAGGTCGATCCGATCTGCGCGCTGCAGGCGGCGATGGACGGGTTCGAGGTGGTGACGCTGGAAGACGTGGCCGACAGCGCCGACATCTTCGTGACCACCACGGGCAACAAGGACGTCATCCGGCTGGAGCATATGCGCCGGATGAAGGACATGGCCATCGTCGGCAATATCGGCCATTTCGACAACGAGATTCAGGTCGCCAGCCTCAAGAACCACAAATGGACCAACATCAAGGATCAGGTCGACATGATCGAGATGCCCTCGGGCAATCGCATCATCCTGCTGTCGCAGGGCCGACTGCTGAACCTGGGCAACGCCACCGGCCATCCCAGCTTCGTAATGTCGGCCAGCTTCACCAATCAGGTGCTGGCCCAGATCGAGTTGTGGACCAAGGGCGATGAATACAAACCCGGCGTCTATATCCTGCCCAAGCATCTGGATGAAAAGGTCGCGATGCTGCATCTGGACAAGGTCGGCGCGAAGCTGACGAAACTGTCCTCGGAACAGGCCGACTACATCGGCGTCCCTCAGGAAGGCCCGTTCAAATCGGACCATTATCGGTATTGAGAGCATGAGCGAATACAACATCTTCACCTCGGAATCCGTGTCCGAGGGACATCCCGACAAGATCGCCGACCAGATCTCGGACGCGGTGCTGGACGCGATCATCGCCGAAGACCCGCGCGCCCGGGTGGCCTGCGAGACCATGGTCAAGACCGGCGTCGCCATCATCTCGGGCGAGATCACGACGACGGCCTGGGTGGATCTGGAATCCATCGTCCGCGGCGTGATCACCGATATCGGCTACAACTCGTCCGAGGTCGGCTTCGACGGCGCGACCTGTTCGGTCATCAACATCATCGGCAAGCAGTCGCCCGAGATCAATCAGGGTGTCGACCGCTCGACCATCGAAGAGCAGGGGGCCGGCGATCAGGGGCTGATGTTCGGCTATGCCTCGGACGAAACCGATGTGCTGATGCCGGCGCCGATCACCTATGCCCACCGCCTGGTCGAGCGGCAGTCGCGCGTCCGCCGCGACGGCACGCTGCCCTGGCTGCGCCCTGACGCGAAATCGCAGGTGACCTTCCGCTATGACGATGACGGCCGCCCGGTCGCGGTCGACGCGGTGGTGCTGTCGACGCAGCACAACCCCGAAATCGGCATGGACGATCTGCGCGAGGCGGTGATCGAAGAAATCATCAAGCCGGTGCTGCCCGCGCATTGGCTGTCGGAAGGCACGAAGTATTTCATCAACCCGACCGGCAAATTCGTCATCGGCGGGCCGGTCGGCGATTGCGGGCTGACCGGGCGCAAGATCATCGTCGACAGCTATGGCGGCATGGCGCGGCATGGCGGCGGCGCGTTTTCCGGCAAGGACCCATCCAAGGTCGACCGCTCGGCCGCCTATGCGGGCCGCTGGGTGGCCAAGAACATCGTCGCGGCGGGGCTGGCGAAGCGCTGCGAGATCCAGATCAGCTATGCCATCGGGGTGGCGGAACCGACCTCGATCTCGCTCAACTGCTTCGGGACGGAAACCGTGCCGGTGGCAAAAATCGTCCGGGCGGTGCGCGAGGTGTTCGACCTGCGGCCCTTCGCGATCATCCGCGAGCTGGACCTGCTGCATCCGATCTATCGCCCCACGGCCAGCTATGGGCATTTCGGCAAAGAGCCGGGGCCGATCAGCTATGGCGGTCGGACCTGCCGGGGCTATACTTGGGAGGAAACCGATATGGCCGAGAAGCTGAAAGCCGCGATCTGAGGTTCGCGGGCTTGATGGAACAGGGGCGGCGCTGAAAGGCGCCGCCCCTTGCCGCTGCGGGTCTATTTCAGCTCGCCAACCGAGGTGATGACCTGACCCAGCAGGCCGTAGTCCAGCGCTTCCTGGGTGTTCAGCCAGAAATCGCGATGGGTGTCCTTCTCGATCCGCTCGATGGTCTGGCCGGTGGCGTCGGCAAAGATCTGGTTCAGACGCTCGCGCATCAGCCGGACCTGTTCCGCCTGGATCATCATGTCGCTGGAGGTGCCGCGGATCCCGCCCGAGGGCTGGTGCAGCAGAAAGCGGGTGTTGGGCAGGCAATAGCGGTTTTTCCGCGAGGCGCCGACAAAGATCAGCGCCCCGGCCGAGGCGACCCAGCCCGAGCCGATGCAGCGCACGGTGGGGCGGATGAACTGGATCATGTCGTGGATCATGTCGCCGGATTCGACGTGACCGCCGGGCGACGAGATCAGCAGGTTGATCGGCGCGTCGCTTTCCTCGGCCAGCGCCAGCAGATGGGCCACGGTTCGCTGCGCCAGCTTGTCGTTGATCTCGCCGGCGACGATGACGTTGCGCGATTTGAAATACAGCTTGCCGATATTGCCGCTGTCGGGCAGCCCCAGACCGGGCTCGGCCGGTCGCTGCTCGCGCTCATCCTCGTCTTCGTCGTCCAGAACGAATTTCGGCATGTTAACCTCTTGCTTGAAAACGGACCGGCTCAGGCCGGTTTGAACGAGCTGACGCCGACCTTCGCGGGACGCAAAAGCCGGTCGTGGATCATGAAGCCGGGCTCCATCAGCTGGATGATCTCGCCCGCCGTGGTGCCGGGCATCGGGGCCTCGAACATGGCCTCGTGGAATTGTGGGTCGAAGCGGGTGCCGTTGTCCGGGCGCAGCACAGTGATGCCGTGCTTGCCGAAGACGTTGCCAAGCTCGCGCAGGGTCAGTTCGACCCCTTCCAGCAAAGCGGCGTGATCGGCGCGCTGTTCCTCGGGGACGGCCTCGATGGCGCGGTGAAGATGGTCGTAGATGGGCAAAAGGTCGCGGGCGAGGCGCGAGCCGCCGTATTGCTCGGCGTCGCGGCGATCCTTTTCGGCGCGCTTGCGGGCGTTTTCGGAATCGGCCAGCGCGCGCATCAGGCGGTCGCGGAACTCGTCACGCTCGGCGGTCAGGCGCTCGATCTCGTCGCCGGGATCGGCCAGCGGATCGGTGAAATCCTCGTCGAGGGGCAGGTCGTCGGTGTTTTGCTCGCTCATCATCCTCATCCTTTCGGGCCGGACAGGATACGTCCGACCAGTTGCGCCGTGTAATCCACAATCGGCACGATACGTCCATAGTTCAGCCGCGTCGGTCCGATCACGCCCACGGCGCCAATGATCTTTCGGTCGGAGTTCATATAGGGAGAAACTACCAGAGAGGAACCCGAAAGTGAAAAAAGCTTGTTCTCGGAGCCGATGAAGATGCGGACCCCGTCGCCGCCTTCGGTCAGGTCGAGAAACTGCGCGATGTCGCGCTTGCGTTCCAGATCGTCGAACAGGTGCCGGACCCGGTCCAGATCGGCGGCATCGGCATCCAGCAGATTGGCCTGACCGCGCACGATCAGCCGGGCGTCGGAATCGTCGCCGTCCCAGGCGGCGAAGCCCTGCTCGATCAGTTCGGCGGCGAGGCTGTCGATTTCCTGCCGCCGGCGGGCGATCTCGCGGGTGATGTGCTGGCGCAGCTCAGTCAGGGTCCGCCCCTCGGCCAGCGCGTTGAGAAAGTTGCCCGCCTCGCGCATCGAGGAGGGCGTCTGGCCGGGCGGCGGGGTGAAGATGCGGTTCTCGACCTGACCGTCGGAGAAGACCAGCACCACCAGGGCGCGGTCATGGGCGAGGCTGACGAACTCGATATGGCGGATCGGCGCCTCGTGCTTCGGGGTCAGGACCAGGCTGGCGCCATGGGTCATGCTGGACAGCGCGCCGCCTACGCGATCGAGCAGCGAGCCGACGTCGGGCGCACCGGCGCCCAAGGTCTGCTCGATCATTTCGCGGTCGGAATGGGCGACGGGATCGACCTCCATCAACCCGTCGACGAACAGGCGCAGGCCGCTTTGGGTGGGCTGGCGGCCGGCCGAGACATGCGGGGATTCCAGCAGGCCCATGAACTCGAGATCCTGCATGACGTTGCGGATGGTGGCCGCGCTGATCTTTTCGGCCATGCCGCGGGTCAACGTGCGCGAGCCCACCGGCTCACCCGTGGCCAGATAGGCTTCGACCACGCGGCGGAACACCTCGCGCGAGCGGTCGTTGAGTTCGTCGAGCAGGTGGCGGTTGGTCATGCGGGCTTGCGTCCCTCCGGTGCTGGCCTGTATCTGAACGCCGAATGAGGAAAGGAAATCCGATGCGTCCCTCTGGCCGGAACTTAAGCGAAATGCGGGCAATTACAATCGAGACCGGGGTCATGCGGCATGCCGAGGGTTCCTGCCTGATCCGGGTCGGCGACACGCAGGTGCTGTGCAGCGCGTCGATCGAGGAAAAAGCCCCGCCCTTTCTGCGCGGGACCGGCAAGGGCTGGGTAACGGCTGAATACGGCATGCTGCCACGCGCGACCAACACGCGCAACCGCCGCGAGGCGGCGACGGGCAAGCAGGGCGGAAGAACGGTTGAGATTCAGCGCCTTATCGGAAGGTCGCTGCGGGCGGGCGTCGACCTGCGGGCGCTGGGGGAACGGCAGATCGTGGTCGATTGCGACGTGATCCAGGCCGATGGCGGCACGCGCTGCGCCTCGATCACCGGCGGTTGG
Organism: Paracoccus jeotgali; assembly: GCF_002865605.1. NCBI lineage: Bacteria > Pseudomonadati > Pseudomonadota > Alphaproteobacteria > Rhodobacterales > Paracoccaceae > Paracoccus > Paracoccus jeotgali. Next base: position 2,686,058 of record NZ_CP025583.1, read on the forward strand.
GTCGCCCTGCGGCTGGCGATGAACCGGCTGGTCGAGGCCGGGATGGTCAGCAGCGACCCGATGCTGGATCACGTCGCCGCGGTGTCCTGCGGCATTTACGCAGGGCAACCGGTCGTCGATCTGGATTACGCCGAGGATAGCGAGGCGGGGACGGATGGTAACTTTGTCATGACCGGGACTGGGCGGCTGATCGAGGTGCAGATGTCGGCTGAGGGTGCGACATTCTCGCGCGACGAGATGGGGGCGCTGCTGGATCTGGCGGATGCGGGCGTGGGCGAGTTGGTGGCGGCGCAGAAGGCGGCCCTGTGATGCGACGCTTTGAAGGCCAGCGGCTGCTGGTTGCGACCCATAACGCCGGCAAGCTGGACGAGATGCGGGCGCTGCTGGCACCCTACGGCGTCGAGGTCGTGGGCGCGGCCGAGATGAACCTGTCCGAGCCGGTCGAGACCGAGGACAACTTTGTCGGCAACGCCCGTATCAAGGCCCGGGCGGCGGTGGCCGCGACCGGGCTGCCGGCGCTGGCCGATGACAGCGGGATCAGCGTCGATGCGCTGGACGGTGCCCCGGGCGTCTATACCGCCGACTGGGCCGAGACGGGCTCGGGGCGCGATTTCGGCATAGCGATGCAGCGGACTTGGGACGCGCTGGAAGAGCGGGACGCGCCGCACCCCCGTCACGCGCAGTTCCGCTGCACGCTGGTGCTGGCCTGGCCCGACGGGCACGAGGAGGTCTTCGAGGGGGTCCTGCCGGGGCAGGTCGTCTGGCCACCGCGCGGGGCCGAGGGGCATGGTTATGATCCGATCTTCATGCCGGACGGCAAGGACCGGACCTTGGGCGAGTTGACCCCTGACGAAAAGAATGCGCTGAGCCATCGCGCCATTGCGGTGCAGAAGATGTTGCAGGCATGCTTTGCCTGAGCCGAGATCGGTTTTGGTGGAGGATTGGCGGCATGGGGGCTTTGCGCTCTATGTCCACTGGCCGTTCTGCACCTCGAAATGTCCCTATTGTGATTTCAATAGCCATGTCGCGGGGCAGATCGACCAGCAGCGATGGGCGCGGGCCTTTAGGTCCGAGATCGCGCGGATTGGTGCGGCGACGCCGGGGCGGGTGCTGAACAGCATCTTCTTTGGCGGCGGGACGCCCTCGCTGATGCAGCCCGAGACGGTGTCGGCCGTGATCGAGGCGGCGCGGGCTGTCTGGCCCTTTGCAAATGATATCGAGATTTCGCTGGAGGCAAATCCGGGTAGTGCGGATGCGGCGCGGTTTCGTGGCTATGCGGATGCAGGGGTGACGCGGCTGTCGCTGGGGGTTCAGGCACTGAGTGACGCGGATCTACGGCGCCTGGGGCGGATGCATAGCGTTTCGGAGGCGCGGGCGGCGTTCGATCTGGCGAAGGCGGCGTTCGATCGCGTCAGCTTCGATCTGATCTATGCGCGGCAGGATCAGGACGCCGCGGCGTGGCGCGCGGAGTTGCGCGAGGCTGTGGCGATGGCGGTGGACCACCTGTCGCTTTATCAGCTGACGATCGAGCAGGGGACGGTCTTTGGCGCCCGCCATGCGGCAGGGCAATTGCGCGGGCTGCCGGAGGATGATCTGGCGGCGGATATGTATTTCGAGACGCAGGAGGTTCTGTCCGGGTTCGGCATGCCGGCCTATGAGGTCTCGAACCACGCGGCGGCTGGGTCGGAATCGCGGCATAACCTGACTTACTGGCGGCAGGGCGACTGGGCGGGCGTGGGTCCGGGGGCGCATGGGCGCTTGACGCTGTCTGACGGGCGCTATGCCACGGTTGCCGAGCAGGCGCCGGGGGCGTGGCTGAAGCGGGTCGAGCAGCAGGGCGCTGGGGATGTGGTTTGCGACCTGCAGACAGCGGATGACGAGGCGACGGAGTATCTGCTGATGTCGATGCGCCTGACCGAGGGGATGGATCTGGCGCGGTATCGGGCCAAGGGCGGGCGGCTGGACGATGCGCGGGTGGCGCAAGTGGTTGACGATGGGCTGTTGTCCATCAGCGCTGATCGTGCCGTTGCGACGGCGGCGGGTCGGCCGCTGCTGAATTATGTCCTGCGGCAGATGGCCGGCTAGATGCGCCTGATTTATCTGAGCATTGGTTGGCTGGCGGTTGGCATTGCCGTTCTGGGCGCCTTCCTGCCGATCCTGCCGACGGTGCCGTTTCTGCTGATCGCGCTATGGGCCTTTGGTCGTTCGTCAGAGCGGCTGCACCAGAAGCTGCTGAACGATCCAGTCTTTGGGCCGGACATCAAGCGCTGGCAGGAGCGGGGGGCGATCCGGCGTCCGGCCAAGATTCTCGCGCTATCGGCGATGCTGGGCAGTGTTCTGCTCGCGGCGTTGCTGGGTGTGTGCCCGCCGATCCTTGCGGTGCAGGCGCTGGTTCTGGCGTCGGTGGCCGTGTTCATTGCCACCCGGCCCGAAAGCTAGGCGGTTCCGGCGAGGATCTGGCAGAGCCGGTCCAGCTGGTCGAGATCGCGATAGGTGATCGTCATCTGACCGCCCTCGGTCCCGACATGCTTGATCTGGACGCGCATCTTCAGCGTGGCGGACAGATCCCCTTCCAGCGCACGCGTGTCGGCATCCTTTTCCGCCTTGGGTGCGGCTTTTCCTGGCTTCTGCGTCTTTTCCCGCATCAGTGCCTCGACCTCGCGGACCGAGAGGTCCTTGTCGATGATGCGGCGGGCGATCTGGGTGGGGTTTTCCGCAGTGACCAGAGCCCGAGCATGACCGGCGGTCAGTTTCTCTTCCCGAACCCAGTCCTGAACCTGATCGGGCAGGGTCAGCAGACGAAGAAGATTGGCGATGTGGCTGCGGCTTTTTCCAAGCGCCTCGGCGAGCTTTTCCTGGGTGTGACCGAACCGCGTCATCAGCTGCCGATAAGATGCCGCTTCGTCAATCGAGTTCAGGTCGGCGCGCTGGATGTTCTCGATGATCGCGACCTCGAGCATCTCGGCATCCGAAAACTCGCGGATGATGACCGGAAGCTCGTGAAGCTGCGCGATCTGCGACGCTCGCCAGCGGCGTTCCCCGGCGACGATCTGGTAGAGGCTTCCGTCGTCGGGGTGGCGGCGGACGATCAGCGGCTGAATGATACCGCGGCTGCGGATGGATTCGGCCAGTTCGTTCAGCGCTGCAGGATCGAAGATGCGGCGCGGCTGATCGGGGTTGGGGGTGACCTGCTCGATGGGCACCAGCGTGGCGCCAGGGGAGCCTGCCGGTGCATCGACGGGCTGAAGATCCGCCATCAGGGCCGACAGGCCGCGCCCGAGGCTGCTTCGCTTTGTGCTGGTCATGCGCACATCTCCTTTTGGCGCGACAGGAACTCGGCGGTCATGGCTTGGTAGGCCCGGCTTCCGGTGGATGAGGGGTCGTAGATCGTCACCGGCAGGCCGTGGGACGGCGCCTCGGAAATGCGCACGTTGCGGGGGATGACCGAGCGGTAGACGAGTTCGCCCAGTGTCGCCCTCGCATCGGCCTCGACCTGCTGAGACAGGTTGTTGCGGCCGTCATACATGGTCATCACGACGCCTTCGACGCGCAGGGTCGGGTTGGCGTTCTGGCGCACCTTGCGGACAGTCATGAGAAGCTGCGAGAGGCCCTCGAGCGCGTAGAACTCGGCCTGGAGCGGGACCAGCACGGAATTGGCTGCCACGAGGGCGTTAACGGTGAGCAGGCCGAGCGCGGGCGGGCAGTCGATAAGGACGTAGTCATAGCTGTCGCCCTGCCGCAGCGCGTTGCTGAGCAGGTTGATGCGATCCTTGCGGCTGGAAAAGTCGATATCGGCCGAGCTGAGGTCGGGCGTCGATGACACGAGCGACAGGTTTTCGATGCCGGTCGGTGCGGCGGATTCGCTCAGGCTGAACCGGCCCGACATGAGATCGTAGGAACTGTGGTTTCGGTTGCCCGGATGGCAGCCGACGCCGGTCGAGGCGTTGCCTTGCGGGTCGAGGTCGATTATCAGCGTCCGCAGCCCGCTGGCTGCGAGGCTGGCGCCAAGATTTACGGCTGTGGTGGTCTTGCCCACGCCGCCTTTCTGGTTTGCAATGGCGACTACGCGCTGACTATTCACGGCGTTGGATCTCACTGATTTCCAGAATTGCTGCGTCCGGATCGGTGGTGCTGTCATGGGTGGCGAGGTCAAAATCCCAGTGGCGGTGCGCTTCAGCGACTTCGTCGCGCCAGTTCCTGCCCTTATGTAGCAAGGCACGGCCATGGGGGGCAAGCTGCGTGTCGAGCATCGGCAAAAGATCGGCGAGAGGGGCCAGCGCCCGGGCGCTGGCGAAGTCGTATGAAGATTCGGGCAGCTGTTCGATTCGCTGGTTCAGGATCTTGAGCTTCGGAAGATCGAGTTCCCGTCGGCAGGTGGAGAGGAACGCCGCCTTGCGTTTGTCGCTTTCGACGAATGTGATCTGGAGGGGGAGTTCCCGTGCGATGATCGCGATGACGACCCCGGGAAGTCCACCGCCGCTACCGAGGTCGATCCAGTTGCCTTGGGGTTCTTTTGTGAGAGAGAGGATCTGGGCTGAATCAATGATATGGCGTTTGCCGAGGTCTGTCAGGGTGGACGGCGCAATAAGGTTGATTGACGGATTCCACTTGATCAGGAGATCTTCATATTGGCGAAGCAGATCCCCCGTTTCACGTGAAACACTAGCTTCTAGCATGCCTTGGCCCGAGCCTTCGCCAACAGGAGCAGAAGCGCAGCAGGGGTCATACCTTCGATGCGTGACGCGGCTGCGATTGTGCTGGGCCGATACTGCTTCAGCTTTGACAAAAGTTCGTTGGACAAACCGGTGACGTCATCATAGCTGAGGGCGTCGAGAGCAGTTGCTTCGTCACGCTTCAGGGATTCGGCCTGCCGGGCTTGCCGCTCGACATATTGCGAATAGGTCGCGTCGATCTTAAGCTGCCGCGAGATAGCCGCGTCAGGAACAGTCAAGGCGGGGTCGACCTGTTGAAGCTGGTCGATGTCCACCCCAGCTATGGACAGAAGATCGTAAGCCGACCTGCGTTTGCCGTCTGCACCCGTCGACAAGCCAGCCTGCTTGAGCTGCTTGGGACCGATCAGGGCTGACCGATATGTCTGCTCAGCGTCGTTCAGCATTTTCATCTTTACGTCGAACGCCTTCGCGCGGCGAGGACCGACGCTGCCCACTGTGACGCCCTTTGGCGTAAGTCTTTGATCGGCGTTGTCGGCGCGCAAGGAAAGACGATATTCGGCACGAGATGTGAACATGCGGTAGGGTTCTGTCACCCCGCGCGTCACCAGGTCATCGATCATGACGCCGATATAGGAGTCAGCACGCGAGAAGCGAATCTCTTCCTCACTGGCAGCATTCATGCCTGCGACAATGCCCTGTGCGGCGGCCTCCTCATAGCCCGTCGTCCCGTTGATCTGACCGGCGAGATAGAGGCCGCGAACCGACCTCAATTCGAGTGTAGGGTGAAGCTCCCGCGGATCGATATAGTCATACTCGACCGCATAACCCGGCTGAGCGATCACAACCTGTTCCAAGCCTGGAAGCGCCCGCAAAAACCTTTCCTGAATCTGAATGGGCAAGGACGTGGACAGCCCATTCGGATACACCAGATCGGTCGTCAGTCCCTCTGGCTCCAAAAACACCTGGTGCGAGGCCTTGTCCGGAAACCGGGCCACTTTGTCTTCTATCGAAGGACAGTAACGCGGACCCTTTCCCTCAATCCGACCGCTATACATGGCCGACTTTTCAAGGTTATCCGCGATGATCTGATGCGCGTGCTCGTTGGTGTGCGTAATGCCGCAATCCAGCTGGCGCAGCGCGGTGCCTTCGGTGAGGAAGGAGAGGTAGGTGGGTTCAACGTCCGCCGGCTGCATCTCCAGAACGGCCCAGTCGATGGATCGGCCGTCGAGCCGAGCCGGTGTCCCAGTCTTCAAGCGTCCCAGACGCACGCCCAAATCACGGAAGACGGCAGCTAATGCGGATGAACTGCCGCTCGCCCAACGTCCCGCCGCGTGAGACTGCTCGCCGATGTGGATGCGACCATTCAAGAATGTGCCCGTCGTCAGAACGACCCGGTTGCAGGAGATAGTGTGATCGCCAACGACGACGCCGTTTACCGTCTCCGCTTCAATGTTCAGATCGCGGACCTCACCATAGATGATGTCCAACCCCGGCAACGCACTCAGCGTCTGTTGGGCAACAGCTGCGTAAACCTGCCGATCAACCTGCGCCCGCGGCCCCTGCACAGCCGGACCCTTGCTGCGGTTCAGCAACCGATATTGGATCGCAGCCGCATCGGCGAAACGCCCGATCAGACCGTCCAGCGCGTCAACCTCGCGCACGAGGTGACCCTTGCCCAAGCCGCCGACAGCCGGATTACACGACAACTTGCCGATGTCGCCACGATCCAAGGTGACCAACGCCACCTGCCGCCCCATGCGAGCCGCAACTGCCGCAGCCTCGACACCCGCATGTCCAGCGCCGACAACAATGACATCGTAATGTTTCACGTGGAACAAACCCTATTTGCCGACGCAGAATTCCCGAAAGACAACGTCAAGATAGTCCTCGACATCCAGTTTGCCAACCAGCCTGAGCAGATGGCGGTTCGCCTCCTGGACCGCCTCCGCCACAATCTCCGGCGGCGCACTTATCTCAATGTCCAGAGCCTCCGCCGCCATTCGGATCGCCTCGGCCTGCCGTAGATGGCTGCTCAATCCCGTCCCGAGCAAACGGTCGTTCAGCCCTTCGAAGATCCGCTTCAACAACTCATCCACGCCCCGCCCGGTCACGCTCGAAACCGCCTCTGGATCTCCCGTCAGATCACCCTTCGTCTCCACAAACAGATCCCCCGCGCGCTCCAGCCCGCGCGCGGCCTCCGTCACGTCACCGACAAACAGTCGCATATCCGCCGCCTCGGCCCGCGCCCGCGCCCGCTCGATCCCCAGACCCTCGACCAGATCCTCGGTTTCCCGCAGTCCCGCCGTATCCAGGAAGGTCACCGGCAGCCCAAATATATCCGCCCGGAACTCAACCACATCCCGCGTTGTCCCCGCGACGGGGGTCACAATCGCCACATCCTTCCGCGCAATCGCATTCATCAGCGACGACTTGCCGGCATTCGGCGCCCCAACGAGCGCGACCTCAAACCCCTCCCGCAACCGCTCCCGCACCGGGAACCCCTCCAGCTCCGCGAGCAGCCGCGTCCGCACCGACTGCAGCTCCCGCCACACCCCATCGGCCACATCGTCCGGAATTTCTTCATCCGCGAAATCAATCGCGGCCGTCAGCATCGCCCCCGCCCGCAGCAGCGCCTGGCGCCACATCTCGACCTCCTCGCCCAGCTTTCCGCTGCTGGTGGAGGCTGCCAGCTTCCGCTGCGCCTCGGTCTCGGCCGACAACAGATCCGACAGCCCCTCGACCTCCGCCAGATCCATCTTGCCGCGGGAGAACGCCCGCAGCGTGAACTCCCCCGCCTCGGCCCGCCGGCATCCCGCCTCTGACAATGCGCGCTCAAGCCGGCGCACCACGACCGGCGCCCCATGTAGATGGAATTCAGTGCTTTCTTCGCCGGTAAAGCTCGCTTCTGCGTCAAAGCGGATCACCAGGCCCCGGTCGATCAGATCATCGCCGTCCCGGATCGCACGGTAATAGCAGAACCGCGCCGCCTCCAGCCTGCCCGCAAGACGCTCCGTCACCCGCCGCGCGTCAGGCCCGCTCACCCGGACGATGGAGACCCCGCCACGTCCCGGCGGGGTCGCTTCTGCAAAGATCGTAGTCACAACACATCACGCATTCATCGAGTCGAAGAATTCCGAGTTGTTCTTGGTCTGCTTCAGCTTCGAGATCAGAAACTCGATCGCATCCGTCGTCCCCATCGGGTTCAGGATCCGGCGCAGCAGATAGGTCTTCTGCAGATCGCGCGAATCGACCAGCAGTTCTTCCTTGCGCGTCCCCGACTTCAAGATATCCATCGCCGGGAAGACCCGCTTGTCGGCCACCTTGCGGTCCAGCACGATCTCGCTGTTGCCGGTGCCCTTGAATTCCTCGAAGATCACCTCGTCCATGCGCGAGCCGGTATCGATCAGCGCCGTGGCGATGATCGTCAGCGAGCCACCCTCTTCGATGTTCCGCGCCGCACCAAAGAACCGCTTCGGCCGCTGCAAGGCGTTCGCATCGACGCCGCCCGTCAGCACCTTGCCCGAACTCGGCACGACGGTGTTGAACGCCCGCCCCAGCCGCGTGATCGAATCCAGCAGGATCACCACGTCACGCTTGTGCTCCACCAGCCGCTTGGCCTTCTCGATCACCATCTCGGACACCGCAACGTGCCGCGAGGCCGGTTCGTCAAAGGTCGAGGACACCACCTCACCCTTCACCGAGCGCTGCATATCGGTCACTTCCTCGGGCCGCTCGTCGATCAGCAGCACGATCAGATAGCATTCCGGATGATTGCGCTCGATGGAATGGGCAATATTCTGCAAAAGCACCGTCTTACCCGTCCGCGGCGGCGCCACGATCAGCGAGCGTTGGCCCTTCCCGATCGGCGCCACAAGATCGATGATCCGGGCCGAACGGTCCTTCAAGGTCGGGTCCTCGATCTCCATCTTCAGCCGCTGATTGGGATAAAGCGGCGTCAGGTTATCGAAAGCGACCTTGTGGCGCGCCTTGATCGGGTCCTCGAAATTGATCGATTCGACCGTGGTCAGCGCAAAATAACGCTCATTGTCGCCCGGCCCGCGGATCACGCCCGAGACCGTATCGCCGGTCCGCATGCTGTGCTGCCGGATCATGTCCGGGCTGACATAAATGTCGTCCGGACCGGGCAGATAGTTCGCCTCGGGCGAGCGCAGGAAACCGAACCCGTCCTGAACGACTTCGAGCACCCCGTCCCCGCCGATCGCATAACCATCCTCGGCATGCTCTTTCAGGATCGAGAACATCATCTCGCCCTTGCGCATGGTCGAGGCGTTCTCGATCTCCCACTCTTCGGCCATCGCCAACAGATCTTTCGGGCTTTTCGCCTTCAGATCGGCAAGGTTCAAACGCTCTTCGCTCATCGGATCACCGCAATGCCCGCCGGGCATATTCCATTGTCATGAGAAAACCCACGCCGGACGGCGGGATCGTTGCCGGTCGGGTTAGCGCAGCCGCACCGCCGAGTCAATCCGCCCTCAGAACTTCACGATCACCGCAAGCACGATCCCGACCATCAGCAAGGTCGGCACCTCATTCATCAGCCGATAGCGCCGCCCCGGCAGCCCCCGTCCCTCGGCCAGCGCGCGCCGCTGCCCTGCAAGCCACATGTGAAACCAGGTCATCCCCAGCACACCCGCCGCCTTGATCCAGGGCCAGATCATCGTCCAGTCAACGATCCCCGGCGTCAGCACCAGCGCCAGACCGCAGATCCAGGCGACGATCATCGCCGGGTTCATGATCAGCCGCAGCAACTTGTCTTCCATGATCGCGAAAGACTGCGCCGGTTCGCCCGCCCCCTCACCACGTTCGGCGTGATAGACATACAGCCGTGGCAGATAGAACAGCCCGGCCATCCAGGACAGGACCGCCATCACATGCAGGGATTTCACCCAAGGATAGATCGAGGCGAGAAAATCGAACATGCGACACTCTTAATCATAAAAGAAATAGAGAAGATAGAAGATGATGTTAGTAGGTCCTGTGGGCAACGGAATATCAGCCATTCCCGCCATTTCATCCACAGCTTTGCACACGGTCTTTCCGTCAAAACCGAAAGCGAAATCAGCCACCTGACCCCGATTCGCCCGATCTTGTCCCCAGACTGGGCATAACGCACCCGCAGGCGTGAACATGGGGATAATCTGCGCCCGTTCCCGGTCGGTTCACGGCGCTTTTCCACCGCGGTTTCGATGCACCATTTCCTCCCGCCATTTCTCCACAGCATTGTCCCGACCCACCGATCTCATTGCCGCTTCCAACCCAGCCGGACACCGGCTATCCAGAACAGATGACCGACGTGCAGGATACCTCGACCGAAAGCCTGCCCAGCCAGACCCCGCTTGCGGGGGTGATCGGCTGGCCGATCTCGCAGTCCCGCTCGCCGCGCCTGCATGGGCACTGGCTCAGCCGCTACGATCTGCCCGGCCATTACATCCCGATGCCGGTCCGCCCCGAGGACCTGCTAGAGGTGCTTCAGACCCTGCCGAAGCTGGGTTTTGTCGGCCTCAACGTGACCATCCCGCACAAGGAAGCGGTGCTGCAACTGGCTGATGTGGTCACCGACCGCGCATCGCTGATCGGCGCGGCCAATACGCTGATCTTCCGCGACGATGGCAAGATTCACGCCGACAATACCGATGGATACGGCTTCATCGCCAATCTGGTCCAGAACACGCCTGACTGGCAGCCGGAACGCGGCGCGGCGGCGGTGATCGGCGCCGGTGGCGCGGCGCGGGCGGTCGTCGCCTCGCTGCTGGAACGCGGCGTGCCGGAACTGCGGATCACCAACCGCACCCGCCTGCGTGCCGATCAGATCAAGGCTGAATTCGGCGCCAAGCTGGTCGTCTATGATTGGGCGCAGGCCGGCAACATGCTGGAAGGCGCGACCACGGTTGTCAACGCGACCTCGATGGGGATGGTCGGCAAGCCCCCGCTGCGCGTGCCGCTGGACGCCCTGTCGCCGGGGGCCGTGGCGACGGACCTCGTCTATACACCCCTGATGACCGATTTCCTGACCGAGGCGCAGGCGCGTGGTTGCCATATCGTCGACGGGCTCGGGATGCTGCTGCATCAAGCCGCGCCGGGCTTCGAACGCTGGTTCGGCCGCCGGCCCGAGGTTGATGCTGCACTGCGGCAGGCCGTGCTGTGACCTATCGGCTGGGCCTGACCGGGTCGATCGGCATGGGCAAATCGACCGCCGCCGCCATGTTCGCGGAACTGGGCCACCCGGTCTGGGACGCAGATGCGGCGGTCCACCGCCTCTATGCCCTAGGCGGCGCCGCGACCGAACCTGTCGGAGAGGCATTTCCCGACGCGATAACTCAGGGTGCCGTCAACCGACACTTGCTCAAGCAATCGATCGCGAAAGACGCAACCGCCCTAAATCGCCTCGAATCCATCGTCCACCCGCTCGTCGCTGCCGACCGCCAGCACTTCATCGCACAGGCCGCAGAGGCTGGCGCACCGCTGGTCGTCCTCGACATCCCGCTGCTGTTCGAGACCGGGGCCGAGGCCATGCTGGACGGCGTTGCCGTTGTCTCCACCGATGCTGCCACGCAGAAAGCGCGAGTCATGGCGCGACCCGGCATAACGGCTGAGACCCTCGATCTGATCCTGTCGCGGCAGATGCCGGACGTCGAAAAGCGAAAGCGCGCCGACTGGGTCATTCCCACCGACACGCTGGACGGCGCCCGCGCCGCCATCCGCGCCATCTGCGACGACATCCTGGGACAATCCGATGCGTGAGATCGTTCTCGACACCGAAACCACCGGCTTCGACCCCGACACCGGCGACCGTCTGGTCGAGATCGGCGCGGTCGAGCTGCTGAACCACCTGCCCACCGGCCGCAATTTCCACAAATACATCAACCCGCAGCGCGAGGTGCCCGCCGACGCGGTGGCGATCCACGGGCTGACGACGGAATTTCTGTCCGACAAGCCGCTGTTCGAGCATGTCGCCGACGAGTTTCTCGACTTTATCGGCACGGACGCCAAGCTGGTCATCCATAACGCCGGTTTCGACATGAAATTCCTCAATGCCGAGCTGGGTCGCATCCGCCGCCCCGTTCTGCCCTGGGCGCGGGCGCTCGACACGCTGGCGCTGGCCCGGCAGAAATTTCCCGGCGCGCAGAACTCGCTCGACGCGCTGTGTCGGCGCTTCGGGATCGACAACTCGGCCCGGACCCTGCACGGCGCGCTGCTCGACAGCGAGATCCTGGCCGACGTCTATCTGGAACTGATCGGGGGCCGTCAGCCCGACCTGATCCTTGCCCCCGCCCAGCAGCGCCAGCCGACCCCCGGCACCGCCAGCCCCACACCGAGCCGCGCCACCCGGCAGCGTCCGCGCCCCCTGCCGCCCCGGCTGCACCCGCACGAGGTTGAGGCGCACGCCGCCTTCATCGCATCCATGGGCGAAAAAGCCGTCTGGCTGCGGTTTCGCGTCACGACCAAAGGTTGATCTTGCCCGCTTAACTGCCGATGCTGCACCCAGCCCAACAAGGATGCCGCCATCGAACGACTTCTGGATATCTGGCAATTCATCCGCGCCATCGGCGAGCGTATGGACAAGATCCATATGGGCCTGATCGCCGCGGGCGTGGCGTTCTATGCGATGTTTGCCGTGTTTCCGGGTCTGGCTGCGATCATCGCGCTGTGGGGGCTGTGGTATGACCCCCATGTGATCGACAATTACCTGCACGTCGCCGACGAATTCGTTCCCGACGAGGCGATGGACATCCTGCAGACCCAGATCGAGGCGCTGACCTCAAGCGAGCCGACTCCGCTCGGCTGGGCGTCGATCCTGTCCTTCGCGATCGCCACCATCGCCGCGCGGGCGGGCGTGGATGCCTTGGTGCGAGGGCTGAATGCGGCTTACGGGGTGCGGTCGCATTCGACGCTGACCGGCTTCATGCTGGCCTATGTGCTGACGCTGGCGATCGTGGGCGTGGTGCTGCTGGGGCTGGCGACCATCGTCGTGGTGCCGCTGCTGCTGACGCTGCTGACGACCGGGCCGCTGCGGGCGTGGCTGCTGGCCGGGCTGCCCTGGGCCGCGATGTTCCTGATCGTGCTGATCGGGATCGGTATTCTCTATCGCTATGGCCCGAATGTCCGTTCGCCCCGCACGCCGATCTTCACCTGGGGCTCGCTGATCGCGGCGCTGGTCTGGGGCGCGGCGTCACTGGCGTTTTCGGCCTATCTGGGCAGTTTCAACAGCTATAACCGCATCTATGGATCTATCGGCGCGGTGGTGGCGCTGCTGATGTGGTTCTATCTGGCGGCGTTTTCGGTGATGCTGGGGGCGCTGTTCAATGTCGAACTGAACCGGTCGCGCAGACTGGCAGCGGCCCGCGCCGCGCGTGCGGCCTCGCAAAAAGCCGCCGAGGCCGCGAAAGAGCAGGCCCCAGCCGAGGCGCAATCGGGCTAGAGCGGCCCCGCCTGATACAGCCGCACCTTCAGCCCGCCATGCGCGACGACCGGCCCGGTATCGGTGAATGACAGCCCCGTCGCCCGCGCCAGAGCGGGATCGGCAGTCACGATCCCGACCCGCCACCCGGTAAAGCGCGTCCGCAGCACCTCGCCCAGATTGGCGTAAAGCCCGAACAACGGCCCCTTGTTGCCGATCCGTGCGCCATAAGGCGGGTTGACGATCACCAGCCCCGGCGGCCCGTCAGGCGGCATCGCGTCGGCGATGGCACCCTGCTCGAAATGGCACAGATTGCCCACCCCGGCCCGGTCCGCATTCGCCCGGCTCATCCGGATCGCGCCCGCGTCGCGGTCCCCACCGCTGAAGCGGATCGAAACCTCGCGCAGCGTCGCAGCACCTCGCATCGCGTCCCACGCCGCCGCATCAAAGCTGGCGAAATCCTGAAACGCAAAGCGCCGTGACCGCCCCGGAAACAGCCCGCGCGCCATTTCCGCCGCCTCGATCACGAAGGTCCCCGAGCCGCACATCGGATCAAAAACCGGCATTGTCCCGTCGAACCCGCATTGCCGCAGGAATCCCGCCGCCATCGTCTCGCGCATGGGGGCCTTGGCGACGGCTTCCTTGTGGCCGCGCTTGTGCAGGCTCTCGCCCGAGGAATCGAGGCTGATGACGGCCAGATCATCCTCGATCCGCAGCTTGACCGTGACGGCGGCCGCGGCGGCTTCCTGAACGATGGGCGCGCCGACGGTGGCGGCAATCGCGCCCTCGATCCGTTGGGCGGCGGCGCCGGCGTGATAGATGCGCGATTTGCGGCAGGTGGCCTCGACCCTCACCGGCAGGTCGGGGCGCAGCAGACCTGCCCAGTCCAGCTTGCGCGCCCGCTTGTCCAGTTGCGCCAGATGCAGCGCGCGAAAGCTGGCGACGCGCACCAGCACCCGGCTGGCGCAGCGCAGCACCAAATTGGCGCGCCAGACCTCGAGCCAGTCGCCCGTTGTCTCGACCCCGCCGGGGACGATCAGCGGCGCGGCAAAGCCTGCCTCGCGCGCCTCGTCGGCCAGCGGCTGTTCCAGACCCGGCGTGGCGACCAGAAAGATGCCGAGATCGCTCAGCTCGCTTCCAGACCTTCGGTCGAGGCAAAGAACATCGCCTGCGACACCGCCGAGCTGACCTGATCCTCGGTATAGGGTTTCGAGATCAGGAAGGCCGGCTCGGGCCGGTCGCCGGTCAGCAGACGTTCCGGGAAGGCGGTGATGAAGATCACCGGAATGTCGCCCAGCGTGCCCAGCAATTCGTTGACCGCATCGACGCCCGACGAGCCGTCGGCCAGCTGGATATCGGCCAGGATCAGGTCGGGACGGCTGCGCCCGGCCAGTTCGATGGCCTGATCATGGGTGCGCGCAATGCCGGTGACCTCATGGCCCAGGGCCTGCACGATGCCCTTCAGGTCCATCGCGATGATGGTCTCGTCCTCGATCACCATGACGCGGCCGGTGACGGATTTCGCCATCTCGTCCATGGCGATGCGGACCAGTTCGCTCGCCTCCGCGTGGTCGATCTGCATGATCTCGCCGATCTGGTCGAAGCGCATCCCCTCGATCGAGTTCAGCAGCAGCGCCTCGCGCGAGTTCGGCGTCAGCCCCGCCAGATGCGCCTGCGCGCGGCGGCCACGCTCGCCCCCATCGGCATCGGCGACCGGCTGCCCGCTGGAGGTCCAGATGGCGTGAAAGGCCCGGAACAGGCCGACGCGGGGGTCGAGCCCGTCCAGCACGCTGCGGTCGGTCAGGATGGCTTCCAGGGTCGCGGCGGCGTAATTGTCGCCCGCGCTCTGGCTGCCGGTCAGTGCCCGGGCGTAGCGGCGCAGGAAGGGCAAATCGCGCCCGATGGACTTGGCAAGCTCGGCAGAAGACATGTAAACCTCGATTGTCATGGCACTCGATGGAACCTGTCTGATGGTCTATCGGTTGAATGCGGTGCGCACAAGATTGTCGGGATTAACAAAAAAATGACGAACAAGCGGGACGAACGCAAGAAGGCGGCGTTGGACAAACAGATCGACCAGAACCTTCGACGAGTGTATGAAGAAGACGTATCGGCGGAAATCCCGGACCGTTTCCTGGCCCTGCTCGAGAAACTTCGCGAGCAGGAGTAGTCATGACCAAACCGCAAAACAGGTCGCAGGATGCCATGTCCGGCGACACCCCGCGTGACGAGCTGGTGAATCACCTGCCCGCGCTGCGTGCGTTCGCCCTGTCCCTGACCCGCGACGGATCGGCGGCCGACGACCTGGTGCAGGATACCATCGTCAAGGCGTGGACGAATATCGAGAAGTTTCAACCCGGTACCAACCTGCGCGCATGGCTGTTCACGATCCTGCGCAACACCTTCTATTCCGCCCGGCGCAAGACCCGGCGCGAGGTGTCCGACACCGACGGCATCCACGCCGCCAAGCTGTCCACCCGTCCCGAACATGACGGGCGGCTGGCGATGAATGATTTCCGCGCCGCCTTCCAGCATCTGCCCGACGAACAGCGCGAATCCCTGATCCTGGTCGGTGCGCTGGGCTTTTCCTATGAAGAGGCCGCCTCGATGACCGGTGTCGCTGTCGGCACCGTCAAGTCGCGCGCCAATCGCGGCCGCCGCCGGCTGGCCGAGCTGCTGCACCTCGCCGACGGGGAAGAGCTTGAGATGACCGACCGCAGCACGTTGGCGGCGATGTCCGGCAACTCTCCTGTCCTGCGCTAGGCGGTCATGCTGCGAGGTCTGGCCGAGTCTCTGCAATTCACCAAGGGACTTGGCTTTCGTCTGGCTGCGCTGCTGTCGGTGGCGATCCTGCCCATCGGGCTGATGTCGCTGATCCAGACCATGTATCTGTCGGGCGAGGCCGAGCGTTCGGCCCAGATCGCCATTGTCGGGCGCACCGGCGCGGCGGCGGCGGGCGAACGCGCGCTGCTGCAGGGTGCCTTGGGCACGGCGGATGCGCTGGGTCCGGCGGTGCTGCGGTCCATCGACAACCCCGCCGCCTGTTCCGAGATGATGAAAAGCTTTGTCGAGCGTGGCGCGACCTATGTCTATGCGGGCTTCACCTGGCTTGACGGCACCAATGAATGCAATTCGGGCGTGGAGGCGCGCGACCTGTCCGACAGCCCGCTGTTTGCCTCGTTCATCGCCAACCCCACCACCATGGTCAGCCCGATGGAGCGGGGGCCGATCAGCGGGCGGCGCGTCGTCGTGGTCGCGCAACCACTGTATCGCGACCGCGAATTGCTGGGCTATGTCGCGGTGTCGCTGGCCCATGACCTGCTGAAATCGACCCATGGCGCCCTGTTCGGCAGCGAGGGGGCGCGCACGATCACCTTCAACAGCCAAGGCGAGATCCTCGCCGCCGATGACGGTCTGGCCGAGGAGATCCAAGGCGCGCTGCCCCGCAACGAGACCCTGCGCAGCCTGATCTCGCGGACCGAGACGACCTTCACCGCCACCACCGCCAGCGGCGACGAGCGGGTGTTTTCGGTCGTGACCGTGGTGCCGGGGCTCGTCTATGCCTTGGGCAGCTTCAGCGCGTCCGAGGCCGGGGTGCAGGGCTATCGCGTGACCAAGCTGACCGCGGTGCTGTTCGCCGTCTCGCTGTGGGCGGTGTCGCTGGGGGTGGCCTATTACGCCGTCTATCGGCTGGTGCTGCGCCATGTGCGCGAGCTGCGCAGCCAGATGCGCCGCTTTGCCGTCGGCGACCGCGCCGTGCCGCCGCGTATCATGGACGACGCCCCGACCGAGATCGCGGATGTGTCGCGCACCTTCCACAACATGGTCCGCATCCTGAACCGGGACGAGGCCGCGCTGGAAGCCGCCATCGACGAAAAGACCGTGCTGCTGAAAGAGGTGCATCACCGGGTCAAGAACAACCTGCAACTGATCGCCTCGATCATCTCGATGCAGGGCAGGGTGATTGTGCACGAGGATGCCAAGCGGGTGCTGCGCTCGGTGCAGGACCGGGTGGCCTCGCTCGCCTCGATCTACAAGAACCTGTATCAGGCCGAGCATCTGGAATCGGTCAATGCCGACCGGCTGATTTCGGAGATCATTAACCAGATGTCTCGGGCGTCCATTTCGTCGGATGCCCCGCTGCGCGTCGATACCAGCATCGAACCGCTGATCCTGCAGCCCGATCAGGCCGTGCCGCTGACGCTGCTGACCAACGAGGCGTTCACCAACGCGCTGAAATACGCCGGCGTCCCCTCGGGCGAGACCGAGGCGTGGGTGCGGGTCACGCTGGAGCGCGTCGATGCGACCCATGCCCGGCTGAACGTCACCAACTCGATCGGGCACAGCGAACGCCCACCCGCCCACGGCACCGGCCTTGGCAGCCAGCTGATCGAAGCCTTCGCGATGCAGCTTGACGGCGTTCCCGACATCATCGAGGGCGAGCGTGAATACACCCTGACGCTGCTGTTCCGCATCGAGGCCATCGTTCCCATCCAGCCCGAGGAACGCACCGTTGTGCTGACCTCGGCCGCCCGCGTCGGCGCGCGGCACTGAACGCCCGCGCCGGGGTTCCCATCCCCGACCGCTGCATATACCTTCGCGCCCGAACCGAACCGGAGACACCATGAAACGCGACATGCTGGGCCAGAGCGATATCGAGGTCAGTGCCTTCTGTCTGGGCACGATGACCTTCGGCAACCAGACCGACCAGGCCGAGTCCCACGCCCAGATCGACCGCGCGCTGGACGCCGGCATCACCTTCCTCGACTGCGCCGAGATGTATCCGGTCAACCCGGTCCGCGACGAAACCGCCGGCCGGTCGGAAGAGATCATCGGCAACTGGATCGCCCGCAGCAGCCGCCGCGATCAGGTGCAACTGGCGACCAAGATCACCGGCAATGGCAGCGTCGTGCGCGACGGCGCAGGCTATGACGGCGCCGCCATCACCGCCGGGATCGAGGCGTCGCTGCGCCGCCTGCAGGTCGAGACCATCGACCTCTACCAGCTTCACTGGCCCATGCGCGGCAGCTATTCGTTTCGCCAGAACTGGGGCTATGACCCCTCGGGTCAGAACCGCGCGCAGACGCTGGACCACATGGCCGAGGTGCTGGACGCGCTGGCCGCGGCCCGGCAGGCAGGAAAGATCCGCGGCTTTGGGCTGTCCAACGACACCGCCTGGGGCACCACCCGCTGGATTGACGTGGCCGAGGCGCGGGGCGCGCCGCGCGTGGCCGCGATCCAGAACGAATATTCGCTGCTGGCGCGGCTGTTCGACACCGATCTGGCCGAAGTGTCGGTGAACGAAAACGTCACCCTGCTGGCCTATTCCCCCCTCGCCGCCGGGCTGCTGACCGGCAAGTATCAGGACGCGGCCATGCCCGCGGGCAGCCGCGCCGCCGTCGATCTGGCCTCGGGCGGGACCGGCAAGCTGGGCGGGCGCAAGACGCCGCGCGCGATGCAGGCGGTCGCGGCCTATCACCAACTGGCCCGCGACCACGGCATCGACCCGATCCACATGGCGCTTGCCTGGCTGCGGACGCGGCCCTTTCACACCATCCCTATCCTGGGCGCGACCACGCTGGACCAGCTTTCGCATCAACTGGACGGGCTGGAGACGCAGATTTCCCCGGCGCTGCGGCGCGCCATCGACGATCTGAACCGCCAATGGCCGCTGCCCTACTGAACTTCACCGCGGATGCGGAACTGCTGCAGGGCTTTGCCCGCGCCCTCGCCCCCGATCTGCGGGCGGGCGATACCGTGCTGCTGGACGGCCCGGTCGGCGCGGGCAAATCGCATTTCGCCCGCGCCCTGATCCGCGCGCGGCTGCAGAATCCGGGCGAAGAGGTGCCAAGCCCGACCTTTACCCTTGTCCAGACCTATGACGGCCAGCCCCCGATCTGGCACGCGGATCTGTACCGGCTGACCGATGCCTCGGAAATCGACGAGCTGGGGCTGACCGACGCCCTGCCCGAGTCCATCGCGCTGATCGAATGGCCCGACCGCATGAACCCGCCGCCGCCCGAGGCGCTGCGCATCGACATCCTCAGCCTGCCCGACCCCGATCGCCGTCAGGTCGCGCTGTCGGGGCCCGAGGATCTGGGCCGCCGCGCCCGCCGCGCCGCCGAACGCGCGGTTTTTCTGCAGCGCGCGGGCTGGACCGGGGCCGAGATCGCGGCTCTGGCCGGCGATGCCTCGGCCCGGCGCTATTTCCGGCTGACGCAGGGCGACCGGACGGCCGTGCTGATGGACAGCGACCGCGCCACCGTCACCCCCTATCTTTCCATGACCGACTGGCTGGCGGGGCGCGATTTCACCGTGCCGCAGATCCTCGCCGCCGATCCCGAGGCCGGGCTGGCGCTGATCGAGGATTTCGGCGACGCGCCCATCGCCCGCGTCATCGCCGACGACCCGGCGCAGACCGCGCCGCTGTATGACCGCATCGCCGGGATGCTGGCGCGGCTGGCGGGGTTTGATCCCGCGCCCGATCTGCTGGTGCTGGACGGGCCGGAAATGGCGCGGCAGCTTGAACTCTTCGCCGAATGGTACCCCGCCGCTGCCGGCGCCGATGCCGAGGCGATGTCGGCCGCCCGCGCCATCGCGCCCTGTTTTGCCGCGCTGCATGACCGGCTGTGCGCCGATGCGGCGCCCGTCACCGGCTTGCGAGATTGCCATGCCGAGAACATCTTTCTGACCCCGGACGGGCGGTTGGGTCTGATCGACTTTCAGGACGCGGTCGCGGTACATCCGGCCTATGACCTCGTCTCGGTCCTGCATGACGCGCGCCGGGCGATCCCGGCCGAGGTCGAAGAGGCCGCGATTTCGCGCTTCCTGCGCGACACCGGCTTCGACCGCGCGGCGTTCGAGCCCGCCTTCGCGCTGCTGGGCGTGCAGCGCAACCTGCGGATTCTGGGCATCTTCACCCGGCTGTGCCTGCGCGACGGCAAGCCGCGCTATCTGCGCTTTGTCCCGCATCTGTGGTCGCTGATCGAGCGCGAGCTGACCCATCCCGCACTGGCCGATCTGGCGGCGCTTGTCCGCCGGCTGCCGGTACCCGATCAGGACGTCATCGAAAGGATCCGGTCGCAATGCACCCGCTGATGATCTTCGCCGCCGGCAAGGGAACGCGCATGGCGCCCCTGACCGACAGCCGCCCGAAACCGCTGATCGAGGTCGGCGGCCGGACCCTGCTGGACCGCGCCATCGCGCTTGGCCGCGATGCCGGGGCCAAGCCCATCGTCGTCAACACGCATTACCTGGGCCAGCAGATTCGCGACCATCTGCAGGGCAGCGATGTCGTGATCTCGGACGAGGCCGACAAGCTGCTGGAAACCGGCGGCGGGCTGCGCAAGGCGCTGCCCTTGCTGGGGGCGGGGCGGGTGATGACGCTGAACCCGGACGTGATCTGGACCGGGCCGAACCCGCTGCCGGCGCTGTCCATGGCTTGGGACGCGGCGCGGATGGATGCGCTGCTGATGCTGGTCCATGCCGACCGCGCGCGGGGCCGGATCGGCGGCGGCGATTTCAGCCTCGACCACACCGGGCGGATCACCCGGGGCGGCGATCTGGTCTATGGCGGCTGCCAGATGCTGCGGACCGACCGGTTGGGCAGCATCGCGGAAGAGGTGTTTTCGCTGAACCTGCTCTGGGACCGCATGATCGAGGATGGCCGCGCCTATGGCATCACCCATCCCGGCGGCTGGTGCGATCTGGGCCGCCCCGAGACCATCCCCATCGCCGAAGCCATGCTGGCCGAAGATGTGGTCTGACTGGCAGGGCGGCAGCTTTGCCCTGCCTCCCGGCGCGGATTTCTGCCGGGGCGTGGTGGCGGGGCTGATGGCGCGTGTCGCCGGCAAACCGCCCGAGGCGCTGGCCGAGGTCACCATCTATGTCAACGCCGGCCGCACCCTGCGCAGCCTGCGCGAGGCGTTCGACGACCACGCCCGCCAGCACGGCCCGATCCTGTTGCCCCGGCTGCGCCTGATCGCCGATCTGGGCGCGGGGATGCCGGGCGAACGCGCGGCGCCGCTGGCCCGGGTGCTGGATCTGGGGCGGCTGGTCTCGCGGCTGATCGCGCAGCAGCCGGGGCTGGGGGCCGGGCAGTCGGTGCCCGATCTGGCGCAGTCGCTGGCCGATCTGATGACCGAGATGCAGTTCGAGGGCTGCGACCAGTCCAGCCTGTCCGACATCGACGCCCGCGACCATGCCGCCCATTGGCAGCGCAGCCTGCGCTTTCTGCA
Source organism: Paracoccus jeotgali (assembly GCF_002865605.1). Taxonomy (NCBI): domain Bacteria; kingdom Pseudomonadati; phylum Pseudomonadota; class Alphaproteobacteria; order Rhodobacterales; family Paracoccaceae; genus Paracoccus; species Paracoccus jeotgali. The sequence goes on from NZ_CP025583.1 coordinate 2,707,387, forward strand.
CATCGCGGCCGGCTTCTATCTGGGCGAGCCGGTGCAGGATCAGGCCGCCCGCCAACGCCACGCGGCGCAGGCGCTGGCCGATCTGTGGGCGGCAGGCCGCGATCTGCCGCAGGCGCCGGTGATCGTCGCCGGCTCGACCGGGTCGCATGGCGCGACGCGGCTGTTCCTGCAGGCGGTGGCGGCGGTGCCGCTGGGGACGGTGATCCTGCCCGGCTATGATTTCGGGCAGCCGGACAGCGTCTGGGACTCGCTTGGTCCGCAGGCCGAGGATCACCCGCAGGCCCGTCTTGCGGCGCTGCGGGGTGGCGGGGTCCAGCCTTGGCACGCGGGCCAAGACGCCCCCGCGCCCGGTCGCAATCGACTGGTGTCGCTTGCCTTGCGTCCCGCGCCGGTCACCGATCAGTGGATCAGCGAGGGGCCGGGGCTGGCCGATCTGGCCGGCGCGACGGCGGGCCTGACCCTGATCGAGGCCGACCAGCCCCAGCAAGAGGCCGACGCCATCGCCATCCTGATCCGCGACGCCGTAGGCCGCCAGCAGCCGGTGCGGCTGATCACCTCGGATCGCGGGCTGGTGCGGCGGATCGCGGCGGTGCTGGATCGCTGGGATCTGCAGATCGAAGATTCGGCGGGCGAGCCGCTGCAACTGTCGGCGGCGGGGCTGTTCCTGCGCCATGTCGCGGGGCTGTTTGTCCAGAAGGTCACGGTGGATGTGCTGCTGACGATCCTCAAAGACCCGGTCACCGCCACCGGCGGGCCGCGCGGCGACGTGCTGCGCCACACCCGCGATCTGGAGTTGCGGCTGCGCCGGCACGGCCCGGCCTTCCCCGACGCGGCTGCGCTGCGGGAGTGGGCCGATGGCGGCGACGCCTCGCGCAAGCTGTGGTGCGAATGGCTGGCCCAGGCGCTTGATATGGTCAAGGACGGCAGCGACCGCACGCCGCAGCCGGTGCCGGACCGGCTGGCGGCGCATCGGGCGCTGGCCGACTGGCTGGCAGCCGGGCCGGGGGGCAAGGCGCAGAGCTCGCGGCTGTGGAACCGCGCCGACGGGCAGGCGGCGCAGGCGGCGCTGCGGCATCTGGCCGACCATGCCGACCGCGCCCAGCCGATGACGCCGCGCGAATATGCCGATCTGATCGACACCCATCTGGCCCGCCACGCCGTGCGCGGCAGCGATCAGGGCCACCCGCTGATCCGCTATTTCGGCACCCGCGAGGCGCGGACCGAGGCCAACCGCTCGGACGGGGCCGTTGTCGTGCTGGCGGGGCTGAACGAGGGCGGCTGGCCGCAGGCGCTGGCGCCCGATCCCTGGCTGTCGCGGCTGATGCGCCAGCAGGCCGGGTTGACCCTGCCCGAGCGGCAGATCGGGCTGGCCGCGCATGACTTTCAGCAGGCCATCGCCGCGCCGCAGGTGGTGCTGACCCGCGCCCGCCGCGATGCCGAGGCCGAGACCATCCCCTCGCGCTGGCTGAACCGGCTGACCAACCTGATGTCCGGGCTGACCGATCAGGACGGCCCGGCGGCGCTGCAGGCGATGCGGCAGCGGGGCGGCACATGGCTGGCGCTGGCCCGGCAGATGGCCGAGCCGCGTTACCGGCTGGACCCGGCGCCGCGCCCGGCCCCGGTGCCGCCGGCGCCGGCCTTTGCCGCGATCTCGGTCACCGGCGTCGCAAAGCTGATCCGCGACCCCTACGCCGTCTATGCCGACAAGGTGCTGGGGCTGCGCGCGCTGGACCCGTTGCGGCCTGAACCGGACGCCTCGCTGCGCGGACAGGTGCTGCACATGATCGTCGAGCGTCTGCTGACGCCCCCGCCCGCCGCCGGCACCTCGGCGCAGGCGCTGCGGGCGCGGTTTCTGGCCATGACCGCCGAGGTTCTCGCCCAAGAGGTGCCTTGGCCCGCCGCCCGCGCCTTCTGGCAGGCGCGGATGGAGCGCATCGCCACCCGCATCGCGAGGGACGAGGCCGAGCGTCTGCAATCGGCCCGCCCGCTGGTGGTCGAGGCCTCGCACAGCCTGCCGGTGCCGGGCCTGACCCTGCGGCTGACCGCGCGGCCCGACCGCATCGACCTGCTGGACGGCGGCGCGATGGCGCACGTCTATGACTATAAAAGCGGCAATCCGCCCACGGACGCGCAGATGGAACATTTCGACAAGCAGCTTTTGCTGGAGGCCGCGATGGTCGCCAAGGGCGCCTTTCCGGCGCTTGGCCCGGTGACGGTTCAGGGCGTCAGCTATATCCAGCTTGGTGGCGAGGGCGCGACCCATCCGCGCAAGTTCACCCCCGAAGCGGCCGAGGAAACCTGGCAGAAATTCGTCATCCTCGCCGGGCGCTATCTGCGCGGCGAGTGCGGGTTCGCGGCGCGGCGGGCGCTGCAGAAATCCGGCGACCGCAGCGATTACGACCACCTGTCGCGCTATGGCGAATGGGGCACGGGCGACGCGCCGGTGCAGATGCGGGTGGGCGATCATGGTTGAGATGCAGGCCGCCAACGCCGCCTCGCAGCGCCAGATCGCCTCGGCCGATCCGACGCGCTCGACCTGGCTGACCGCCAATGCCGGCTCGGGCAAGACGCGGGTGCTGACCGACCGGGTGGCGCGTCTGCTGCTGGCGGGAACGCCGCCGGAACGGGTGCTGTGCCTGACCTATACCAAGGCCGCCGCGACCGAGATGCAGAACCGCCTGCTGCAACGGCTGGGCGAATGGGCGATGCTGCCCGAGGACCGGCTGCGCCACGCCCTGCGGGAACTGGGCGAAGGCCACGCCCCCGACCTTGCCACCGCGCGGCGGCTGTTCGCGCAAGCGATCGAGACGCCGGGCGGGCTGAAGGTCCAGACGATCCACAGCTTCTGCGCCTCGCTGCTGCGCCGCTTCCCGCTCGAAGCCGGGGTGCCGCATGGCTTCACCGAGCTGGACGACCGCAGCGCCACCCTGCTGCGGGCCGAGATTCTGGACGAGATGGCCGAGGAAGGCGTGGCCGAGATCGCCGACATCACCGCGATCAGCGGCGGCGACAATCTGGACGCGCTGCTGGCCCGGATCGCGCGGATCGGTGCGCCCGACATAGACCCCGCCGCGATCTGGCAGGCGGTGGGCCTGCCGCCGAACATGACGCAGAAGGCGCTGCTGGCGCAGGTCTTCACCGGGGTCGAGGGCGATCTGTTCCGCGCCCTGTTCCCCCTGCTGGCGACCAGCGGTAGCAAGGACAACACCCTGCTGAACAGACTGGTGCAGGGCGATTGGGACGCGCCCGGCATGGCCGAACTGGTGATCCTGGAAGGGTCGCTGCTGTATGGCGCGAAAGCCAAGATGCCCTTCGGACCCAAGATCGACGATGTGCCGACCAAGGCAATTCGCGCGGCCTTTGCCGCCCACATGCCCGACCTGAACGATCTGATGGAACGCGTGGCCGAGACGCGGCCGCGGCGGATCGGCTTTGACTTCGCGCAGCGCGCCACCGCCCTGCACCGCTTTGCCCGCGCCTTTTCGGCGCGGGTGCAGGCGCGCAAGGCGGCGGCGGGGTGGCTGGATTTCGACGATCTGATCACCCGCGCCTCGCAGCTTTTGTCCGATGCGACGATGGCGCAATGGGTGCTGTTCCGGCTGGATGGCGGGATCGATCACATCTTGGTGGACGAGGCGCAGGACACCTCGCCCCAGCAATGGCGGGTGATCGAGCAACTTGCTGCTGAATTCACGGCCGGCGCCTCGGATCGGCTGCGGACGCTGTTCGTGGTGGGCGACCCCAAGCAGTCGATCTATTCCTTTCAGGGCGCCGATATCGAGGTCTTTGAAAGCCGCCGCGACCAGTTCGGGGCGGCGTTCCGGCAGATCGAACGACCGATGCAGCAGCTGGATCTGGAATATTCCTTCCGCTCGTCCCCCGCGATCCTGCAGGCGGTGGACGCGACATTCGCGGGCGCGGCGGGCACCGGTCTGGGCCAGCGCAGCCTGCACCGCGCCTTTCACGGCGACCGCCCCGGCCGGATCGACCTGTGGCCGCTGCCCGAAACGCCCGATCAGCCCGAGGAATCGGGGTGGGAGGAACCCGTCGACCAGCTTGCCCCGGATTCGCCCCCCTCGCTGCTGGCGGCCGAGATCGCGGTTCAGGTCGCGGCGATGCTGGACCCGGTCAGCGGCGCCTCAATCACCACGCGGGCGGGCGAGGTCAGGCGGGTGCGGCCAGGGGACATCCTGATCCTGGTTCAGGGCCGCACCGCGTCGCTGTTTTCCGAGATCATCCGGGCGCTGAAGGCCGCGGGCCTGCCCGTCGCCGGGGCCGACCGGCTGCGGCTGGCGGCAGAGCTGGCGGTCAAGGACATCCGCGCCATGCTGAACTTCCTCGCCACGCCCGAGGATGATCTGTCGCTGGCCGCGCTGCTGCGCTCGCCCCTGATCGGGCTGGACGAGGACGCGCTGTTCCGCCTCGCCGCCGGGCGGACCAAGGGCGAATATCTGTGGTCGCGGCTGCGCGAGTCGGACCACGCCGCCGCCCGCGCGCTGCTGAGCGACATGATCGACCACTCGGCGCTGCGGCCTTTCGACCTGATCTCGCGGCTGCTGAACCGCCATGGCGGGCGCGAGAAGCTGCTGGCCCGGCTGGGGCCCGAGGCGGAGGACGGCATCGACGAATTGCTGACCCAGGCGCTGGCCTATGAGCGGACCGAGGTGCCCTCGCTGACCGGGTTTCTGGTCTGGCTGTCCACCGATGACGTCGAGGTGCGGCGGCAGCCCGGCTCTGGCGCGGGGCTGATCCGGGTGATGACGGTGCATGGCTCGAAAGGGCTGGAAAGCCCCATCGTCATCCTGCCCGACACCAAGAAGCGTCAGGCCTATCGCCCGCCCGAGGTGCTGCATCCGCGTGACGGCGTCCCCTTCATGGCCGGGCGATCGGGCGAGCGGCCCGATTTCGCGCAGGCCGAGGTGGACGAGGCCGCGCGGCTGGACGCGGAAGAGCGGCGGCGGCTGCTTTACGTCGCCATGACCCGCGCCGAAAGCTGGCTGATCGTCGCCTGCGCGGGCGATGCCGGCGCGCCGGGCGAAAGCTGGTATGCGACGATCGAGGCCGGGCTGGAGGAATGCGGGCTGACCGAAAGCGGCTGGGATTGCGGGCTGGGCCCGGTCCGGCGCTTCGCCTTTGGCGACTGGCCGGATGTCGCGGCGGAATCGGATGCCGACACCCAGGCGCTGCCCGCGGCGGCCGATTGCGGCTGGCTTTACACCCCGCCCGCCCCGGTCCCGCACCCGCCTGCCGTGGTGACGGCGACCAGCCTTGGCGGGGCCAAGGCGCTGCCGGGGCCAGAGGGCGACGACCCGGCGCAGGCGATGCTGTTCGGCACAAGGTTCCACCTGCTGCTGGAACATCTGCCGCAGACCCCGCGCCCCGACTGGCCGCGTCGCGCCCGCGACCTGCTGTCGGGGGCCGAGGGCGGCATTCCGGACGCAGAGATGCTCGACCGCCTGGTCGAAGACCTTGCCGCGGTGCTGGACGCCCCCAGCCTGTCGCAGGTTTTCACCCCGCCCGACGGCGCGCGGACCCTGTCCGAGGTCGAGCTGTCGGCCGATCTGCCGGGGATCGGGCTGCTGCGCGGCGTGGTGGACCGGCTGATCGTGATGCCCGACCGCGTTCTAGTCATCGACTACAAGACCAATGCCACGCTGCCCGACCGGCCGCAGGACACGCCCTTGGGCATCCTGCGCCAGATGGCGGCCTATCGGCGGGCGATTGCCGGCATCTATCCGGGGCGCGAGGTTCAGGCGGGGGTGCTGTGGACCGCTGGCCCGCGCCTGATGTGGCTGCCCGACGCGGTGCTGGATGCCAGCCTGAGCGGTGCCGCGCCGGACGAAAGCGCGGCGGGCCGACCTTGACCGGGGCCGGGACCGTCCCTAGCTGTTGACACAACACACCCCGCCGGCCCCTGCGCCGGCCGCATGCAGGAGAGTTATCATGGCCACCAAACCCGTCTCGGACGCGCAGTTCGACGCCGAAGTCCGCAAATCCACCACGCCGGTCGTCGTGGATTTCTGGGCAGAATGGTGCGGCCCCTGCCGCCAGATCGGCCCGGCGCTCGAAGAATTGGCGGCCGAATACGGCGACCGCGTCAAGATCGTCAAGGTGAACGTCGACGAGAACCCGGAAAGCCCGGCGGCGCTTGGCGTGCGCGGCATCCCGGCGCTGTTCCTGTTCAAGGACGGGCAGGTGGTGTCGAACAAGATCGGCGCGGCGCCCAAATCGGCGCTGAAGGCCTGGATCGACGAGAACGTCTGATCCGATAGAGGACAGCACAAGCGGGCGGCGGTCAGATCGGCCAGCCGCCCCTTTTCATGGCCGCGCGGATCTGCGCCTCGGCCGCCTCGCTGCCCGCGTCGATGGCCTGCAGCTTGAGGAACCAATACAGATAGCGCGCGTAATCGGCCCGGTGATCGGGCGCGCGGGCCAGCGCCTCGGCCACGCCCAGATCGGCCACGTTCAGCGCGATGTGGTGGAAATCGACCTGCCCGAACAGAACCACCGGCCGGGCCAGCAGATAGGCGTCCATCGCCACCGCGCTGTTTTGCGTGACCACATATTCCGCCGCCGGCAGCAGCGCCCGGCTGTCGCGGCCGATGGTCAGGTTCGAATAGGCGCGGCACAGTTGGTCCAGCGCGGTCAGGTCGCCGGCGGAATAATCCTCTCTCGGATGCAGGGTGGCGATGCAGCGCTTGCCGGTCTCAGCCACCGCGCGCAGCATCTCGACCGGGGTGGTCGCTTGAAAGGACCGCCGCTGCCGCAGCCGGCCCTGCAGCGCGATCAGCACATGCGCGGGCGGGGCGGGGCGCAGACCCGGCAGCTCTTTCTGGCGCAGGCGGTGGATGAACTGCCGCGCGGCCTCGCGGTCGATCTCGGCCGGGACGAAACGCGCCTGCGCCACCGGCCAGCGCCAGCGTTGGGCCAGCCGCTCGATATGCCAGAAGGGATAGTAATAGCAGCGCCGAAAGATCAGCGCGCGGGGATGCGTCGGGCCCTGCATGTGATGCAGCGCATAGCTGCCGGCGGGGGGCGGCGCGGTGGTGGCGGGGGCCAGATCGGCCTGCCAGCCCAGGGCTTCGACCGCCGCCATGATCCGGTTCGCGAAATTGAACCGCCCGGCCTGCGCCGGGGCCAGCATCTCGTCATCCAGATGAATCGTCAGCGATTTTTCGACCATCCGCGCAGGCTAGAACCGGCACCCGCCGACCGCAATGGCTTGCCGCAGGGCCGGTGCGGACCTATCTCAACCCCAGACAAAAGGAGAGACCGATGGCAGAGGACAAATTCCCCGGCTGGCACGGCACCACCATTCTGGCGGTGCGGCGCGGCGGGCGCGTGGTGGTGGCGGGCGACGGCCAGGTCAGCGTCGGCCAGACGGTGATGAAGGGCACGGCGCGCAAGGTCCGCCGCCTGGCGCCGGGTGGCCGCGACGTGGTGGTGGGCTTTGCCGGCTCGACCGCGGATGCGTTCACGCTGCTGGAACGCCTTGAAAAAAAACTGGAATCCGCGCCGGGCCAGTTGCAGCGCGCCTGTGTCGAGCTGGCCAAGGACTGGCGCACCGACAAATATCTGCGCAATCTGGAAGCCATGCTGATCGTCACCGACGGCGCGCAGATCTATGTCGTGACCGGCGCGGGCGATGTGCTGGAACCCGAACATGACGTCGCCGCCATTGGCTCGGGCGGGAACTATGCCCTCGCCGCCGCGCGCGGGCTGCTCGAGACCCAGCTGGACGCCGAACAGGTTGCCCGCAAGGCCATGCAGATCGCCGCCGATATCTGCGTCTATACCAATGGCAGCCTGACCGTGGAAACCATCGCGCCCGCCGCCTGAACCGCCGACCGGCGTTGAAAACGCCGCGCGCGCCCATATCTGCTGGCGCAACCTGACAGGAGCCCCAATGACCGACCTTACCCCCCGGGAAATCGTGTCCGAGCTTGACCGCTTCATCATCGGTCAAAAGGATGCCAAGCGCGCCGTCGCCGTGGCGCTGCGCAACCGCTGGCGCCGGCGGCAACTGCCCGACGACCTGCGCGACGAGGTCTATCCCAAGAACATCCTGATGATCGGCCCCACCGGCGTCGGCAAGACCGAGATCAGCCGCCGCTTCGCCCGGCTGGCGCAGGCCCCCTTCATCAAGGTCGAGGCGACCAAGTTCACCGAGGTCGGCTATGTCGGCCGTGACGTCGAACAGATCATCCGCGACCTGACCGACGCCGCCATGGTCGAGACCCGCGACCGGATGCGCGAACAGGTCAAGGCCCGCGCCCACAAGGCCGCCGAGGACCGCGTCATCGCGGCGCTGGCCGGCGAGGGCGCGCGCGAACAGACCCGCGCCATGTTCCGCGACAAGCTGAAGCGGGGCGAGCTGGACGACACCCAGATCGAGATCGAGATGCAGGACCACTCGAACCCGCTGGGGATGATGGAACTGCCCGGCCAGCAAGGCGGCGGCATGGGCATGATGGACCTGTCGGGGCTGATGAAGGCCTTTGGCGGCCGCCGGATCAAGCGCAAGATCACCGTCGCCGAAAGCTATGACCTGCTGATCGCGGAAGAGGCCGACAAGCTGCTGGATGACGAGGCGGTGAAGGCCGCGGCGCTGGAATCGGTGCAGGAAAACGGCATCGTCTTCATCGACGAGATCGACAAGGTCTCGGCCCGGTCCGACGCCCGCGGCGCCGATGTCAGCCGCGAGGGCGTGCAGCGCGACCTGCTGCCGCTGATCGAGGGCACGACCGTCAGCACCAAATACGGCGCCGTGCGGACCGATCACATCCTGTTCATCGCCTCGGGTGCGTTCCACGTCTCGAAACCCTCGGACCTGCTACCCGAACTGCAGGGCCGCCTGCCCATCCGGGTCGAGCTGCGCGCCCTGACCGAAGAGGATTTCGTACGCATCCTGACCGAGACCGACAACGCCCTGACCCGCCAATACACCGCGCTGATGAGCACCGAAGGCGTCACCGTCAGCTTTGCCGAGGACGGCATCGCGGCGCTCGCCCGCATCGCCGCTGAGGTGAATGGCAGCATCGAGAATATCGGCGCGCGCAGGCTTTACACGGTGATGGAGCGGGTCTTCGAAGAGCTGTCCTTCGCCGCCCCCGACCGAGAGGGCGAAAGCGTCACTGTCGATGCCGAGTTCGTCGAACGCCATCTGGGCGACCTGTCGCGGTCCAGCGATCTGTCGCGCTACGTGTTGTGACGATCCGGGGTTCTGCGGCCGCAGCGGAACCCCGCCAATCCCGCCGGGGTTGAGACAGGCACGTCGCCCGTGGCGACCCCACAACAATGGAGCACACCATGTTTTCAGGTCTGATCGGGCTGATCATCTTCGTCCTCGACGTCTGGGCCATCGCCCAGATCATCAATTCCGGCGCCGAGCGGAACCAGAAGATCATCTGGGTCCTCGTCGTCGCCTTCCTGCCGGTCATCGGCCTGATCGCGTGGTATTTCGCCGGTCCGAAGGGCGCGGCGGGGTAGCAAGGGCGCGGGTGGCATTTCGGCCATTCGCAACTGGCGGGGGTAGGGCCGGTCCTTTGCGGACATCTCGCTGGCCCTCATCCGAGCGCTGCGGCAGGCAAGGCCACCACCCCGACAAGCGCGGGTTGCATGCGCCCGACCCCTCTCGCGGTGCTTGCGTCATTCGGCAAAGCTGATTACCCCAACCCGGACAGCCTGACCGCCGCTCTGGGGCCTTGATGACGGGTGACAACTTGACCGGACCGCACATCCTTCGACGCACGCTGGTGACGACGCCGCTGGCCGAGATCTGCGGCGACGCATCGGTCGAGGGGCGGCTTTGGGACGCCATCGCGCTGCCCTCGGGCGAGGCGCGGGTCTATCTCGGCACCGACGCCCAGGCCGCGATCGCGCCGTTCGATGACGCCGCGCCGACCTGCCGCGTCGTCTCTGGCGCGCCGCTGATCAGCGCGCCTCTGGGGGCTGACAAGCAGATCGAGCTTCCGCTGCTGAACGGCCCCACCCGCATCGCGCCCACCCCGGACGAGGGCGGGCTGATGGCCGGGCGCGATGTGCTGCTGGGGCATTGCAACCACGAAACCCCCGCCGTTCTGCGCGACTGGCTGATCTGGCATGTCCGGCACCACGGGGTGACGGGCGCGCTGATCCTCGACCGCTCGGCCCCCGGCGACGCCGACCGCCGCGCCGCAGAGCTCGCCGCGCTTCTGGCCGAGTCCGCTGCCGAACCGGAGCTGACCGACGCCCTCGCGAAACTGCGTATCCTGTTCGTGGACGCCGACACCCCCCTTGGCGCACCGGATCAGGGCGCCGAAAGCCACCCTTTCCACGCCGCCGACGCCCCCGGCAAGGACCGCATGGACCGGCCCGACCCAGATCCGTGGCGCGCGCCGCTGGCCCATCCGCTGATCCTCGATCTGCTGCGGCATCGCTATCTGTCGCGCGCCCATGGCATCGCCAATCTTGAACCCTGCGACCTGCTGCCCCGCCCGCAGCCCGGCGAGGGAACGGTCTTCGACGCCGCCCGCCTCGCCCCCGCCGGCATCCTGCCCCTGCAGGGCGAGCGCATCTATCCGTGGAGCCTGCGCAAGGGGCAGGAGGCCGCGTTTTCCGACCATATCTGCCGCCGCTTCGACGCCACCGGCCGCATCCGCCGCTGGTGCATCGCGCCGGTGCGCCTGCCGCAGGGCACGATCTGCATCATGACGCGCATCCTCGGCACCAGAAGCGGGGCCGCTGCGCGCCCCTTCTGGCGCTTCATGGCGCTGCGCCATGGCGGCGACGATCCCAGCAAGGTCGGGCAGATCGTGCCCAAGACCTCGCTGGTCGAAGACCCGGACCTGCTGGCGCTGTCCGAGGATCTTGGCGGCAGCCCGATGCGGCAGCCGACCGATGACGCGCCGGCGGCCGTGGTGGCGGCGCCGGACCCCCAGAATGCCGAGGTCGCCATCGTCACCACGATGAAGAACGAGGGGCCGTTCATCCTGGAATGGCTGGCCTATCACCGCGCCATCGGGGTCAACCGCTTTCTGGTCTATACCAATGACTGCTCGGACGGGACCGACGGCTTCCTCCGCCTGCTCGACCGCAAGGGCTATGTGACCTGGCGCGACAACCCCTATCGCGACTCGGGCATGAAACCGCAGCACGCGGCCCTGAACGCCGCCAACAGCGAGCCGATCATTCAGGGCGCCGACTGGGCGATCTGCATGGACGTGGACGAATATATCGCCATTCACACCGGCGACGGCACCCTGCCCGCGCTGTTCGAGGCCGTGCCCGATGCCAATGTCATCTCGATCACCTGGCGGCTGTTCGGCAATAACGACATCGACGCCTATCGCGACGGATTCATCACCCAGTCCTTCACCCGCGCCTCGCGCGAGTTCTCGCCCCGCCCGCATCAAGCCTGGGGGTTCAAGACGCTGTATCGCAACAACGGGCTGTTCAAGAAGCTGGGCGTCCACCGGCCCAAGGGCCTGATCCCGCAGGCGATCAGCCGGGTGAGCTGGGTCAACGGCTCGGGGCGCGAGATGCCGCAGGACCAGTGGCGCAACGCCTGGCGCTCGCATACCGGCACCTACGGTTACGATCTGGTGGCGCTGAACCACTATGCCGTTCGCTCGGCCGAGAGCTTTCTGGTCAAGCGCGACCGCGGCCGGGTCAACCATGTCGACCGCGATCAGGGCATGGCCTACTGGTTCCGGATGAACCACAATGTCGTCGAGGATACCCGGATGCAGCGGATGCTGCCGCTGCTGCAGGCCGAATATGACCGGCTGCTGTCCGACCCCGAGATCGCCGCCATGCATGAAAGCTGCGTCGCCGCCCATCGCGCCAAGATCGCCGAGCTGAAGACCGACCCCGCCCAGCAGGCTTTCCACGCCGCCCTGACCAGCCAGCGCACCCGCAGGCTGTCGCGGCTGCACGGGCATTTCGGCGCGAATGTCTATCTGGCCGGGCCCGAGGCGATTCCCGACGACGTCGTGGCCCGCGAGCCCGAGGAGGATTTCTTCTTCACCGTCGAATATGACGGCGAGGCGCAGCATTAGCGGTCTTTTCCGGCGGCGGTGCCGGGTCAGCGGGATCGTCAGTTCGCCTGCGCCCGAGTCAGAGCATCGGCAAGCCGGGAAAAATAACCGCCCATATCCGAATGCGCTCGCACATAGCGACGGCGCGCGCGGCGGCGGGTGGCGGGTTCATCGACCCCGGCGAGGCAGGCTTTGACGTAACCCGCCAGATCGCCCGCCGCGACGATCTCGCCATGGGGCGGGATGCGATCTTTCAGCGCGATGTCATGGTCGTAGGCCACCACCTTCGCGCCCATGGCGGCGGCGTGGACGGCGGTTGCGGGGCCTGGGTCCTGCCGCGAGGTCAACAGATAGGCATCGGCGAGGCGATACCACGAGGTGTAGTCCTCGACAAAGCCGGGCAGGTGCAGGTCAAGCCCGGCCGCAATGGCCTCGCGCGCCAATTCGCCTGCCCATTGGTCCAGATTGCCCAGCCAGACAAAACGCGCGCCGGGCAGCTCCTGCTGCAATGCCTGCGCCGCCTGCAGGAACAGATCGAAGCCCTTGCGATGATCGGCATGGCCCGCGCCGATGAACAGCGCCTTTGGCCGCCCGATCAGGCGCCGGGTCCGGCGGGCGCTGGCGAGGTCCAGGGGCGGCAGCATGATGCCGGGCTGGATGACCTGCATCGGGCCAAGCTCTGCCTGCAACCCCGCTGCCATTGCGTCGAAGGACGCGACCAGTTCCGCACCTGCGTCCCGCGCCTGCTGCAGCGGCGCGATCAGGTTTTGCGCGTGCAAATAGGCCGGCATTTCGTGGATCAGCACCAGAGACCGACAGCGCGGTGCCAGACGGACCGCCAGCGGCGCGGCGGCGGCGCTGTTGACCAGCGCGGGAAGTTCGGGCGGCAGGGCCTGCACCAGCCCGTCGAGGTCCCAGCCCTCGACCAGAATCACCGTCGGTGCCATGGCCACAAAGCGCTGCGACAGCGGCCCGCCGCGATCCAGCAGGAAGACCGGCTGGAAACCACGCTGCATGGCGTGCCGGGCCAGATCCAGCGTCAGGATTGGCACCCCGGCGGGCTGGGCGTCATGGGCGACGAACAGCATCGGCCGGGTCAGCGGGCTTAGCAGCGCCTCCATCCGGGCGCGGCTTTCTTCGGTCGTGCGTGGCACCGGACGGGGCAGAAAGCCCTGCGCCCGACCCACGGTGGCGAAGTGGCGGAAGGCGTGTGTCTCGCCCGTCAGCAGATAGCGGCGGGCATAGAAGCGTGGGTCGAACAGGACCGAGGGGCGCCGGCCTTCGGCGTCGCCGTGGCGGATGAAATGCAGCGCGGCCTCTGCCCCCAGCCCCGACAGGTCCGGGTGGGTCGAGAGGTAGAATTCCGGGTCGATCATCGGGTGCGGCTGGCGCATCTCGCCCCTGCCGATGCGGGTCAGCATGTCCTCGACCGCGGTCGCCGCGCCAGACTCCTGCCAGTCGGGATAGCGCTGCTTATAGTCGCTGGTCGAGAAATAGGGCGAGGGGTCCAGCCCGGACCGGTCGCCCTCGGTCAGGAAATGCGCCAACGGATCGTCCGGGCGCTGCGGCAGTTGGGCCGCGTAGAATTCGGCATCGAAGATCGCGGCATCCGTCAGTGCCGCAGCGCCGGGCAGGTCAGTCATGCAGTATTCGCCAGAGTTTGCGCCATTTCGGCATCGGCATCGCCGGGTTGCCGCTGACGCGAACGCCGGGGGCGACGCTGCGCGTGACCACCGCGCCCACCCCGACCACCGCGCCGTCGCCGATGACCAGCGGTCGCGTGCGGGTGCCGTTGGCGATCACCGCATGCGGCGCGACATTGACGTGGCGGCCGATCTTCACATGGCCGAGGACAGAGCTGTTCACCCCGAGATTGCTGAAATCGCCCAGCTCGACATCATGGGCCACGAGCGTCGCCAGCACCTGCGCCCCGGTGCCGATGGTGACATCCGGCCCGATCCGCGTGAAGGGCGCGCATTGACAGCCGGGGCCATAGATGACCCCCGGATCGACATGGCGCTGCCCCCGCGCGATCCCCGTCGCCAGCGTCGCGCCCTCGGCTTCCAGACGGCGGAAAACCGCCTCGCGCAGCTTCGTGTTGGCGGCGGTGACAAGCACCGGCAGATCGGGGAATTCCTGCGCGCGGCGATCCATCGAGATGACGGGTATCTGCAGCGACGGGTGAACGAAGCCGTTCTCGATATCGTCGATCAGCGCCCTCAGGCGGGTGTCGGGCCAGGCATCCACCATGCCGCGCATGAGCATGAGCGAGGTTCCGCGCGCCCCGAAAACGACAAAATCGGTGAACTCCGAGGTCGATTTCATGGGTCCGCCGTCTCTGCCACTTTCCGGGTGATCGCGGCGATGCGCGCCACGTCGTCGCCCGTGACCTTCCCGTGAAACGGCAGCGAGATCAAGCGTGGCGCCAGTGACGGCGCCACCGGCTCACCAGAAACGGTGACGATCCGCGCGTCGGGCAGGCAGGTTCCCTGACCGCTCAGCAGTGGGAAGTGGTCGCGGGCCAGAATGCCGCCTTCGGCCAGCGCCGCCAGCAGCCGCATCCGCTTCGGCGGTGGCAGCATCAGGCTGTAATAGATCAGCCCCGGACGCACGCCGGGCTGCGCGGCAAGGGGGGTGACGCCGGGAATGTCCTGCAAAGCCGCGTCATAGGCCGCGCGGAGGGCGTCCCGCGCGGCAATCTCGGCCGGCAGCAGCGGCAGCACGGCGAGCCCCATCGCGGCGTTGCATTCGGACATCTTGGCGTTGGTGCCGTGCTGCGTCATGCGCCCGCCCTGCAGGCCAAAGTTCCGCAACCGGGCCAGTTGCTCGACATCCGCCGCCGGACCGGCGACCGCGCCGCCCTCGGCGCTGTGCATCAGCTTGGTCGCGTGCAGGGAAAAGGCCGACAGATCGCCGAAGGACGCGACCGACCGGTCGTGGACCGTCTGGCCGAAGGCGTGGGCGGCGTCATAGACCAGCCACAGCCCGCGCCGCCGGGCCAGATCGTCGAAGGCCGCGACATCGCAGATATGGCCGAGGAAATGCACCGGCAGGATGGCGGCGGTCCGGGGCGTGATCGCGGCCTCGGCCGCGCGCGGGCACAGCGTCAGCGTGACGGGATCGACATCGGCGAAGATCGGGCGGAACCCGCACCAGCGGATCGCCTGCACGGTGGCGGCAAAGGTCAGCGGCGTGGTGACGATCTCGGCCCCCTCGGGCAGCCCGCCCATCCGCAGCGCCAGCATCAGCGCCATGGTCCCCGACGAGACCAGCCGGCCGGGTGCGCCCAGCAGGCCTTGCATCTCGCTTTCAAGCCGTTGATGCAGCACGCCGCCATTGGTCAGAAAGCCCGCATCCAGCGCCTCGGACATCAGCCGGGTCAGGGCGTCGGCCCGCGGCATCAGGGGCTGGCCTGCGACGACGAGAGAGGGGCGTTCCATCACAGCGCCCCCGCCGTCAGCGCGTCCAGCACCTCGCGGTTGGACCGGTAGCGGCACTGGAACCCGGCATAGAGATTGCGGCTCGACGGGGCGACCAGCAGCGTGCGCCGGCCGGTCCAGTTGCAGACCACGCCGATCATCCGCTCGATGGCGTGGGCCAGCGTGCCGTCGACCTGCCCCTGTTCGGGCGGAAAATGATCCGGGCGCAGCCCCAGATCCAGCAGCGGCCGCAGCGTTTCGGTCCGACCCCAGAACATCGAGCCGACGGGAAAGCGCGGATGCTTGTCGATCTCGGCCTGCGGCATCTCCACGCGAAAGGCCAGTTCGCGCCCGATTTCGGTGTTGGCCGCCCAATGCGCCGCCGACAGCACGGATTTGAACACCACCGGCGCCAGCAGCCCGATATCGGGCACCGACTGGAACAGCGACAGGATGCGGTTGATCTGCGCGTCCTCGGGCAGCAGGCAGTCGAGGCAATGTTCCAGCCATTGATCCAGCCGGGCAGAGTGGGGCGATTTCTTGCCATGCAGATGCAGGACCAGATCGTGCCGGTCATAGGCGTCGCGAAAGCCGTAGAGCTTGGGGCAGATATCGCGGCCCCGGTTCGGCAGCACGCGGATATCGGCCTGCGGAAAGACCGTGCGGATGTGGTCGGCCTTGGCTGGCGTGTCGGTCGAGATATAAAGCTGGAAATCCGCCGCGATCCTGTTGATCCGCGACGCGAAGACCGGCGCCAGATCGTCATAGAACAGGTGCAGGAACACGCCCACCGGCCGGTCCAGCCTGGGCTGATTGCGGCGTGGCCACAGCGCCAGATGGCGCTTGTTTTCCTCGCGCGCGTAGCCGTCCGGGGCGTGCGCCCATAGCGGTTCGCCGCGCATGTGGTGGACCTGCAGCGCGTCGCCGCGCCGGCGGTCCTTCATCATCGCGGCGTCGCTCGCGTCCAGCACCCGCCGGGCCTGCGCGAGGATCTGCAGATCGTCGCAGGTCAACTGCTGGGGGTCGGACAGCGCCAGATCCTGCGCCCGGCGCTGCGCGTGCATCAGCGGGTGGATGACGCCTTCGGGTGCGGCGGGCGGGGACAGGGCGACGCCGCCTCGGCGCGGGTATTCCAGCGCGGCGAAGATACGCACGATCTCGCGCGCCGCGCCCAGCATGGCCTGCCGCTGATCCCCGGCCGATTGCGTTACATCGGCCAGCAGCAGCGGCGGGGCCGTGCCGTCGGACCGGGGGTGGAAATGCGCGCGTGCGACCCTGCCGGCGGCCAGCAGCGTGCCGGCATCCTCGGCCAGCCGCGCCGCCACGGCCGCGAAGCTGTAGCGCGAGACGATGCGCCGGTGCCGGTCCAGCCGGGCCTCGCGGTCGGCGCCTGGCTGGGACAGGATGTGGCGGATCAGCGCCGTCAGCTCTGGCCCCGGCGCCTGCTGGATCAGCTCGGGCAGGTCCGGATCGTCGAAGCCCTGCACCGGGTCCGAGATCACCACCGCCCCCGAGGCGATGGCGTCGAAGCTGCGATTGCTCATCATGCCCGTCAGCGCCATGTTCGGCATGTGGTCGTTCAGCACGATCCGCGCCGAGGCATAGACCTGCGCCAGCTCGTCATAATCCAGATGCGCCCCGCGCCAGAGCCGGTCTGGGATCACGCCCTTCCACCCCGGCCCCCAGACATGGACGTCGATCCCGGCCTCGATCGCCATCAGCACCGACTTTCGCGGCGCGCGCGGCGCATAGGCGCCGACAAAGACCACCGGCAGCTCGGGCGCGCCGTCCGGGCGGCGATCCGGGTGGAAATGGCCATGCTCGGTGCTTTGCTGAAGGTAATGCGCCCCGCCCGGCAGCCCGGCCAGCCGCTGCGCCATGAATTGCGAGGCGATATACAGGTGTTGATACCGCCCCAGCAGCGCCGCCGTCATCACATTGGGCGGGCTGATGATCCACAGCAGGTTCGGCACGCCGACGATTGGTTCCTCCAGCAGCGGCCCGGCGATGCGCAGCACGACGTCATCGCTGGAAAGCTGCGGGGTTTCCCCGCGAAAGAACAGGTGCGAAGGAATACCCCGCGCCTCGAGCGCCCGCTGCAGCCCCTCGGCATATTGCAGATCGCCCCACCCCTTGGCGTTGCTGCGTTTCGCACAGATGCTGATGTTGAATCTCATGACACCGCAACCGGTTAACACTTTGTCGCCGCTGAGGATGTCCGGCGGCACTGCATCGGGTGGCCCCTGATCCCAAGGGTGCTGCAGATGATAACTCGGTAAAGTGAATGAATCGTTGGCGCAAGCGTGGGTTTAGTGGGGGCCGCCTGGACTCGGCTTTGCAGAGGCTCGCTTGGCCGAAACCGCGGGCAAGAGAGCGCTGACCCCTACTGTGAAAGCCAGCGCCCCGCTGTCACCCCTCGCCCCTCAACGCCTCGACCGCCGCTTGTGCGACCGGGTGGATCTCGTGTTCTCCCGCAGCGGCGATCTGCAGAAGCTGGCTGCGCATCTCGGGCGCCCAGAAGTCGCGCAGGTGGTTGGTGACGCCGGGCACCTGCCGCGCGGGCGGTTGCGAGGCAAAGAAGGCGGCGATCTGGTTGACCATGTGGACGAGCTTGTCAGGCGACATTGTTCCGGCCTCTGCTGCCGATTGAGGGGTCGGGGGCTAGGCCCCCCGCTGCATCTATTCCGCCGCCGCGATCCGGCGGGATAGGGCGGCCTGGGCATTATAGTCCTGTTGCCAGCCGGTCGGTCCGTTCGAGGGCGACACCTGCACCGCCGTCACCTTGTATTCCGGGCAGTTGGTCGCCCAATCGCTGTAATCCGTGGTGACGACATTTGCCTGCGTGTCGGGGTGGTGGAAGGTCGTATAGACCACCCCGGGCGAGACGCGGTCGGTGATCCGCGCCCGCAGCGAGGTCTCGCCCGCGCGGGAGGCTAGCTTGACCCAGTCGCCGTCGTGGATACCGCGCTGTTCGGCGTCATGGGGGTGGATCTCCAGCAGGTCTTCGTCGTGCCAGACCATGTTCTCGGTCCGCCGGGTCTGGGCGCCGACATTATACTGCGACAGGATGCGCCCGGTGGTCAGCAGCAGCGGAAAGCGCGGGCCGGTGCGTTCGTCGGTCGCCACATATTCGGTGATGATGAACCGCCCCTTGCCGCCGACGAAGGCGTCGACATGCATCAGCGGCGTGCCATCGGGCTGCGCCTCGTTGCAGGGCCACTGGACCGAGCCCTGCTCTTCCAGCCGTTCATAGGACACGCCGGCAAAGCTGGGCGTGGTGCGCGCGATCTCGTCCATGATCTGGGTCGGGTGGGTATAGGTCCAGCCGGCGCCCATGGCGTTGGCGAGAAGCTGCGTCACCTGCCAATCGGCATAGCCGTTGCGGGGCGCCATCACCTTGCGGACGCGGTTGATGCGCCGCTCGGCATTGGTGAAGGTGCCTTCCTTTTCCAGAAAGGTCGAGCCGGGCAGGAAGACATGGGCGTAGTTCGCGGTCTCGTTCAGGAACAGGTCGTGGACGATCACGCAATCCATCGCGGCAAGGGCGGCGGCGACGTGTTTGGTGTCGGGGTCGGATTGCAGGATATCCTCGCCCTGGCAGTAGAGGCCCCGGAAGCTGCCGGCCGCGGCGGCGTCGAGCATGTTGGGGATGCGCAGCCCCGGTTCCGGGTCGATGGCGACGCCCCATTCCGCCTCGAAGATGGCGCGGACCTCCGGGTGTTTGACATGCCGATAGCCGGGCAGCTCATGCGGGAACGAGCCCATGTCGCACGAGCCCTGCACATTGTTCTGGCCGCGCAGCGGGTTCACGCCGACGCCGGGGCGGCCGATATTGCCGGTCAGCATGGCGAGGTTCGCGATCCCCATGACGGCGGTCGAGCCCTGGCTGTGTTCGGTCACGCCGAGGCCGTAATAGATCGCCGCGTTCCCGCCGGTGGCGTAAAGCCGCGCCGCGCGGCGCAACTCGGCGGCATTGACGCCGGTCAGCAGCGCCGTCGCCTCGGGGCTGTGGCGCGGGTCGCGGATGAACTCGGCATAGCTCTGGAACTCGTCCCAGTCGCAGCGGGCGCGGATGAACGCCTCGTCATACAGATCTTCGGTGACGATGACATGCGCCATGGCGCTGATGACGGCGACATTGGTTCCGGGTTTCAGGGGCAGGTGATGGGCCGCATGGACATGGGGCGATTTCACCAGATCGATCCGCCGGGGGTCGATGACGATCAGCCGGGCGCCTTCGCGCAGGCGCTTCTTCATCCGCGAGGCAAAGACCGGGTGCGCGTCGGTCGGGTTGGCGCCGATCACCACCATCACATCGGCATTTTCAACGCTGTCGAAATCCTGCGTCCCGGCCGAGGTGCCGAAGGTCTGGCCCAGGCCATAGCCGGTGGGCGAATGGCAGACCCGGGCGCAGGTGTCGGTGTTGTTGTTGCCGAAGACGGCGCGGGCCAGTTTCTGGACCAGATAGGTTTCCTCGTTCGTGCAGCGGCTCGAGGTGATGACGCCGATGGACTTGCGGCCATGGTCCTGCTGGATCGCCCGCATCCGCTCGGCGGCAAAGCGCAGCGCCTCGTCCCAGCCGACCTCGCGCCAGGGCTGGTCGATGCGGTCGCGGATCATCGGGGACAGGATGCGGTCCTGATGGTTGGCATAGCCATAGGCGAAGCGGCCCTTGACGCAGCTATGGCCGCGATTGGCCTTGCCGTGGCGATAGGGGGTCATCCGCACCAGTCGGTCGCCGTTCATCTCGGCCTTGAAGCTGCAACCGACGCCGCAATAGGCGCAGGTGGTGATGACCGACCGGGTGGGCGTGCCCAGTTCCGCGACCGAGCGTTCCTGCAGCGTGGCGGTCGGGCAGGCCTGCACGCAGGCCCCGCAGCTGACGCAGTCCGAGGTCAGGAAGTCGTCGCCCGCCATGCCGGCCGAGACGCGGCTGTCGAAACCGCGCCCGGCGATGGTCAGCGCGAATGTGCCCTGCACCTCGTCACAGGCGCGCACGCAGCGCGAACAGAGGATGCATTTCGACGGGTCATAGGTGAAATAGGGGTTGCTGTCGTCGGCGGGGATGTAATCGGGGTTGCCGGGATCGGTCGCCGGTCTGCGGCTGCGCGCATCGCCCTGCGCCAGCGTGCCGAGGCCCGAGGGATCGTAATGGTTCCGCCCGGTCTCATAGCGCATGTCGCGCAGGCCGACGGCGCCGGCCATGTCCTGCAACTCGCAATCGCCATTGGCCGAACAGGTCAGGCAGTCCAGCGGATGGTCCGAGACGTAAAGCTCCATCACCCCCTTGCGCAGGCGGCGCACCTTGTCGGTCTGGGTGCTGACCACCATGCCGGACGCGACCGGCGTGGTGCACGAGGCGGGCGTGCCGCGCCTGCCCTCGATCTCGACCACGCAGAGGCGGCACGAGCCGAAGGCCTCGATATTGTCCGAGGCGCAGAGCCGCGGCACCTCGATCCCGGCCAGGGCCGCCGCGCGCATGACGCTGGTGCCTTCGGGGACGGTGATCTGAAACCCGTCGATGGTCAGGCTGACCGTTTCGGTCGCGCGGGATGCGGGCGTGCCCAGATCGCGGTCGCTGCCCCAGGGAATGACAAGGTCTTTCATGGCACGGCCTCTTTCGTGGTGGCGGCGAAATCGTCGGGGAAGTGCTGCAGCGCGGACATCACCGGATAAGGCGTAAAGCCGCCAAGCGCGCAGAGCGAGCCGTCCTTCATCGTCGCGCACAGATCGGTCAGCAATTCGATCGCATCCGCGTCGCCCCGGCCGATGCGGTCGATGGTCTCGATCCCGCGGACCGAGCCGATGCGGCAGGGGGTGCATTTCCCGCAGCTTTCCACGGCGCAGAACTCCATTGCAAAGCGCGCCAGCCGCAGCATGTCGGCGCTGTCGTCGAAGACGACGATGCCGGCATGGCCGATCAGCCCGCCCTGCCCGTCGAATTCCTCGTATCCAAAGGGCGTGGCGAAGCTGGCGGGCGGCATATAGGCGCCCAAGGGGCCGCCGACCTGCACCGCCTTGACCGGCCGTCCGGATGCGGTGCCGCCGCCGATGTCGTTGACCAACTCCCCCAGTGACATGCCAAAGGCGGTTTCGAACAGCCCGCCATGTTTGACATTGCCGGCGATCTGGATCGGGATGGTGCCGCGCGACCGGCCGAGGCCGAAATCGCGGTAGAACGCGGCCCCGCGCTGGAAGATGACCGGGACGGTGGCCAGCGAAATGACGTTGTTGACCACGGTCGGCAGGCCGAACAGCCCCTTCAGCGCGGGCAGCGGCGGCTTGGCGCGGACCTCGCCGCGCTTGCCTTCAAGCGAGTTGAGCAGGCTGGTCTCCTCGCCGCAGACATAGGCCCCGGCGCCGACGCGCAGTTCCAGATCGAAGGCGCGGTCGGAACCCAGCACCGACGGCCCCAGCAGACCTGCGTCGCGGGCAATCGCGATGGCCGCGTCCATGACCCGGATCGCGTCGGGATATTCCGAGCGGAGATAGACATAGCCCCGCGTCGCGCCGACCCCCAGCCCGGCGATCACCATGCCCTCGATCAGGGTGAAGGGGTCGCCTTCGATGATCATGCGATCGGCAAAGGTGCCGCTGTCGCCCTCGTCCGCGTTGCAGACGATGTATTTCTGCGCGGCCTTCGCGTTCAGCACGGTCTGCCACTTGATGCCGGTCGGAAAGCCCGCGCCGCCGCGACCGCGCAACCCGCTTTCGGTCACCTCGGTCACGATGTCCTCGGGCGTCATCGCCAGCGCCCGGCGCAGGCCGGACAGCCCGCCATGCGCCTGATATTCCGTCAACGACAGCGGATCGATCAGCCCGCAGCGGGCGAAGGTCAGCCGGGTCTGGCGGGCGAAGAAGGGAATCGCCTCGACCGGGCCGAGCGCCAGCGGGTGATCGGCAAGGCCAGCGTCGAACAGGCTTGCCACGTCATCGGCGCCGACCGGCCCGAAGGCGGTGCGGCCGGCCTCGGTCTCGACCTCGACCAGCGGTTCCAGCCAGATCATGCCGCGCGTGCCGTTGCGGATCAGGGTGATGTCGATGCCCCGCCGCTGCGCCTCGGCCCGGACCGCCGCGGCGACCTCATCGGCGCCAAGGGCGCGGGCGGCGGCGTCGGCGGGGACATAGATCCTCATGGCGTGGCCTCGGCCAGCAGCGCGCGCATCCGGGCGGCGCTGATCCGGCCATGGACGCGGTCGCCGATCACCGCCGCCGGTCCGCAGGCGCACAGCCCCAGGCAATAGACCGCCTCGACCGTCACCGCGCCGTCGGGCGTCGTTTCCTGCCAGTTCAGCCCCAGATCGGCCAGCACCTCGGCGGCGACCGCCGCGCCGCCGACCGCCTGACAGGCCTCGGCCCGGCACAGCTTGACCACCCGGCGCCCGGCCGGCGCCTCGCGGAAATCGTGATAGAAGGACATGACCCCGTGCACCTCGGCGCGCGAGATGTTCAGCGCCTCGGCGATCAGCGGCAACGCCGCCTGCGGCACATGGCCGAAGGCGTGCTGGATGGCATGAAGGATCGGCAGCAGCGGCCCCTCCATCCCCCGATGGTCGGCGATGATGGCGGCGATGTCGTCGCGGGACGGTGTCTGATCGGCTGGCATTGGCTTCCCCCTCGTCTGACAGGCTTGCCGCACGGTCATCTGCTTATCAATATCGCTTTTCCGTTAACCGATAGGCGTTTCCTATTCAGGCTCGGCCATCGCCCGCGCCATCTGCAGCAGCGCCTGCAGGATCGGCGTGTGCGGCTCTCGGTGCGGCGCGATCAGGCCGACGGCGTGCTGCGGGCGGTTCTCGCGGATCGGGATGACGCGAAGACTGCGCCCGATGGCAAGGTATTGCGACAATTGCCGGGGCAGCACCGTGGCCCATGGCCCGGCCTCGACATGCGCGATCAGCGCCAGCGTCGAGTTGGACTGGATCGTCACCTCGGGCCGCACCCCGGCCAGATGCAGGCTGTGATTGATAATCCGCCGGTTCTGCATGTCCGGCGTCAACAGACACAGCGGCACCCCGGACAGATCGCCCCAGTCGATGACCTGCCGCCCGGCCAGCCCATGCCCGGCCCCGCAGATCAGGTGATATTGCTCGCGGTAGAGCGGCACCGCCGTCACCCGGCCCAGAGGTTCGTTGTCGAGATATGAGATCCCGGCATCGGCCTGCAGGTTCTCGATCAGGCTCAGAAGCTCGACCGAGGTGCAGGACCGCAGGATGAAGCGGACATTGGGATGCGCCTCGGCAAAGCGGACGGTCAGTTGCGAGGCCACCGTCAGCGCGGTCGGGATCACCGCCAGCCGCACATCGCCCGCCAGACCGTGCCGCGTGGCGCGCATCTCGTCGCGCATCCCGCGCACGTCGCCCACGATCCGCCGCGCCCATTCCAGCACGCGCTGCCCCTCGGGGGTCAACCCGCCAAAGCGCGAGCCGCGCCAGACCAGCAACACCCCCAGCTGCTGTTCGAGCTGCTTGATCCCCGCCGACAGGCTGGGCTGGGTGATGCCAAGGCTGTCGGCGGCGCGGCCGAAATGCTCCTCTCGGGCGAGGGCGATGAACATGTTCAGCTTGTCGAGCAAGGCGTGTCTTTCGTGCGAAGGCCGGTGAGGTCGCAGTCTAACAGAGATCCGGCGACTTCGCATCCGGCGCCAACCGCCGGCAACGGATCATGAGTGACGAGGTGCGGGTCGCGACGGGGTGCGGGTTGGAAAGGGCCTGACCCGAGACTTGCGCGGTGAAGCGGATCAGGAAGCGCAGTCAGGCCAGCATTGACGACGCATCGCCGCCAACAGCCGCCCTATTCCGCCAGCCCCGCCGCATATACCCGGTCGATGATCCGCGAAAGCTGCACGAACTCCTCGGCGGCGGGGTCGAAGCCGGGGGACTGCGCCAGCCGCCTTGCCCAATCCGCGAGCGCGCGTCCGCCCCAGTCGTCGGGCGGCTCGGCCAGCGGGCGGCTGCTGGTGCCGCTGTGGTGGTGGGCGTCGAAGTCGAAGAACGAGCCGTTCCGGTTCCGCATCGACACGCCGCCTTGCGTGCCGTGGAAATCGGCGCCGATCACCGCGTCCTGCCCGGCCGAGAGGTTCCACGAACAGGCGATCCGCACCGCCGCGCCCGAGGCAAGCTGAAGGGTAGCGATGCCGTAATCCTCGGTCTGCGCGCGCGAGGTCAGGGGCTGTCCGCCCGCGAAAAGCTGCGCCGAGACCTTGGTGACGGGCGGGAAATCCAGCACCCACAACGCCAGATCGACCAGATGCACGCCCAGATCCATCACGCAGCCCCCGCCCGAGAGCGCGGCGTCATAGAACCACGGCTTGTCGGGGCCATAGGCGTTGTGGAACACCAGATCGGCGGCGAAAATCTCGCCGACCGCGCCGCTGCGCACCGTGTCGCGCAGCGCCTGCATGGCGGCTGTGTGGCGATAGCAGAGGTCGAGGCCCAGCAGCCGGTCCGCCTGCCGTGCGGCGGCGACGGCGCGCGCGGCCTCGTCCGCGTCGCGACCCAGCGGCTTCTGGCAGAACACCGCGACGCCGCGATCCAGCGCGGCAATCGTCTGCTGGGCATGCAGCGCGCTGGGCGTGGCGATGACGATGCCGTCGCAGCCGGCGGCCAGCAGATCGTCCAGATCGCGCCCCTGTGCGGCAGCGGGGGCAAGGGCTGCGGCCTCGGCCAGACAGTCGCCCGACGGATCGGCGAGGGCCGCGATGTCGACCAGCCCGGTCTCGGCCAGGGACTGCATCCGGCTCCGCCCGATCCAGCCGAGGCCGAGAAAGCCCAGACGGGGGCGCTTGGTTGACGGTCTTTCTAGCATTCCACCCATGCCTTCACGAATCCTTCGGGCTTGTCCCGGGTGGCATCCAGCGCCGCGCCAAGGTCGGCCAGCGGATAGCGGTGGGTCAGCAGGGGCGCGATGTCCAGCCTGCCCTCGGCCACGGCACGGACGGCGCGCTGCATCCCGGCGACATAGGTTGCCGGGTCGCGTTCATGGGCGTTGATGACGTCCAGCCCGCGCCAGTTCCAGGACTGCATGTTCACCTGCCGCGGCCCGTCCTGATGATAGCCCGCGATGACCAGCCGGCCATGGGTGCCGACCAGCTCGCTGGCCAGATCGAGCGGCCATTGCAGGCCCACGGCCTCGATCGCGACCTCGCAGAAGGCGCCATCGGTCAGGGTGCGGACCTCTTCGATGATCTGGTAATGGTCGATCATTTCGATGGTGCGCGCGGCCCCCATGCGCCGGGCCAGCGCCAGCGATTCCGGCCGGCGCGAGATGGCAATGACCTCGGCGCCCTCATTGGCGGCCAGCCGGGTCAGGGTGGCGCCCAGAAAGCCGATCCCGATGATTGCCACCCGCATCCCCGGCTTGATGCCGCTGCGCGCAAAGATGTTCATCGCGCAGCCCAAAGCCTCGCCCGGGAAGGGGCCGTCCAGTTCCGGCGGCAGGACCACGACCTGATCGGCAGGGGCGAGATCGTAACCCGCATAGCTGTGCTGGCCCAGAAACGCGACGCGGTCGCCGGCCTGCAGCCCCGTCACCTCGGCCCCCAGCGCGTCGATGCGGCCCCAACCCTCATGCCCCGGCGCGCCGGGCTCGGTCGGAAACTGCATCCATTCCGGCCCCGCCCATGGCCCCAGATTCGAGGCGCAGACGCCGCAGCCTTCCAGCTTGACGCGCACCTGATCGGGACCGGGTTGGGGAATGGGCATCTCGACCAGATCGAACTGGCCCGGTCCGGTCAGCCGGGCGGCCTGCATCGTCTCGGTCATGTCAGGCAGGGCGTGGAATGGCGGGGGGCGAGGTCGGTCATGTATCTTCCGCTTGTTCTGCAAAATCGGTTTCGCGGGAAACGTGACCCGTCCCCCGCCGCGATGCAACGACCGATTTCGCCGCAAGTTCCTGTCACTGATGTCGAAGCTGCCGTTGTGGAACCATTTTTCAGGTCGCGGGGTTCGGGATCGACTGGTGCGGGAAAAGCACGACAAGGGGGATGGTGTGACGAAAGTTCTTATTACCGGCGGCTGCGGGTTCATCGGACGGCATGTGGCGCAGGAGTTGCAGCAGCATGGTCACGAGGTGCGCGTCTATGATGCGCTGATCGAACAGGTCCACGACGGCGCCGCCGCGCTTCCCGACGATGTCGATTTCATCCGCGGCGACATGCGCGACGCCGACAGCCTGCGCGGCGCGCTGAAGGGCTGCGAGGCGGTGCTGCATCTGGCGGCAGAGGTCGGCGTCGGCCAGTCCATGTACGAGATCGCGCGCTATGTCGGGGCCAACGATCTGGGCACCGCCGTCCTGCTCGAGGCGCTGCTGGATCACCCGGTCGAACGCATCGTGGTCGCCTCGTCGATGAGCGTTTATGGCGAGGGGCGCTATGTCACCGCCTCGGGCGAGACGGTGGATACCGCCCGCCGCGATGCCGAGGCGGTGCGGGGCGGGCGCTGGGACATTCCGGGCCCGGACGGCCAGCCCCTGCAGGCGGTGCCGACGGATGAGACGAAGCCGGTCGATCTGGCCTCGATCTATGCGCTGACCAAATACGCGCAGGAACGCCAGGTGCTGATCTTTGGCGACACCTACCCGCCCGAGGCCGTGGCGCTGCGGCTGTTCAACGTCTTCGGCGCGGGGCAGGCGCTGTCGAACCCCTATACCGGCGTGCTGGCGAATTTCGCCTCGCGTCTGGCCAACGGCGAGCGGCCGACGATCTTCGAGGATGGCGCGCAGCAGCGCGACTTCGTCCATGTCGAGGATGTGGCCCGCGCCTTCCGTCTGGCGCTGGAGACCCCCGGCATCGGCGGCGAGGTCTTCAACATCGGCTCGGGCCACGCCTACAGCATCGCCCGCGTCGCGGAATTGCTGGCGGCCGAGATGGGCCGGCCCGATCTGGAACCGGAAATCCTTGGCCGCTCGCGCGCCGGCGACATCCGTAACTGCTTTGCCGACATTTCCAAGGCAAGGGAGCAACTGGGCTTTGCGCCCGAACGCCGGCTCGAGGATTCGCTGGGCGATTTCGTCGAATGGGTGCGCGGCCAGACTGTCATCGACCGCGGCGCCGAGATGCGCCGCGAACTCGAGGCGCGGAGGCTGGTATCATGACCGCCGACGCCTTCGGTTTTGTCGAGTGGTTCCGCCCCGGCGAGCATGAGCGTGTCGAGACCGTCCTGACCCAGATGCGCGCGACCGGCGCCACCTATCTGCGCACGCATCTGTCCTGGGCCGAATATCACGCGCCGGGGGGCGAGGCCTGGTATGACTGGCTGCTGCCCCGGCTGGGTCGCGAGATCGACCTGCTGCCCTGCGTCCACTATACCCCGCCCTCGCTGTCGCGGACCGGTCGCGCCTCTGGCCCGCCCTGGGATCTGAAATCCTACGCCGATTTCCTCGACATGATCATGACCCGACATGGCGAGCATTTCACCCATATCGAACTGTGGAACGAGCCCAACAACCTGCTCGACTGGGACTGGCGGATCGACCGCGATCACCAGCTGTTCTGCGAGATGGTCGGGGGCGCCGCGCATTGGATCAACCAGCGCGGCTGGAAGGCGGTTCTGGGCGGCCCCTGCCCCTTTGACCCGGTCTGGCTGGACCTGATGGGCCAGCGCGGCCTGCTGGCCGAGATGGCCGCCGTGGGCCTGCACGGCTTTCCGGGCACCTGGGACAGCGAGGAAGGGTCGTGGCATGGCTGGCAGGCGGTGCTGGACGAGACCCGCGAGATCCTGAACCGCTATAACCCGCAGGCCGAGATCTGGCTGACCGAGACCGGCTATTCCACCTGGCGGCGCGACGAGGCCGAGCAGTTGCGGCGCTTTGTCGATGCGCTCGATGCCGGGGCGGACCGGATGTACTGGTATGGCTGGGCCGACCTGCCGGACGATATCGCGGTGCAGGAAGGGCTGTGGTTCGATCTGCGCCACTATCACATGGGCGCCGTCGATGCGCGTGGCCGGCCCAAGCTGCTGGCCCGGCTGCTGACCGCGGGCGGGGTGGACCGGGTGCGCGAGGTGACGCGCCTTGCCGCGCCGGGGCTGTCGGGTGCGGTCAAGCCCGTCGTCATCACCGGCGGCAGCGGCTTTATCGGCAGCAATCTGGCCGACAATCTGCTGGCCGAGGGGCGCGAGGTGATCGTCTATGACAACCTCTCGCGGCCCGGCGTGGAACAGAACCTGCATTGGCTGGCCGAGCGTCATGGCGCGCGGCTGCATCCGGTGCCGGCCGATCTGGCCGACATGACCTCGCTGCGGGCTGCGGTGCGCGATGCCGACAGCGTCGTGCATCTGGCGGCGCAGACGGCGGTGACGACCAGCCTGACCGACCCGCTGCAGGATTTCGAGATCAACGCCCGCGGCACGCTTAACCTGCTCGAGGCCGTGCGCGCCACCGGCCGCCGCGTGCCGGTGCTGTTTGCCAGCACCAACAAAGTTTACGGTGCGCTGGAAGACGTGGCCATGGCCGAGCATGACGACCGCCATCTGCCCGAGGACCGCGACCTGCGCGACAACGGCATCGGCGAGGGCCGCCCGCTGGATTTCTGCACGCCCTATGGCTGCTCGAAAGGCGTGGCCGACCAGTATGTGCTGGACTACGCCAAATCCTATGGCATCCCGGCGGCGGTGCTGCGGATGAGCTGCATCTATGGCCCGCGCCAGTTCGGGACCGAGGATCAGGGCTGGGTCGCGCATTTCCTGATCCGCGCGCTGGAGGGCCGCGAGATCTCGATCTATGGCGACGGCAAGCAGGTGCGCGACGTGCTGCATGTCGATGACTGCGTGGCCGCCTATCGCGGGGTGCTGGACAATATCGACGCGCTCAGCGGCATGGCCTTCAACCTCGGCGGCGGGCCGCGCAACGCGGTCAGCCTGAACGCGGTGCTGGATCAGATCGCGCGCCTGACCGGACAGCCCTGCGACGTCAGTCGCCATGACTGGCGGCAGGGCGATCAGCTGTGGTTCGTGGCCGATACCGGGCTGCTGCAAAGCCGTGTTGGCTGGCAGCCGCGCATCGGCTGGCAAGAGGGTCTGGGCCAGCTCGCCGACTGGCTGCGCCAGAACCGCAGCTTTCCCGCGAAAACGGCGGCAGAGCGGCGGGCGATGGCCTCATGACACGGGTGCTGATGACACTCGACGCCGTGGGCGGGGTCTGGCGCTATGCGCTGGACCTGGCGCGCGGGCTACGCGAGCGGGGTGACGAGGTGGTGTTTGCCGGCTTCGGCCCGCCGCCCAGCCCGGCTCAGCGGGACGAGGCCGAGGCGGTCGGCGTCCTCGACTGGGGCCGCGCGCCGCTGGAATGGATGGTCGCGGACGCCGCGGGATTGGCCGATGTGCCGCGCGAGATCGCCGCGATGGCCCGGCGCCACCGGGCGGAATTGCTGCATCTGAACCTGCCCGGACAGGCGGCGGGGCTGGATCTGGACCTGCCCATCGTCGCCGTCTCTCATTCCTGCGTGGCGACGTGGTTTGGCGCGGTCCGGGGCAGCGCGTTGCCGCCGGACTGGGCGTGGCAGGCGCGGCTGGCGCGGGCGGGTTTCGACGCCGCCGATGCGGTCGTCGCGCCCTCGCGCGCCCATGCTGATGCCCTGACCGCGTGCTATGGACCCATCGACCGGCTGCAGGTGGTGCATAACGCCAGCAACGCCCCCGCCATCCGCCTGCCGCAGCGCCCCATCGTGGCCGCCGCCGGGCGCTGGTGGGATGAGGGCAAGGACGCAGCAACACCGGACCTTGCCGCAGCCGAAATCCGCTGGCCGGTCCACATGGCCGGCCCGACCCGCGGCGACAATGGTGCGCAGGTGACGCTGCACCACGCCACGGCGCTGGGGTCGCTGCCCCATGCGGACACGCTGGCGCTGGTGCAGGGCGCGGGCATCTTCGTCTCGCCCTCGATCTATGAACCCTTTGGCCTCGCCGTGGCCGAGGCGGCGCGCGCCGCCGTGCCGCTGGTGCTGAGCGACATCCCCACCTATCGCGAGCTTTGGGGCGGGGCGGCGCTGTTCTTTGCCCCCCGCGACGCCGCAGCGCTGGCGGCGGCGGTCAGCCGGCTGATCGACGATCCCGCCCTGCGCGCCCGCATGGGGCAGGCGGCGCAGGACCGGGCCGCACGCTATTCGCTGGCCGCGCAGGTTCACGCCCTGGCCGCAATTCACGACCGGCTGCGTGCGGAACACGCCGCCGGGGCAGAGGTTCACTGACATGCGCTTTGTCCTCTACACTCATTCCCTCATCTCGGACTGGAACCACGGCAACGCGCATTTCCTGCGCGGCGTGATGCGCGAATTGCAGCATCTGGGACATCAGGCGCAGGCGCTCGAGCCCGAGCAGTCGTGGTCGCGCGACAACCTGATCGCCGAACAGGGCGAAGGCGCCATCGAGGCCTTTCACCGCGCCTTTCCGACGCTGCAGACCCGCCGCTATGACGCCGATACCCGGCATCAGGAGCTGCTGGACGGTGCCGATGTGGTGGTGGTGCATGAATGGACCGACCCGGCGCTGATCGCCGAACTGGGCGCGCTGCGCCGGGATGGCGCGCGCTTCACGCTGCTGTTTCACGACACCCATCACCGCGCCGTCAGCGCCGAGGGCGAGATCGGCGCGCTGGATCTATCGAATTACGACGGCATCCTCGCCTTTGGTGAAACCCTGCGCGAACGCTATCTGCGCGCGGGCTGGGGGCGGCAGGTGTTCACTTGGCACGAGGCGGCGGATGTGGCGCTGTTCCACCCGCTCGAGCAAGAGCCGCAGGCCGATCTGGTCTGGATCGGCAATTGGGGCGACGGCGAACGCAGCGCCGAACTGGCCGAGTTCCTGATCCAGCCGGTGGCGGCGCTGGGGCTGTCGGCCAATATCCGCGGCGTGCGCTATCCCGAAGAGGCGCTGGCCCGGCTGCATCAGGCCGGCATCGCCTATGGCGG
Source organism: Paracoccus jeotgali (assembly GCF_002865605.1). Taxonomy (NCBI): domain Bacteria; kingdom Pseudomonadati; phylum Pseudomonadota; class Alphaproteobacteria; order Rhodobacterales; family Paracoccaceae; genus Paracoccus; species Paracoccus jeotgali. The sequence goes on from NZ_CP025583.1 coordinate 2,738,727, forward strand.
CTGGATCGCCAATTCCGATGTGCCGCGCGAATTCGCCCGCCACCGCGTCACCGTCCACGTGCCGCGCGCGCCCTATGTTCAGGCGCTGCCCGGCATCCCCACCATCCGCATGTTCGAGGCGCTCGCCTGCGGCATTCCGCTGGTCAGCGCGCCCTGGGATGATTGCGAGGGGCTGTTCCGCCCCGGCACCGACCATCTGCGCGCCGGCAACGGGACAGAGATGCGCGAACATCTGTCCTCGCTGATCCACGAACCGGCCAAGCGCCGCGAGATCGCCGCCGCCGGGCTGGAGACGATCCAGTCCCGCCACACCTGCCGCCACCGCGCCCAAGAGCTGCTGTCGATCCTAGCCCAGCTCGGCATCCCCGCGCAGACGGAGAATATCGCATGACCAAGATCGCCTTTTATGGCTCCAGCCTGCTATCCGCCTATTGGAACGGCGCGGCGACCTATTATCGCGGCATCCTGCGGGCGCTGGCGGCGCGCGGTTATGACATCACCTTCTACGAACCCGACGTCCACGACCGGCAGCAGAACCGCGACATCGACCCGCCCGACTGGGCCCGCGTCGTGGTCTATGACGGCACCGTCCCCGCCCTGCGCGACGCGGCCGCCAAGGCCGCCACCGCCGATATCGTGGTCAAGGCCAGCGGCGTCGGCTTTCAGGACGACCTACTGCTGACCGAGGTGGTGGCGGCCGCCCGCCCCGATGCCCTGCGCATCTTCTGGGACGTGGACGCCCCCGCGACGCTGGCCGAACTGCACGCATCCCCGGATCATCCGCTGCGCGCGGCGCTGCCGGACCTCGATCTGGTGCTGACCTATGGCGGCGGGCAGCCGGTCATCGGCGCCTATCGGGCGCTCGGCGCGCGCGACTGCGTGCCGGTCTATAACGCGCTCGACCCCGACACCCACCACCCGGTGCCGCCCGAGCCGCGCTTTGCCTGCGACATGGCATTTCTGGGCAACCGCCTGCCCGACCGCGAGGCGCGGGTCGCGGCGTGGTTCTTTGCCCCCGCCGCCGCCTGCCCCGAGGCGCGCTTTCTGCTGGGCGGGTCGGGCTGGCAGGGGCACGGGATGCCGGACAATGTCCGCGCGCTTGGCCATGTGCCGACGCGCGATCACAACGCGCTGAACGCCAGCGCCCGGATGGTGCTGAACATCGCCCGCGACAGCATGGCCGAAACCGGCTTTTCCCCCGCCACCCGCGTCTTCGAGGCCGCCGGCGCCGGCGCCTGCATCGTCACCGACGCCTGGAAAGGGGTCGAGATGTTCCTGGAACCCGGCGAGGAGATCCTCGTCGCCCGCGACGGGCAGGACGTGGCCGATTTCGTGGCCCAGATCCTGCCGCCGGAGGCAGAGCGGATCGGCCGCAACGCGCTGGCGCGGGTGCTGAACGAACACACCTATACCCACCGCGCCGCGCTGGCGGACGATCTGTTCCGCGCCCGGCTGGCGGCGGCGAGGGAAACCGCATGACGGCGCCGCTGGACATCGTGATTCTGGGCCTCTCGCTCAGCTCGTCCTGGGGCAATGGCCACGCCACCACCTATCGCGCCCTGCTGCGCGGGCTGGCCGAGGAAGGCCACAAGGTGCTGTTTCTGGAACGCGACGTCCCGTGGTACGCCCCCCACCGCGACCTGCCTGACCCGGATTTCTGCGAGTTGCAGCTTTACGACGACCCGGCCGCCATGCTGGACCGTTACCGCGACCGGCTGACTCGCGCCGATGTGGTGATCGTCGGGTCCTATGTGCCGGACGGGGTGCAGATCATCGACGCGCTGCACGCGCTGAACCCGCGGCTTTTGTGCTTTTACGACATCGACACGCCGGTGACGCTGGACCGGCTGGATCAGGGCGACGAGGAATATCTGGCCGCGCGTCAGGTCGGTCTTTTCGATATCTATTTCTCATTCTCGGGCGGCGCGGTGCTGCAGCATCTGGAACAGCAGCGCGGCGCGCGCCGGGCCGAGGCGTTGTATTGCGCCGTCGATGCGGATCGCTATGGCCCGATGGACCTGCCCCAGAAATGGGATCTCGGCTATCTCGGCACCTACAGCCCCGACCGCCAGCCGACGCTGGAATCGTTGCTGCTGGAACCGGCGCGCCTGCTGCCCGACCGCCGCTTTGTCGTCGCCGGGCCGCAATATCCAGACGACATCGACTGGCCCGCAAATGTCGAACGGATCGAGCATCTGCCCCCGGCGCAGCATGTGGCCTTCTACAACGCGCAGGCGTTCACCCTGAACGTCACCCGCGCCGCCATGCGCCGCATGGGCTGGTCCCCCAGCGTGCGCCTGTTCGAGGCCGGCGCCTGCGCCACCCCCATCATCAGCGACGACTGGCGCGGGCTGAATGAGCTGTTTCCCGACGGCGAGGCCATTGTCATCGCGCAGGACACGCAGGACGTGGTCGCGGTGCTGACCGGGCTGACCGATCCCGCCCGCCGGGCGTTGGGAGAGAATGCGCGCCGTCGCGTGCTGGCCGGGCATACCGGCCGGGCGCGGGCGCGTGAACTGGCGCGCGTGCTGCACGGCGCGCGCGCAGACAGAATGGAGCGGACGTAACCCAAACAGGAGAGCGGCGATGAACATCAGACCCGAAACACCCGCGAAGAACACCATCCTCGTCGCCGGCGGCGCCGGTTTCGTCGGCTCGCATCTGTGCGAGGCGCTGCTGGAACAGGGGCACCGCGTCCTGTGCCTCGACAGCTTCGCCACCGGGCGAGAGGACAACATCCTGCCGCTGTGCAGCTATGACGATTTCCGCATGGTGCGCGGCGATGTGCGCGCAAGGCTCGACCTGCGCGAAACGGTGGACCGGGTCTATAACCTCGCCAGCCCCGCCTCGCCGCCGCAGTATCAGGCGGACCCCATCCACACCATGCTGACCAATGTGCAGGGCACCGCGCATCTGCTGGATCTGGCCCGCGATCACGGCGCGCGTTTCCTGCAGGCCTCGACCAGCGAGGTTTATGGCGACCCCGAGGTGCACCCGCAGCCCGAAACCTATCCCGGCCGCGTCAACTGCACCGGCCCCCGCGCCTGCTATGACGAGGGCAAGCGCGCCGCCGAGGCGCTGTGTTTCGACCATGCCCGCGCCGGGCTGGACGTGCGCGTGGCGCGGATCTTCAACACCTACGGCCCGCGGATGCGTCCCGATGACGGGCGCGTGGTGTCGAATTTCCTCGTCCAAGCGCTGCGCGGGCAGGACATCACCATCTACGGCAAGGGCCAGCAGACCCGGTCCTTCTGCTATGTCTCGGATCTGGTGGCCGGCCTGATCGCGCTGATGGAGGTGCCGACGGCGCCGAAGACCGCCATCAACCTCGGCAACCCGGAAGAGTTCACCATTCTCGAATTGGCGCAGCAGGTGCAGGCGCTGGTGCCCGGCGACGTGGATCTGGTGTTCCGCCCGCTGCCCACCGATGATCCCCAGCGGCGCTGCCCCGACATCTCGCGCGCGCGCGAATTGCTGGGCTGGGCCCCCAAGGTGTCGCTGGATCAGGGGCTGCCGCAGACCGCCGCCTGGTTCGCGGCAGCCGTCGGCGCCAAGCGCAGCCCCCAGGGCGCCGATGCGCCGCTGTCGCAGGTGCCGGGCTGATGGACGGGCGCGACGACCTCTCTCGCCAGATCGAGGCGCTGGGCCCGTGGTTCCACAACCTGCGCATCAACGGCATCCAGACCGCGCCCGACCATTTTCTGGGCGACTACCCCAGCTTCAAATGGCAGGGCTTCCGCCATGTGCTGCCCGAGGATCTAAGCGGCCAAAGCGTGCTGGATATTGGCTGCAATGCCGGCTTCTATGCGCTCGAAATGGCCCGGCGCGGCGCGGCCGAGGTGGTGGCGGTGGATTCCGACCCCCATTACCTGCGGCAGGCGCGCTTTGCCGCCGAACAGGCCGGCGCCGAGATCACCTTTCATCAGATGTCGGTCTATGATGTCGGCCGTCTCGGGCGGCGCTTCGATCTGGTGATCTTCATGGGCGTCCTCTACCACCTGCGCCACCCGCTGCTGGCGCTGGACCTGCTGCACGAGCATGTCGTTGGCGACCAGATGCTGTTCCAATGCATGCAGCGCGGCGCGCAGGATGTCGCGACGCTGGAGGAGGATTACGACTTCAACGACGACACGCCCTTCCGTAAGGAGGCCGCCCCGCGCCTGCATTTCATCGAGCACCGCTTTGCCGGCGACCCGACCAACTGGTTCGTCCCCAACCGCGCCGCGACCGAGGCCATGCTGCGCAGTTCCGGCTTTGCCATCGAGGCCCATCCCGAACCCGAGGTCTATCTCTGCCGCCGCACCGACCGCCCCGCCGCGACCGACCCCCCGCCGCCCATCGCCTAGACCAGAACCCAGGAGAACCCGATGACCACATCCCAGACCACCACCGACCACGACACCATCCGCAAATGGGCCGAGGCCCGCAACGGCCACCCCGCCCGCGTCAAGGACACCGGCGACAAGGGCGGGCTGCTGCGCATCGACTTCAACGAGCCCGAGGAACGGCTGGAAGAAATCTCGTGGGACGAGTTCTTCCGCATCTTCGAGGAGAACAAGCTGGCCTTCCTGTATCAGGACAAGCTGGAAGACGGCTCGACCAGCCGCTTCAACAAGCTGGTCGCGCGGGACGGTTGAGGCGCCAGGCCACTAGATCGCGCCGAGGCGGCGGTCGGCGGTGATGCTAGCGCCGGAGGGTCTGGCACGCTCGGCGCTGGTGCCGCTGGTGCGAGTCTTAGCGTGGTTCACGGCGCCGCCAATTCTCGCCTCGCCAAGCGTGCCTGCGCATCGCTGAATAATCGAAACGCCCTCGACCCATCTCACCGGCAACCCCCCAACTCTTTCCCAGCATCGCAGGACAGGTTTGCCGCCGAACCTGACCGCGCCGCACGATGCGTCTTTCAGCTCGTTATCTTCGTCCCTATCGCAAGATGACGCAGCGCCAGAGTCGGCCACGGACCGTCATCCGGCACAGGCTCGACCCCCCTGACCTCTCGCGCCCACACCATTAGCGCGAGATGAGAAAACCTCATCCGACTGTGAATTATAATTTCTGGCTGACTGCGGCAAATTGCCGCTAGCTGACCTACACAAGGTCTGTCATTCCCGCCCTGGGAGGAGCATCCAGCCTCGTCGGGACCAGATCTTCCAGCAGTGTTATAGGGGGGAAGTCAATGAATATTCTACATGTAATGGCAGTCGCCGGCAGCAGCATGCTGTTCTCGGTCGCAGCCGAGGCGCAGAGCATCGTCTGGGACATGCCCAACGAATACCCGGCCACGTCGCTGCAGGGAGAGACGGACACGTTCTTCTCGACCCGGCTGAGCGAGTTGAGCGGTGGCGACATCGCCATCACCCACCATTTCGGCGGGGCGCTGGGTTTTCGGTCGCGCGACCAGCTTGACGCGGTGGGCGATGGCGCGGTGCCGCTGGCCAACACCTTCATACCGCCGCTGGGCGGGCTGGACCCGCTGTTCCTGCTGATGTCGCTGCCGTTCCTGACCTCTGACCCGGACGACGCCAAGCGTCTGTTCGACGTCGCCGCACCGCATTACGACGATCTGCTGGCGACCTATAACCAGCGGCTGCTGTATTCCTCGCCCTGGGCGTCCAGCGGGTTGTGGAGCCGTGAGAAGATCGACAGCATCGAGGCGCTGCAGGGTCTGAAGATGCGCAGCTATGACGCCAACTCGACCAAGGTGTTCCGCAACAACGGCGCCTCGCCGGTGCAGCTGAGCTGGGCTGACATCGTGCCGCAACTGAGCGCCGGTGGAATCGACGGGGTGCTGACCTCGATCGAGGCGGGGCTGAGCGCCAGCTTCAACGAATACACCCCCAATTTCAATGCGCTGAACTATGACAGCACGATCAACATGGTGACCATCAACCTCGACGTCTGGAACGGCATGACCGACGAGCAGCGGGCGCTGGTCCAGCAGGCGGCCGACGAGACCGAGGCCCATGCCTGGTCCAATATCGATGCCGAGGTGGCCAAGGCCTATGCGCAGGGGCAGGAGGCCGGGATGACCATCATCACCACTCCGGACCCGGCGTTCCGCGCCGCGCTGGCCGAAGGCGCCCAGCCGGTCATCGATGCCTGGGTCGAAGCCGCAGGCGATGTCGGGGCGCAGATCCTGAAAGAGTATCAGGAAACCACCAAAGTCGCCGGTACGAACTGATGGCGACGACTGACATGCTTCAGGATCAGCAGGACGGTGGGACGGTGATCCCCACCGTCCCGCCGACCGCCATGCCGCGTCGGCTGACCCCGATCGGATGGTTCCGGGCCTTTGCCGGCGGTCTTTCGACCGTCGGGGGCATCCTTGCGGCGCTGATCATGGCCTTCATGACGCTGCATATCCTGTACGAGATCACGCTGCTCAGCTTCTTCAACAGCTCGACCTATGTGCTGGACGAATTCGTCGGCTATGGCGTCGCCGCCATGACCTTTCTTGCGCTGGGTGACGCGGTGTCCAAGCGCGCGCTGATCCAGGTCACCTTCCTGATCGACTGGGTCCGCGCGCCTGTCCTCAAGCTGATGCTGCGTCTGGCCTGCATCGGCCTGACCGGCGGGCTGGTCATCTTCCTGTCGCTGCAGTTCTGGAAAACGATCTCGCGCAACTTCGCGCGCGGCGCGACCAGCGAGACCATGGCGCAGGTGCCGTTGTGGATCCCCGAGAGCCTGCTGCTGGCCGGTCTGGTGATCTTTGGCATTCAGCTTTTGGCCGATGCGCTGGGGCTGTTCGAGAAACCCGAAAATCCGTTCTGACCGGACCCCACCTGAAAGCGAGGCAGACATGGAAGTTCTACCCAGCATCGGTATTTTTCTGGCGCTGATCGCCCTGTTCCTGTCCATGGGGGTCTGGGTCTTTGCCGGCCTGTTCATGGTCGCCATCGGCGCGATGTACTTCGTCGTCGACATGCCCCTGACCCAGATCGGCACGATTGCCCGGTCGATCACATGGCGCAGCGCCAGCGCGTGGGAGCTTTCGGCGATCCCGCTGTTCATCTGGATGGGCGAGATCATCTTTCGCACCGACATGTCGGACCGGCTGTTTCGCGGGCTGTCTCCTCTGGTTCAGTGGTTGCCGGGGCGGTTGCTGCACACCAACGTCATGGGCTGCACCCTGTTCGCCGCGGTCAGCGGATCGACCTCGGCCACCACGGCGACGGTCGGGCGCATCACCACCGGCGCCCTGGCCGAGCGCAGATACGACAACGCGCTGTCGATCGGGTCGCTGGCCGGTGCCGGCAGCCTTCGCCTGCTGATCCCGCCCTCGATCGTCATGATCATCTATGGCGTCATGGCCGAGGTCTCGATTTCAAAGCTGTTCATCGCCGGCATCCTGCCGGGGCTGATGATTTCCTTCCTCTATTCCTCTTACATCATGATCCGGTGCAAGCTGAACCCGGCGCTGGCACCCGATACCGGCACCAAGGTGCAGATGGGCGACATTCTGCGCGGGATTTGGGATCTGGCGCCGGTCGTCGTCCTGATCGTGATCGTGCTCGGCAGCATCTATAGCGGCATCGCGACCCCGTCCGAAGCCGCCGCCGTCGGCGTGCTGGCCACCGTCCTGCTGGTGCTGGCGATGCGCAAGCTGACGGTCGAGGTGATGATCGACGCGGCGATGAGCGCCGTGCGCACCTCGGCAATGGTCTGCACGATTCTGGTCGCCGCGGCCGTGCTGTCGACCGCCATCGGCTATGCCCATATCCCGCAGGAGCTGGTCGCGATCATCCAGAAGATGGCTTTGCATCCCTATGCGCTGCTGCTGCTGCTCGCGGTCTTCTACATGCTGCTGGGCTGCTTCCTGGACGGCATCTCGATCATCGTGATGACGCTGCCCATCACCCTGCCGCTGATCGTTCAGGCCGGCTTCGATCCGATCTGGTATGGTGTGTTTCTGGTGCTGATGGTCGAACTTGCAACGATGACACCGCCCGTCGGCTTCAACCTGTTCATCATTCAGGCGCTGACCCGTCAGCCCATCGGCAAGGTGGCCCGCGCGGCCTTCCCCTTCTTTCTGCTGATGGTTCTGGGCGTCGTCCTGATCAGCCTGTTCCCCGGCATCGCGCTGTGGCTGACGGCCTTTGTCTGACGGAGGATCGGAATGACACAGCAAACCCGCCCGCAATTCAGGCTCGATCACGTCATGATCCGCGTCCGGGATCTCGACCGCGCGCTTGGCTTCTATCGGGACATTCTGGGCATGAAGGTGGTCCGGCAGGTCGAATATGAGGGCGGCCGGTTCACCAACAGCTTTCTGGCCTTCGATGGCCAGCAGGACCAGACTGCGCTGGAGCTGACGTGGAACTGGGACCGGGACATGCCCTACGAATCGGGCGACGCCTGGGGGCATCTGGCGCTGGTGGTGCCCAACCTGGTCGGGGCGATGGACTACCTCGCGGCCTGCGATGTCCGGATCAAGACACCGCCGCGCCAGATGGCCCATGGCAGCCGGATGATCGGCTTTGTTCTGGACGCGGACGACCACCTTGTCGAACTGGTCGAACCGCTGACCGGCGCCTGAGCCGAACGCCTCGACGACCTCTCGCCGCTTTTTCCTGACCCGCACTGCTGCGCGCATCATCTGCGCGCAGCAGAAGCGTTTTGCGCCTGCCGTCCCCTTCCCGACGCATGAGAAAATCTCATCCATCCATGAGAACCCATCGGTTCCTCAGCGCCGGTCTGGAAGGCTAGCCTGACTAGAGAATTCAGAAGCATCCATGCACCTGCCAAGGATAGTAGACATGAACAAACCCCTGCGTGAATCCCCGATCTCGATCCGCGACTTCGACAGCAGCACGCTCGAGGCGGACAAGGTCATCGCCCTGCCGGCCGAAGTCTTCTCGACCGATGAGTTTTTCGAGTTCGAGATGAATGCGGTGTGGGGACATGAATGGTTCTGCGTCGGCCGTGCCAACGACATCCCGAAGCCCGGCGATTTCTATACCATTCAGGTCGGCAAGGACCCGATGATCGTGATCCGCAACCGCGACGGCGATGTCAGCGTCATGGCCAATGTCTGCCAGCACCGGGGCATGATCGTCGCGGAAAAGAAGGGCAATGTCCGCCGCCTGCGCTGCCCGCTGCACGCCTGGACCTATGATCTGAACGGTCAGCTGATCGCCGCGCCCGGCCTCAGCGACGATCCCAATTCGACCGTCGATCTGTCCGATATCTGCCTGCCCAAGATCCGCACCGAGATCTGGGAAGGCTTCATCATGATCACCATGGATGAAAGCCTGCCGCCGGTCAGCGAACGTCTGGGCAAGCTGTCGCGCCAACTCGCCAACTACAAGATGGCCGAGCTGCGGGCGCCCGATCCGATGGAGCTGGAAGAGTTCAACTGGAACTGGAAGATCTTCAACGACGAATGCTATCACTGCATGTATCTTCACTCCAGCTCGTGGGGCGACATGTACGAGCTGAACCGGGGCACCACCCTGGACGAGGCCGTCGAGTTCAACGACACCGAGCGCGGCATCACCTCCTACAACCTGTGCAGCCCGCACAAGGACGCGGCGCCGACCTATACGAAATCGGTCCTGCAACCCGCGATCGACAGCCTGACCGATCAGGAACGGACCCAGCTCAGCTATGTGACCGTGGCGCCGAACCTGCTGATCGTGGCGATGCCCGACAAGGTCAAGTATTTCATGTGGCTGCCGGTCGCGGCGCAGAAATCGCTGTATGGCGTCGGCTGGATGTATCCGGAAAGCACGCTCGCCCGCGAGGATTTCCGCGAGAATTACGATCGCGAGGTCAAGGATCTGGCGCCGGTGATGGAAGAGGATCTGTATGCCTGGAGCAGCTGCCAGACCGGCTATAACTCGAACTTCGCCAATCGCGGCCCGCTGGCGCCGGAAGAAGAGGTGATCAAGCGGCTGCAGACCTGGCTGGTCAACAAGTACCGCGCCGAGGACGCGCGCGCCCGCAGCGCCGTTGCGGCAGAGTGATGGAACAGCATCAGGAAATCCTGGTGCGGGTCTGTGCTCGCGACGCGTTGGCCGACGGCATCGTCGGCCTGACGCTGGCCCCGGTCGATGGCGGGCAGCTGCCCGAATGGACGCCGGGCGCGCATCTGGATCTGAAGCTGCCGCTGAAGGCCGATGACGGTGCCGAGGTGATCCGGCAGTATTCCCTGTGCGGCGATCCGCGCGACCGCAGTTGCTATCGGATCGGCGTGCTGCGCGAGGCTGCCGGGCGGGGCGGATCGGCCTATGTCCATGACCGGCTGGCACCGGGCGAGGTCATCCGCATCAATGCGCCGCGCAACCATTTCCCCTTCGAGCCGACGGCGCGGACGCTGTTCATCGCCGGCGGCATCGGGATTACCCCGATCCTGCCGATGGTCCGGCAGGCGGCGGCCGAGGGGCATGACTGGCAGTTGATTGTCGCCACCCGCGACCGCTCGCGTCTGGCTTTTGAGGCTGATTTCGCCGCGCTCGATCCGGCGCGGGTGACGTTCCACTTCCACGCCGAAAAGGGGTTGCTCGATCTGGACGCGGTGCTGGGTCCGCTGGGGGCGGAAACGACCGTCTATTCCTGCGGCCCGACCGGGCTGCTGGACGCGCTGACCCAGCGCAGCGAAGGCGCGCCGTGGCAGCTGCGGATCGAACGCTTTGCCGCGTCGGAACCCGTGGACACCGCGGGCAAGGGCTTCGACGTGATCTGCGCGTCCAGCGGCGAGCGGCTGCGTGTGGGCGAGGGGCAGACGATCCTCGAGGTGGTGCGGCCCGCCGGCTACAAGATCGAAAGCTCGTGCAAGGACGGGATCTGCGGCACCTGCGAAACCCGCGTGTTGCGCGGGATGCCCGATCATCGCGACAGCGTCCTGACCGCCGAGGAGCGTGCCGCGAACGATTACATGATGATCTGCGTCTCACGAGCGCAGGGCAGCGAACTCGAACTCGACATCTGAAAGAAAATGACATGACCAGGAAACGCGTTGTTGTCACTGGCGGCTCTGGCCGCGTGGGTCGCCACGTCATCAAGGCGATGGCCGCAGATCATGATGTGATCAATGCCGACCTTGCCCCGCCTCGGGACGGCCACGATCACGGCGCCCGGTTCATCCAGACCGATGTGATGGATCTGGATTCGGTCCGCGCCGCGCTGAAGGGGGCCGATGCGGTGGTGCATCTGGCGGGCCTCGACTACGACTGGGGCTGCGAGCCGGAACGCTATATCGACGTCAACGCCCGAGGCAGCTGGCACGTGTTGCAGGCAGCCGAAGAGCAGGGGCTTGGCAAGGTCGTGCTGTGTTCCTCGATCTCGATCTGCGGGCTGCAGGAGATGCGGCCCGACTGGGCGCCGCAATCGCTGCCCATCGACGAACGCCATGAAAACCGCCCCGTCTACCCCTATGGCGTCAGCAAGCAAGTGGCCGAGGTGATGGGCGAGAGCTTTGCGCGCAAGGGCAAGCTCGAGGTGATCTGCCTCCGCCCGCTGGCCGTGATCCTGCCCGAGACGCTGGGTCAGTATCTCGACTTTGTCGATGCGCCCGACCGGCACTGGCTGTTCTATTACATCACCGCCGAGGATCTGGCCCGCGCCTTCAAGGCCGCGGTCGAGGTCAGCGGCATCTCGTTCGACAGCTTCTACATCGGCGCAGACGACACCTCGCACAGCGAAGCGACGCTGGACTGGTACCGGCGGATCGTCGGGCCGCTGCCCGCCGATGTCGATGCGGAACGCTACCGCACCAATCCGCGTGCCGCGGTCTTCGGAAATGACCGGGCCAAGGCGCGGCTTGGCTGGGCACCGACCTCGAATTTCGACGCCATGCGCGCGGCCCATGAATCCGCACGGGTTCTGGAAGCGGCGCAGTAACAGACACTGAAAACGAAGGGACAGATCATGGATTACGTACGCAAGGGCAAGGTCGACTGGACTGGCGACAATCCCCCGCTTTACCTCAAGACCGATCCTGACGGCGATTGGAGCACGCTCGCGGTCTTTTTCCGCATCAACGGCTCGGATTACGGGCGCGGCAACATGACCCTGGTGATTCAGGACCCCTATGCAGACGAACCCGGCGACGCGGTCCGGCTGTGCGTGACGGACAACAAGCCGCTGGCGCGCTATCTGCTGGATGACTTCATCCGCAAATTCGCCCTGTTCCGCCCCGCCGGCAAGGCCATCGACGCGCTGGCAATCATCGACGGCGCCACCTTCTCGACCGAGGCCGATTATCCCGAACATGTGACCGAGATCGCCCAGTTCGACGGCCGCAGCGTGGCCCTGCGCTGGAGCGAGTTGGGCGAGATGTTTGCCGTCGCACAGCCGCCGCAGGACAGCCAGACCGGCGAGCACGAGATGTTCAGCGTCTTCCAGCCGGCCGGATCGGCCTCGGTCACGGTCGACGGGAAACGCCTGCCCGGCCAGACCGTCGAGCGCGATTTCTTCGACCGCCGGACCCAGTCTGCCGCACTTGCGCACAGCGAAAGCTGGATCCGGGCCTGAGCCCATCCGAAAAGGAGCCATGACGTGACCAACAGCCCCGCCGACACCATCGCCTTTGACCGGATCAACGCGGTTCGGCCGCAACTGTCGGGCATCGTCCGGCTTCGCGACCTGCCGAACGCCGAGGGCCGTTCTCTGCTGCATGCGGGACCGCCCTTTGCCTCCGTGGCCGAGATGCCGGCGCCGGTGCTGAATTCGCTGGCGATGGTCGCGTTGCGCGAAGGCTGGGCGGACGACGCGGCGGCCGCGATGCAGATGATCCGGTCGGGGGCGGTCCACATCGCCCCGGCGCAGGATCATGGCGTGCTGGTGCCGCTGGCCGGGGCGGTGGGGCCGTCGACGGCGCTTCTGGTGGTCTCGGACGCGAATGACCCGGTGCAGCGGCGGTTCAGCCCCATCAACGAGGGCATGGTTCTTTGCACCCGGCTGGGGATCGTTCACCCCGACCTGCCGGACCACCTGCGCTGGCTGGACGGTCCGGTGGCGGGCTGGATCGAGAGTGCGCTGGAACAGCCGATCGACCTGCACCCGGTGCTGCGGGACGCGCTGGCGCAGGGGGACGACTGCCACTCTCGCACCGTGGCGGGATCAGGGGCGCTGGTCTCGATGCTGGCCGAGCGGGATGGCAAGGGCGATCCCGACGGGCAGATCCGCGCCTTTCTGGACGCGTCGCCCGCCTTTGCGCTGAATGTCTGGATGGCGATGTGCGGGCTGATGGCCGCCGCCGCCGAAGGGTGCGAGGGCAGCGCGCTGGTGACCCGCGCCGGCGGCAATGGCCGCAGTTTCGGCTATCAAATCGCGGCCCGGCCCGGACACTGGACCATCGTCCCTGCCCCGGCCATCAACGGTCGCGTCGAACCCGCGCATCAGGGACGTCATGCCCTTGCGGCCCTGGGGGACAGCGCCTTGGTCGATTTCATGGGGCTTGGCGGTCAGGCGCTTGATAGCGCGCCGCAAGTGGCACAGGCGATGAAGGGGCTGCTGCCCGCCGACGCGGCCGAGCGACCGACAGCCATCCTTCAGGGCCGGATCGACGGGTTCGGGCGTCCCGGTGTCACCAATGCCGCGCGCGCCGCGGCGGCGGGTGTGGGGCCGATGGTCCTGCTGGGAATGATCGACGCTGCGGGCGAGGCCGGGCGGATCGGTGGCGGCTGCGCTGCGGTAGACGGATCGGTGATGGCCGAAAGCCTGGTCGCGGCATGAGCGGCGGCACCCCGACCGGCCTGACCGAGGCGCTGGCCCAGCTGCGCGACGGCAGGACCGACGCGCATGCCTACCTCGACACCTGCTATGACAGGATCGACGCGCGCGAGCCGCAGGTCGGCGCGTGGCAGTCGCTGCGCCCGCGCGAGGCGTGCCACCGCTGGCTGGACCACCATGCCGACTGGCTGGCCGGCACGCCACTGCGCGGGCTGCCCGTGGCGATCAAGGACATCATCGATACTGCCGACATGCCCACGACCATGGGCTCGGCGCTGCATGCCGACCGGCAGCCGGCGGATGACGCCGCCTGCGTGGCCGCGCTGCGCTCGGCCGGGGCGCTGATCCTGGGCAAGACCGTGACCACCGAATTCGCCTATTTCTCGCCCGGCAAGACCGCCAATCCCCGCGATCTGCGCTGCACGCCCGGCGGGTCGTCCAGCGGCTCTGCGGCCGCCGTGGCGGATGGCATGGTGCCGGTGGCTCTGGGGTCGCAGACCGCGGCCTCGGTCATCCGTCCGGCGGCTTATTGCGGGACCATGGGTTATGTCGCGACGCGGGGCCTGATGTCGCTGCGCGGCGTGCAGCCGCTGGCCCAGTCGCATGACTCTCTGGGCATCATGGGCCGCAATTTCGCGGATATCCGGCTGATCGCAGAGCTTCTGGCCGGCCCTCTGCCCACCCCTTCATTGCCGCTGCAGGGCTTGCACATCCTGCGCGTGCCGGGCGCGGCGATGGGTGACGTGTCGCCCGAGATGGAGGCGGCGATCGACAAACTGGCCGCGCAGCTGCGCGAGGCCGGTGCGACCGTCACCGATCTGGCGGATGACGGTCGCATCGCGCGTCTGGTCGCCCTGCATGGCGCGGTCATGGCCTTTGACGCCGCCCGGAACATGGCCGGCGAAGGCGCCCGGCCAGACGCGCTTAGCCCGCAATTCGCGGAGCTGCTGGAAACCGGCCGCGGGATTCCGCTTGCCGATCACGCCGCTGCCCAAGCGGAAATCCGGCAGCTTGGTGACTGGCTAGGGGCCGCGCGCGCAGGCAGCGCCGCGATTCTGGCCCCGGCCGCGCCCGGTAGCGCGCCCGAGGGCCACGCCGCGACGGGCGCCCCGCATATGAGCCGCGCCTGGCAGGCGCTTGGCCTGCCGGTGGTTACTTGGCCCGCCGATGTGGATGCGCAGGGGCGGCCATTGGGGGCGCAGCTGATCGGGCATCGCTGGCGCGACGCCGAGCTGCTCGAGCTGGGGCGAAAGACAGCTTTACTGACTCCGTCCCCAACATTACGCTGACGATAACGGGAATTTCCGTCCGGTGCTGATCAATGTGACCTACATCCCTCATTTGAACGCGCTGCGCACCTTCTCGGTCGCGGCCCGGCACCTGAATTTTACAACCGCGGCGACCGAACTGAACGTCTCGCCCTCGGCCGTCAGCCACCAGATCCGGCAGCTCGAGAGTTACCTGTCGACCAGCCTGTTCGACCGAACCGCGCGGCAACTGACCCTGACCGCCGAGGGCGAATTCCTGTTCCGCCGCCTCGACGATCCGTTCCAGAAGATCGGGCTGGCCATCGAACAGATGCGGACCCCGCTGAGCACCAAGAGCATCAGCCTGTTGTGCCGCCCGTTCTTTTCCAGCCTGTGGCTCGCCCCGCGCCTGCGCAGCCTGTGGACGACGCTGCCCGGCATCGACCTGAACCTGATCCACAAGACCAGTTTCACCCTCGCCGATGCCGAGACCGCGGACATCGCCATCCTCTGGGGCAAGGGAAACTGGCCGGAAATGACTTGCGAGCGGCTGGTCAAGGGCACGCTGACCCCGATCATGGGCCGCCAACTGGCGAAGATCGCGGGCGTCCCCGAAAAACCGTCCGATCTGGCGCGCTATACCCTGCTGCACGAGGAAAACCGGACCCATTGGGCGACATGGCTGGAACGCGCCGGGGTTCCCAACCTGAAAACCAGCGGTTCCGCGCTGGTGGACGACACCAATGTCCGGCTTCAGCAGGTGCTGAACGGGCAGGGCATCATGCTGAGCGACCCGGCCCTGCTGTCCGAGCTGCTGGCCTGTGGCGAGTTGATCCGCCCGTTCGATCTGACGCTGGGGGAGTATTCCTATTATCTCGCCTGGCCCTCCCGGCGACCGCCGGAGACGCGCGTCCGTCGCGTCATCGACTGGCTGCTCGCCGAGAGCCGGACCAATGCCAGCAACTGACGCACATGCCCTGCCACATTCGCAGACGGATGAAACAGAGAAGACGCAACCAACCGGCGGGCTTCAGCCCCGGGACAAGGAGACACAGGAATGAGCTTCAAGAACGTGCTGGTTGCCTATACCGGCCACGAATCCAGCATGGCCGCCCTGCGACATGCCATCAAGATCGCGGTCCACAATGACGGCTGGCTGACCGGGGTTCTGGGGCATGGGCAGCCGCCGCTCGAGCGGCACATGGCCGCCCATCTGCCCCACGACATTCTGGTCTCGCTGCGAGAGTTCGACCGCCAGCGGATCGACGAGGCCCGCCGCGTGTTCGAGACGACGGTCGAGAAGCACAACTGGTCGGACAAGTCCGCCTTCGTCGATCTGGATGTCGAGCATGGCGCACCTCTGGCGGATTTCGGGCGCACATTCGACCTGATCGTGATGGGCATGCACCGCACCGCCTCGGCCGAGCCGCATATGGCCGCCAGCCCCGACCTGATGGCCCTGCATAGCGGGCGGCCGGTGCTGGTCGTGCCCAGCAATTTCGACGCCCCGGGCCTGGCCGAGAACATGCTGCTGGCTTGGGACGGCAAGCGCGCCGCGGCCCGAGCGGTGGGCGACGCCATGTCGCTGCTGCGCGAGCGGGGGCGCGTCACGGTCCTGACCATCGGCAGCCAACCCGCGCCGGGGACCAGCCAATTGATCCAGAACCTGTGCCATCACGGCGTGGATGCCCGGCACGTCCACCAGCCCCGGAAAGGCCCGATCGCCCGCAGCATCCTGGAGGCCGCCGACACCGCCGGCGCCAAGGCGATCATCATGGGGGCGTTCGAGCACAGCAAGTTCTCGCAGGACCTGTGGGGCGGGGTCACGAGCGATGTGATGCGCGACGCGCATCTCCCGGTGTTCATGTCGCATTGACGGGGTGGGGCTGAGGCGGATGGGCGGCCCATTCCGAAAGTCGTGTAGCTCTCGGCGGTGTTATCCGCCGCAGCGCGCTTAATGGGTTCTGGCACAGGTAAAGAGGCGACGCGCTCCGACGCTAGGGATGATAGTTTGCGCGGCACGTTGATCACGGCAGCGCCTTGGCCACGCAGGCCGTCGAAGCGGCAATACCGCACGCCGCCGGCCATCGCTGCGTTGGCTGCCCCGATGAATGCGCTCCAGCATCAGCACCGCCAAGACCCGCGGCGACCCTCCGCTTCCTCGCAACCGGGAACCATCCCGCACCTCCCCGCGTTCATCACGTTCAATCACATTTTCAGCAGCACGAGAGGGCCCGACATGGCAGATCGTGATCGACCTCAGGGGTCGAAACCAGACCCCATGGCGCGGCACCCCGACGCGCACAGATGGGGAGAGCTGGACCGGCGGGCGTTTCTTGGCGCGACAGCGGGCGGCTCGGTTCTGGCGCTGACCGCTGCGCGCGTTTCGGCGCAGGAAGTCGAGGCCGTGCCGCTGGAGAATGTCGAGCGGCAGTTCTTTCAGCCCCATGAATGGGCGCTGATGCTCGCGCTGTGCGACACGCTCATTCCGGCTGAGGGCGAGGGGCCGGGCGCGCTGGAGGCACGGGTGCCGGTCTTCATCGACCGTCAGCTTGCCAGCTTCTGGGGGCAGGCCGACTGGTGGTATATGGAGGGGCCGCATTATCCCGACGCGAACCCGCTGCAAGGCTTCCAGTCCCCCCTGACCATGGCCCAGATCTTCCGCGGCGGGATCGAGCATTTCGATGACTGGTGCCGGGACAATCACGGCGGCGCACTTGTCGATCTGGACGCAAACGCGCGCCATGCCGCAGTGACGGAGTTGATGGACCACAAGACCGGCCTGCCGCCCGAGCTTCGCGACTTCCCGGATTTTCTGCTGACCAGCCTGCGGCAAGGCTATCTGTCCGACCCCCGGCACGGCGGCAACCATCAGATGCTGGCGTGGAAGCATGTGGGCTATCCCGGCGCGCGGGGCAATTTCCTGGAATGGACCGATCCGGCGCGGGACGACATGCCCTATCCGCTGGGCCCGGTGTCGATCGAGGGGGACCGGGGGTAATGGCACGAGAGATGCAAAGGAAGGACGTCGTCATCATCGGGCTGGGCTGGACCGGCTCGATCCTGGCGATGGAGCTGGCGCAAGAGGGGCTGGATATCGTCGCGCTCGAGCGGGGGCCGATGCGGCGCACCAATCCCGACTTCCGCTATCCGATCAATACCGACGAACTGACCCACGCGCATTATTTCACCCTGATGCAGCGGCCGCGCGAATCCACGCTGACCATGCGCCACACGCCCGACCAGCTGGCGCTGCCATATCGTCGCCTCGGCTCGTTCCTGCCGGGTCACGGGGTCGGGGGCGCGGGCGTCCACTGGAACGGCCAGAACTGGCGGCCCGAGGCGGCCGAGTTCCGCCTGCACAGCTATGTCACCGAGACCTTCGGCGCCGACATCATCCCCGAGGACATGCAGATCCAGGACTGGGGCGTCACCTATGACGAGCTTGAGCCCCATTTCGACCGGTGGGAGCGGCTGATCGGCTGCACCGGCATCGCCGGAAACCTGAATGGCTAGATCCGCCCCGGCGGCAACCCGTTTGAGGCGCCGCGCAGCGCCGAATATCCGCTGCCGCCCTTGCCGCAGGCCAGCGCGTCGCGGCGCTTTCACGAGGCGGCGGAAGGCTTGGGGCTGCACCCCTTTCCGCGTCCCGGCGGCAACGCGTCGCGGGCCTATACCAACGAATACGGGATGCAGCTTGGCCCCTGCACCTATTGCGGTTTCTGCGAGTGGTACGGGTGCTACAACTACTCCAAGGCCTCGCCGCAGACCTGCGTCCTCGACGCGCTCTATCGCCAGCCTAATGTCGAGATCCGCACCGATTCCAACGTGATGAAGGTCGAGTTGTCACAGGACGGCAAGCACGCGACCGGCGTCACCTATCTGGACGAGAACCTCGAAGAGGTGTTCCAGCCGGCCGATCTGGTGCTGATCTGCGCCTATTCCATCCACAACGTGCACCTGTTGCTGCATTCCGGCATCGGCACGCCCTACGACCCGGCCACGGGCGAAGGCGTGGTCGGACGCAACTATTCCTATCAGATGATGGGCGGGACCAGCTGCTTCTTTGACGATGCCGAGTTCAAGCCCTTTGCCGGCGCCGGCATCGAGGGCACCTGCGTGATGGATTTCGGCATCGAGCAGATCGATTTCGGCCGCGAGGGCTTTATCGGCGGCAGCTATCTCAGCGTCGGCCTGACCAACGGCCAGCCGATCCGCTCGATGCCGCTGCCAGAGGGGACGCCGCGTTGGGGGGCGGAATGGAAGCAGGCGATCGGGCAGTGGTACGGAAAATCGCTCAGCATCGGCAGTCACGGTTCGAACATGAGCTATCGCGACTGCTATCTGGATCTGGACCCGACCTATCGCGACCCCTTCGGGCGGCCGCTGCTGCGCATGACCTTCGACTGGAAGCCGAACGACATCCGCATGACCCAATTCATGAAGCGCCAGACCGAGGCGCTGGCCGAGGCCATGCAGCCGACCAGCTGGAATTCGAGCTACAAGGACGAAAACAGCCATTACGACATCCGGCCTTACCAGACGACGCATAATGTCGGGGGTGCGATCATGGGCACCGATCCCGCGACCAGTGCGGTCAATCGCTATCTGCAAAGCTGGGACGTGCCGAATGTGTGGGTGTCGGGGGCGTCGGCCTTTCCGCAGAACATCCAGTTCAACCCGACCGGGGCGGTCGGGGCCCTGACCTACTGGATGGCCGATGCGTTGCGGGATTACATCCGCGATCCGCGTCCCATGGGTGAAGGATGATCGGCTATGGTAACCTTTCTTCGCATTCTCGGACTGCTTGTCATCCTGGCCGTGGTGGCGGTGATCGGCCTGATCTTCTGGCCGCTGAACACCACCGAGGCGGACCGGATTACCCTGGCGCCCGACGTCATGGCCTGGCCCGACGTTCCGGCAGAGGACTATCCCCGGCTGGCCACCATCGCCGCCGATTGCAGCGCCTGCCACACGGCGGATGATGGCGAGCCCTTTGCCGGCGGGCGGGCCTTCCCGACGCCGATGGGGGTGATCTATGCCGCCAACATCACCCCGGACCCCGAGACGGGGATCGGTGACTATAGCCTCGACCAGTTCCGCGCCGCGCTGGTGGACGGCATCCGCGCGGACGGCGCACACCTGTATCCCGCGATGCCCTACGCCAGTTTCCGCAAGCTGGCAGAGCGCGACGTCGAGGCGATCTATCGCTACCTGATGGACAACGTGCAGCCGGTGAACGCGCCCGAGCGCGAGGTGCAGATGACCTTCCCGTTCAACATGCGCTTCGGCGTCCGGGCGTGGAAATGGCTGGCCCTGCCGAAACCCGGCTTTCAGCCGCCCGACGACCCGGTTCTTGCGCGCGGTGCCTATCTGGTCGAAGGCCCCGAACATTGCGGCGCCTGCCATACCGAGCGCAACATCTTCTATATCGAAAAAGGCTATTCCGCCGCCGACGCCGACTTCCTGATGGGCGGCGATCTGAATGGCTGGCCGGCACCCGCCTTGCGCGGCCCGGATGGTGCGCCCGCGCGCTGGTCGGCCGAGAACCTGCGGGCCTATCTGCAGGACGGCCGCAACGATCACAACGCCACCGCCGGCGAGATGACGCTGGTGACAGAGCATTCGCTGCAGCACCTTCCCGACAGCGACATCAACGCCATCGTCACCTATCTGCGTCATCTGGCGCCGAATGGTGGCGGGGACGAGCCGCCGCCGCTGCCCGACACCACCGCCGAACGCATGTGGACCGCCGCCGCAGAGGGAGAGACGGCAGCGCTGCTGGCCTCGGCCGATCCGGCCGCGCTGGATCTGGGGGCGAGGCTGTATCTCGACAACTGCTCTGCCTGCCACCTGATCGACGGCAAGGGTGCGCCGCGGGTCATTCCGGAACTCGACGCCAATCCCGTCGTCACCTCGGACGCGACCGAGGGGCTGCTTCAGATGATCCTGCATGGCGACACCATGCCCTCGACCGCAGGCGCGCCGCTGAAACTCGCCATGCCGGGCTTTGCCGACAGGCTGAATGACGAGGAAATTGCGGCGCTTGCCAGCTTTGTCCGCACGGCTTGGTCGAACGCGGCCAGCCCGATCACGGCCGAAGCGGTGTCGGAGTCGCGCGGCGAGTGACGCCGCGCAGATTGCCGACCTGCCTTGGGCGCAGGTCGGCAGCTGGCGCGCTCGCGCCGCATCTTCCGCCGTCCGGACTTGGCCCGGTGGCGGCCGGGTCTCGCGCGAGCTTTCCGACCGTCGCAGCGCGTGACCCCGGATCAGAACAGGCGCCGGTCGGTAAGGAGGAAATCATGGCCATCCGGCTTGAACAGATGCACCCCGCCGTTGTCCACTTTCCCATCGCCACGCTGCCCCTGGCGGTGGGTGCGGACCTGCTGGGGTCGCTGACCGATAACCCCTCGCTGCGCAGCTTCGGCCGCGGCGCGATCGCCGTGGCCGCCGCCGGCACGGTCGCCGCCGCCGTCACCGGCCTGATCGCGGGTGAAGAGGTCAATGTCGAAGGCCCCGCCCGCGACAAGCTGATGACGCACCGGAACCTGAACGCTGTGGTGACATTGGCCGCCACCTGCATGGCGTTCTGGCGCGCGAACAACGATCGCCCCGGCGCAGGCTATCTCGCAACCGGCGTCGCTGCCCTGGGAACGCTGGCCTACACCGCCTATCTGGGTGGCCAGCTGGTCTATGAAACCGGCGTCGGCGTCGGCCCCGCAGGCGGCGTCTACCGCGAGGACGCGCCCACGTTCGGCCCGCAAAGCCCGGGCCGCTTCATCGAGGCGGCGGCAGAGGATCTGCAGGCCGGCCTCGGCCACCTGATCGACGAGGTCGGCGAGGGGTATCTGGTGCCCTCCATCGCGGGAAAGCAGAACCCGACAAGTTGAACGCATGGGTGGGCCGCTGATTGTCGGCGCCGCGCGTGACGCGGAGAGGCATTTCCCCGACCCTGGGCGAGCGGCTTCGATTCCTCCAATTCAGGAACCATCCGCACGATCTTCGGGTTTCGTTGATGCACCAATTGGAAACCGGATCAGCGCCTCGCAGTCGAGGCCAGTCGGCATGGGACCAGATCCCGCCCGGCGCATCCGATCCGGCCCGGCCGCAGAGCGCCGGTAGCGGCCAGCCTCCCTGTCATGACCCGGCGCCCATCGAGAAGGAGAGACGATATGAGACCCCTCACGACAATCCTTGGCACGGCCGCAGCGCTGGTGGCCCTTGGCGGGGCCGGCATGGCCCAGCAGAGCGACGGCACCTGGCGAGCCGATCTCGCGCCCCTCAACGCCGAGGCGGCCGGCGGCGAGGCTGGCGGCACCGCGACTCTGGCGGTCTCGGGCGACACGTTGACCATCACGGTGGACGCCACGGGGATGCCGCCCGGAATCATGCACCTCCAGCATTTCCACGGCTTCACCGAGGGCGACGACGCATCCCGCTGCCCGTCACCCGAGGCTGATGCCAATGGCGACGGCGTCATCGACCTGATCGAAACCGAAGCACTCGCCGGGACGACCATGGTCCCCTTCCATGACGATCCGGTCAGCATGGCCATCGTCTCCGACAGCTATCCGGTGGCGGCGGACGACGGCACCTATCACTATGAACAAAGCGTCCCGCTCGCCGACCTCACCGCGGCGTTCAGCGAGGCATTCCCTGGTCAGGAACTCGATTTCGAGCGCCGCGTCGTGTTCCTGCATGGCGTCGCCGAGGACAGCCAACTGCCGGATACCGCCCAATCGCTCGGCGACGTGCCCGCGCATGTAACGCTGCCGATCGCCTGCGGAGAACTGCGGAAGGCGGAGAGCTGATCAAGGGACGGGATGGCGGCGACTCTCGGCGTCGTCACAATACCCGCGTCGGGAGATTTCCCGGAAGATCAGTCCAAAGCAGAGGGCGGTGGCGTCTGCGCCACCGCCTCGCAAAGGTGACTAAGAGCTGAACCTTAATGCCGATGCTCCGGCAGATCCGTCAGCTGGTCCTTGGTCATCGTGGTGGTGGCGTGGACGTTGCCGCTCTCGTCGCGCATGAAGTTGAGGTTCGCGACCGGAAGCGCCACCGGCTTCGCGCCGATCCCGAGGAAGCCGCCGACGTCGACCACGACCTGTGCCGACGGGCCGGTGCCGTGGAAATGCGAGACGTCGCCGATATGGCTATCGTCCGGGCCATAGACATTGGCGCCTTCCAGATTGGCCGAGGTCAGCTCTTCGGGGCGAAGGGGCGTATGCTTGGAATGATCCATCATGTTCTCCTGAAATTCTGGTTGCTGTCGCTCGATCAACGGGCGGCGGGCGTTCTGCGTTCCGTTCCCGCAGTGAATGCGGGCTCCGGGGCAGCGGCGGTGGCTGCCTCTGCGGCTGAAAGCTGCGCTGATCCGCGCAGCCTTTGGCGAGGCGTCAATGAATCCGATCGCGACACGGCCAGCCGGTTAACACGACGGCGAGGAGCGCACGCCGCTCCCACCCTCCCACGTCAACCGGACCCACGCGGCGACAGCATCCCGGCCTTTCCGCCCGTCCGCGCCCCTGCCGGAATGCGGGTCGCGCGCAGCATCCAGCGCATCAGCGTCGGGTGCAGCATCCCCCCGATGGCGGCTTGTGGGAACGGCGCCACCAGTGCCCGCGACAGCAGCGTGCTGCGGCGCACCTGCCCGGATAGGTCGCGGGCGAGGCGCTGCTGATACGCCTCGGCCCTGCGCCCGGCCGTGAAGAACGTCGCCGCCTGACGCGCGCTGTGAAGGGCGAGGGACATGCCCTCGCCGGTGAAGGAGGGGATGACCGCGGCCTGATCGCCCAGCCGCCACACCCCCTCGCTTTGCCGCTGCACGAGACCATAGGGGATGGCGGCGATGGCGAGGGGCCGGGCGTGCCAGGGCGTGGCACCGCTCAGCCGGGCCGCGAGGCCGGGGCAGGTTTCGCGAAGATGGGCCAGCAGCGCCTCCCACCGGCCACCCATCGCCGTGAAGGCCGCCTTGTGGATGACGAGGCACAGATTGGCGCGGTCGCCCTCGACCATCTGCAGACCGGCATAGCCCGAGGGGAAAAGATGCAGCTCGACGGTGCGTTCGAGGCTGCGCGAGTCGGCCAAGCGCCAATACATCTTGAACCCGATCATGTCCGGCTGCGGCCCCGGCGGTCGCCGCCAGCCGCGCAGATCGTGCTTGCCGGTGGCCAGAAACAGGTCGGGCGCCCACAGCGTCTCGCCCGCATCGGTGCCGACCTTCCAACCCGCGCCGGACCGCCGCAGCGTCGTGGCGCGAATGCCGCGCTGGATGCGGGCGCCCGCCGCTGCGGCACCGGCGAGCACCGCCTCGTCCAGCACCCGGCGGGACAGGCTGAGACCGGTGAAGGCGAGCGGGGTCGCGCCTCGCGATTGCCGCCGCTCCACCGCGACCGTCTCGATGGGCACGGCGCCAAGTGCGGCGAGGTCTATACCCAGCGCACGCAGCTCATCCTGCGCCTCGAAGCTGAGGAATTCGCCGCAGACCTTGTCGTGCGGCCCGCGCTCGCGTTCCAGCAATTGCACCTCGTGCCCGTCGCGGGCGAGCCATGTCGCCGCCGCCGCGCCGGCCAGCCCGCCACCGATGATCAGGACCTGCGGCATCAGACCGGCCTGATCCGGCTGACGCAGAGGCGAAAGGGGAACCAGCGGCGGATCTGGACGCTGTCGAGCGGTATTTCGGCTGCCCGGATCAGGGCGCGCCAATCCTCGGCGACAAAGCTGCGGGCGATGGAAACCGGGCCGTCATGGCGCACGAAGAGGTGCAGGCGCAGCGCGGCCGCCAGCGGCCCGAAACCGCGATGCGAGACGGGGTGGCGGTGCAGGTCATTGACGAACCAGCCGATGGCCGCCCGATCCTCCAGCCAGCGCAGAAAGCGGATCACATCTGCATCCGCCAGATGGTGCGTGAAGAGAGAGCTGACGATGACATCCGCCCGCCCCGGATGGTCGAAGACGTCGCCGGTCTGCCAGCGGATCGCGCTGTCCGGGCGCGCCTCTTGCGCGGCACGGGCCGACCAGGGGCTGAGGTCGAGGCCCGTCAGCTCGACCGCCACGCCCTTGCGCGCCGCCCATCCCTCGACCGCGCGCAGCAGATCGCCATAGCCGCTGCCCACGTCCAGAATCCGCAGCGAGCGGTCGACCTGCAGGCGTCCCGCCTGTCGCAGCGCGTCGAGGAAGGACAGCGTCGGCCGATAGCCGAGCGACAGCCGGTTGACCCGCGCCAGATCGCGCAGGCAGCCGCGAAAGGTCTGGTAATCGACGTCGTCGGCGTCCATCAACTCGGGTTCGGTCGAGCGGCGGGACAGGTCGCGGGCCATCTGACGCCTCACCCGGCTGCAGTGAACAGCAGCGTCTCGGCCGTCAGGCCGGGGCCGAAGGCCATGGCGCAGCCGCGCTGGCCCGGCCGCGCGCGGTCCATGATCCGGTCGAGAACGAAGAGGATCGTCGCCGACGACATGTTGCCGAAGCGCCGCAAGACCTCGCGCGACTCCGCCAGCGCTGCCGGGTCAAGCTCAAGCGCCGCCTGCACCGCATCGAGGACCGAGCGCCCGCCCGGATGCACCGCCCACAGGTCGATCTCTGCCACGGTCGCACCGTCCAAAATTCGGTCGCGGTCCAGCCGCAGCGCCGTGGCGACCGAGGCCGGCACCTGCCCGGACAGGAACATGTCGAACCCCTGATCGCCCACGGTCCAGGTGATCTGCTGACCCGCTTCGGGCAGCAGCGCGGCGTGGAACCGGTCGAGGCTGAGACCCGTCGGCTCGGCCGAGATCAGGGCGGCGGCACAGCCATCGCCAAAGACCAGAAAGCTCAGCACCTGTTCAAGATTGCCGGTCTGCTGCAGGTGCAGGGTGCACAGCTCGACGCAGACGACCAGCACCCGCGAATTGGGCTCGGACCGCACGATGTGCCGGGCCAGCTTCAGCGCGTTGATCGCCGCATAGCAGCCCATGAAGCCGATCACCGTGCGCTCGACCGAGGGGTCGAGGCCGCAGCGTTCGACCAGTTGCAGGTCAAGCCCCGGCGCCGACAGCCCGGTGCAGGAGACGGCGATGACATGGGTGACTTCGCTTGCCCGCGCGCCCAGTTCCAGCCCGGCCACGGCCTCGACCGCCAGATCCGCCGCGAAACGCTCGAACAGCCGCATCCGCGCGCCGGTCGAGGGGAACGCGCCCTGTTGGTAGATGCCTTCCGCGTCCACCGCATCCGGCCGATCCCCACCGGCAGGGGTCAGAACCGACCAGCGATGCTCGATCTGGCTTCGCTGGACCAGCCGCTTGAAGACCGGCAGGCTGCGGTCGTCGAGCAGCCCTTGGGCGAAATCGATGAAGGTCTGATGGACGTCATTCGCGGGAACGGCAGTCGATACGC
Source organism: Paracoccus jeotgali (assembly GCF_002865605.1). Taxonomy (NCBI): domain Bacteria; kingdom Pseudomonadati; phylum Pseudomonadota; class Alphaproteobacteria; order Rhodobacterales; family Paracoccaceae; genus Paracoccus; species Paracoccus jeotgali. The sequence goes on from NZ_CP025583.1 coordinate 2,765,018, forward strand.
GGTTCAGAAAAACGTCCATGGGCCTCGTCTCGTGCAGGGAAAGGAAAGGGCGATGCGGGGAAACCTCGGGTCGGGCGTGGGAAGGCGTCAACGCGCCAGCGCCCGGATCGCTCCGCCTTCGGCGGCGTTTTCACGGAGTTATGACCTCGGTCCAGCCTGTCAGCGGACGGCGGGCAAGGGTCGGGCGCGTCTTCTTTGTCGCGCGGTGGTTGCCCCATCGACGCGCTGGCCTCCCGAGACGTGCAAGACGCCGAGATAGATCGCGGGCACGACAACGCCCATCAGCAGCGCGGCAAAGATGATGTCGCTTAGGAAATGGCCGCCAAAGGCGATCCGCAGGATCGAGCCAAAGGCCGCGTAAAGGCTCGCAGCGGTGACAACCGCAAGGCGACCGCGCCAGCCGCAGCGGGGCCATAGCAGCAGCACCGCGATCAGCGCCACGCAGGTCACCGCGCTGCCCTCGCCCGAGACGAAGCTGCAATTCGACAGGCACTCGTGCGAGGGCAGCAGCGGCGATGAGAACAGGTGGTGGCCGCCGAACTCTACGATCTCGCGCGGGCGGGCGCGGCCCCAGAAGGTCTTGAAGATGCCATTCGCGACTAGCCCCGGCCCCAGCGTGTAAGCGAGCAGGGCGAACCCGATCTCGGCGTTCGTCAGCAGCGGCGACGCTGGCTTGAGCAGGTTGCGGATCAGCACAAGCGCGAGCCCGAGGATGGCACCATCGCTGGTCGCGATAAACGCATAGCGCAGCGCGATCCAGGGCGGGTCGTGGGCAATGGGAAAGCCCGCGGCATCGCCGAACAGATGGCTCGCGGCCAGATCGGCGCCGGGGAACAGGGCGAAGAACAGGGCAGCGGCCAGTAGCCCCAGCAGGGCGGTTTCGATCATGCGTCGGGCGAGCAGGTGGGTGGGCATAAGATCCTCATCAGCGGCGGGTCCCGCCATGCCGCTGGTCTGCGCCCGGCAGATGACGGGCGGCTCGGGGGCAGATTATTTTTCTGTAATGTCGGGGGGTGCGATGCGCGCAGGCGCGCCGTCAGGCGGGGCGCATGGCGGTATCCGTGTTCTGCACGGACGGATCGGACCGGCGGCCGGTGGGGCAGTTGGCGCCTGACCCATATCGCCCGTCCCCACACCGGCCTCGCGGGAACCTTACACACAGGTAATCCCGCGGCGATCTGTCCGTCAGACTGCATCGCCATCTTCAATTCACCGGCAGGCAGGACGCCCGCCGCAGCAAAAGGAAACCGACCCATGACACGCAGACCCATCACGCTTCTGGCCGCAGCCCTCGTCTCGACCGCCGCCCTGTCCGCAGGCGCCGCCTTCGCCGACAGCGACCAGCAGGAAATCACCCTGTTCCAGAACGCAGCCCATGACATGCGCGCCGCCATCGCGACCGCCGAGGACGCCACCGGCGGCAAGGCCGTCGAGGCCGAGTTCGACGAAGACGACGGCACCGGCATGTGGGAGGTCGAGACCGTCGCCGGCACCCGCCGCGCCGAGGTCAAGATCGACGCCACGACCGGGGCGGTGGTCAAGACCAAGGATAAGGGCGACATCGCCGACAAGGATCAGCCGGTCACGCCCGACATGCTGGGCGCGCCGCTGGCCGATCTGGTGACGAAAGCCGAGGCCGCCGGCGGCGGCAAGGTCATGTCCATCGACTATGAACACGGCAAACTGGCCGGGATCGAGGTCGAGATCGTCAAACCCGATGGCAGCCTGCAGGAGTTCATGATGGACCCCGCCGGTGGCACCCTGACCCCGCTGACCGCAGGGCAGGATGAGGACGAGGCTGGCGAAGCGGCTGCCGAGGGCGCAAACATGGGCCAGACCGCCCCGGGCGGCGGCGCCGGTCCCGCCGGCTCTGGCGGCTGACGCGCGAACACGGAACAACCGCCGGTCCCCAAGGGGGCCGGCTGAACAGGCGAGGGACCATGCGTATCCTGGTGATCGAGGACGACCCCACCACCGGCGACTATATCCTGCAGGGGCTGAGGCAAGAGGGGCATACCGCCGATCTGTGCCGCAATGGCCGCGACGGGCTGATCGCGGCGCAGACCAGCGATTTCGACGTGCTGGTGGTCGACCGGATGCTGCCCGATCTCGACGGGTTGTCGCTGGTGCGCACGCTGCGCGCGGCAAGGAACCTGACCCCGGCCCTGTTCCTGACCGCGCTTGGCGGCATCGACGACCGGATCGAGGGGCTGAACGCCGGCGGTGACGACTATCTGGTCAAGCCCTTCGCCTTTGGCGAGTTGTCGGCGCGGATCAACGCGCTCGCCCGCCGACCGCAGCTGCGCGAGGCCGAGGTGGTGCTGGCCGCCGGCGATCTGCGCATGGACCTGATCCGGCGCCGCGTCAGCCGGGGCGACGTCGAGATCGACCTGCTGCCGCGGGAATTCGCGCTGCTGGAATGTCTGCTGCGCCGCAAGGGGCGGGTGCAGACCCGGACCATGCTGCTCGAGGCGGTGTGGGATCTGGGCTTCGATCCGCAGACGAATGTGGTCGAAAGCCATATCTCGCGGCTGCGGGCCAAGATCGACAAGCCCTTTGCGACCGAGCTGATCCAGACCGTGCGCGGCGCGGGCTATCGGATCGACGCATGAACCGCTGGCGCGCGATCTGGCGCACCACGCCGATGCGGCTGACGCTGCGGCTGGTGGCGCTGTTCGTGCTGGTCAGCCTCGCCACCTTTGCCGCAGCCTGGTGGCAGAGCAACAAGACCCTGCTGGATGCCACGGAAACCGTTCTGGAACAGGAAATCGCCGAGCTTTCGGCGTCGCAGCAGCCCGACGGCATCGCGCGCGCCGTCCGCGCCGTCGCCGCCACCGCCGATCCAGACCATCTGATCCTGCGCTATGACGGGCCGAACGGACCGGTCGGCAACTACCTCGGCCCGCTGCCGCCGGGCGACCTGCGTCAGGCGGTGCTGGAGGATGGCGGCAACGACATCGACGGCACCTATATCCTGCGCAGCGCAGAGGTCGCGGGCGGGCTGCTGACGGTCGGACAGGATGCCGACGCGCTGGAAGAGCTGCGCGAGGTCTTTGTCCGCGTGCTGCTGTTCGCCATGCTGCCGACGGCGCTGATCGTGCTGACCGGCGGCATGCTGATCGCGCGGCGCGCGGCCAGCCGCTCAGCCACGATCGAGGCGACGCTGGCGCGGCTGACGGCGGGCGACTGGGCCGCACGGCTGCCGCCATTCGACGGCCCGCCGGACGATCTCAGCCGCGTGGGGGCGGGCATCGACCGGCTGGCGGCGGCGCAAGAGGCCTCGGTCGCCGCCTTGCGACAGGTGTCGGCCGACATCGCGCATGACCTCAAGACCCCGATCCAGCGGCTGTCGGTGCTGCTCGACCAGGCGCGGACGCTCTCGCCCGATCTTGCGCCGCTGGATCGCGCCGGGGCCGAGATCGAGGGCATCGTCGCCACCTTCGAGGCCCTGCTGCGCATCGCGCAGATCGAGGGCGGCGGCTCGCGCGCCCGCTTTGCGCCTGTGGCGCTTGGCCCGCTGGCGCAGACCATGGCCGATCTGTATGACCCGGCAGCGGAGGAAAGCGGGCATCGGCTGACGCTGGTCCTGCGCGATCCGGCGACGATCAGGGGCGACCGCACGCTGCTGGGGCAGGTCATCGCCAACCTGCTCGAAAACGCGCTGCGCCACACCCCGCCCGGCCCCGTCACCGTCACCGTCGAGGGCGCCACCCTGACCATCGCCGACCGCGGCCCCGGCATCCCGGACAGCGAGCGGCAGTCGGTGAGGCGCCGCCTGTATCGGCTGGACCGCAGCCGCTCGACCCCCGGCCACGGCTTGGGGCTGTCGCTGGTCGACGCCATCGTCAAGCTGCATGGCGGCACGCTGGAGCTGTCCGATCATGACCCCGGCCTGCGGGCGACGGTGCGGTTCGATGGGGCGCGGTTATGAGCGCGATCCGTCGCCCGGGCCTTGCAGGTCAGGCCGCGTCTGGATGAGCTTTGCCAGCCCCGGCTGCGGTGGCTAATTGCGCGACTCAGGTTGGTTTGGTATCAAGATAGCCTGCGGCCCGACCGCTGATGGAGACCCCGATCACCATTCCCCGCAACACCGTCTGCATCTGGTATGACACCGAGGCCGAGGCGGCCGCGCGCTTCTATGCCGCCACCTTCCCCGACAGCCATGTCGGTGCCATCCACCGCTCGCCCATGGACAACCCCGGCAACAAGGCGGGCGAGGTGCTGGTGGTTCACTTCACTGTGGCGGGCATCCCTTGCATCGGCCTGAACGGCGGGCCGATCTTTCCGCATAGCGAGGCCTTCTCGTTCCAGATCGCGACCGACACGCAGCAGGAAACCGACCGCTACTGGAACGCCATTATCGGCAATGGCGGGCGCGAGAGCGAGTGCGGCTGGTGCAAGGACAAATGGGGCGTCAACTGGCAGATCACGCCGCGCACCCTGACCGAGGCACTGGCGGCGGGTGGTGAGGAAGCGCGCCGCGCCTTTGCGGCGATGATGACGATGCGGAAGATCGACGTGGCCGCTATCGACGCCGCAAGGCGCGGGTGACGCGGCAGCCGGTTCGGACGGCGTAGAGGTGGCAGCCCTAGGCTGGAGCCATGGCTAGATCGAACCCGGTGAACGATCCGTCTCGCCCTGAGGGCTGAGGGCAGCGCGGAAGTCGCCATCGGACGACGCTTCAGCACCGTTCATCCCGCCGACAGACCGGCTGCGCCCGCCGCGCCATTCGCTGCCCTCAGCGCGGCATCTGCGCGAGCAGCTCTTCGTCGATCGCTTTTGCCGCCTTGTAGGCCGGGCGTTCGACCAGGCGGGCGCGGTAGGCGGTGAGGGCGTCGCGCTCGGGCAATGTCTTGAACTGAAGCCCCCAAACCACCGCGCTGCCGACATAGACGTCCGCCATGGTAAAGCGCGCACCGCAGACGTGGTCGTGAGTCTGGAACCAGTTCTCAAGCGCGGCCACCGTCCGATCATAGCTGCCGAATCCGACCATGATCTGCTGTTTCTCGGCAACCGCCCACCCCATCGCGCGGGCGGTGATCGCCTGCTCCAACGGGCCGGCGGCAAAGAAGAGCCAGCGGAAATAATCGGCTTTCTCGGCGTCGCTGGGCAGCAGTTCCGGCCTCTCGGCCTCGGCGAGGTAATGGCAGATCGCGGCCGCCTCGGTGACGACCCGGTCGCCGTCCGAATGGTGGTGGATGAGCGTCGGCACCTTGCCCATCGGGTTGGCGCGGATCAGCGCCTCGGGCTTGTCCTGCCACGGGACCATGACCGGATGGTAATCCGCCTGCGCCTCATGCAGCGCCCATCGCGCGATCTGCGCCCGGCTCATCGGATTGAAGAACAGCGTGTAATCGGCCATCTGGACCTCGCCTGACAAAGCTATGGCAGCAAGCACCGGCGCGATGACGTCGCCCGCCGCCGGCTTGCGCGGCTACCAGCCGCTGCGAACGCGCATCAGCTCTGCGTCCGAACCTACACGATTCGCTCGTCCGGGTCGATCATTTCGACCAGCATTTTGGTGAACGCGTCGCCCAGAAGCGAGGGCGCCAGCGACAGCGGGCGGACGAGCGAGACATCGACCCGGATCGACGGCCGCAGTTCCTTGATGATCAGATCCTGCGACATGGCGTTCGCGATGAACGGGTTGACCACCCCGACCCCCACGCCTGACGCCACCAGCGCGCAGATCGTGATCGAGGAATTGGTCTCGATGGCGGTATTTTCCGGCGCGCCCAGCCGGCGCAGGAACTCTCGCAACCGGATGACCATATCGTCGGAATCGTTCAGCAGGATCATCCGGTGTTCGGTCAGATCTTCCAGACTAACCCAGTCCTGCTGCGCCAGCGGATGGTCTGGCGGAACGATGCAGACGGCAGAGGTCGTGGCGATGACAAGGCTTTCGAACTTTGACGGGTCGACCTTGCCCGTGGTCACGGCCAGATCGATCAGGTTCTGCACCAGAAGCTCGGCCAGCTGATCGGTCGGCAGGGTCTGAAGGCCGACGAAGGTGCCGGGAAACTGGTCCAGAAACCGCTTGAACACCCGTGGCAGCAGACCAGAGGCGAGCGTGGGCGTGCTGCCGACCCGCAGCACCCCCGCGCCCGATTTCCGCAGAACGCCGACTGCCGTTTCGATCTTTTCCAGTCCTTCGAAATGCCGCCGCAACGATTCGTAAAGCTGCTGCCCTTCCCGCGTCGGGCGCAGTCTGCCTCGATGATGCTCAAACAGTTTCAGCCGGGTCGCGCGCTGAAAATCGGACAGCTTGCGGCTGATCGAGGGCTGCGTGGTGTTCAGAAGCGAAGCGGCGCTGGTGGTGGTCCCCGTCTCCATCACCGCCTTGAACGCCTGAATCTGGCTGAAATTCAATGGTCTTACCACGATGCGTCTCCGTGCCGGTCCGGGGGAGTATACCAGATGCGTATGGATATGTAGAGAAATAACATTATCCAGCATCCCCGCCGGCGGCTACTGTCACAGCCAACAGTTCGGTCATGACACTTTAACTTTCGAGGTATCCGTGAACCCAAGCCCTGATCTGTCGCGGTCTCCGTCGGATGAACCCTGTCCCGTAAAGCGGATAGGACGCGATCCCGGACACCACTTTTTCGGCTATTACGACAAGACCAACTGGGGGGCGCAGGACCGGCTTTTGCTGGGTCACCGGGTCGCTGATCGCGATTTCGAACTGACCCCCGAAACCGTGGCCGAGATCGGCTATTACGAGATGGCCGACGACAGCATCTTTCATGTCATCGGCTCGACCACGGCCTGGAACTGGCAGATGGGCAGTCAGCTGCAATGGCTGGATGCGACGGCCGGGCAGCGGCTGATCTATAACGTGCGGGCCGAGGGTGAGCTGTATCCCGGCTTTGGGTCGGTGATCCATGACCTGGAAACGGGCGAATCCCGCCTGCTGCAGACGCCGATCTCTGTCGCCGCACCGAACGGGCGCTACGCCGTGACGGTCGATTATCAGCGGCTGTATATCACCCACCGAACCATCGGCTATGTCGGCGAAAACGGTCCAAAGCGCGACCTGCCGCTGTGCCCGGACGATGACGGCATCCACCGCGTCGATCTGGAAACCGGCGAGACGCAGATGCTGATCAGCTATGCCGGGCTGAAGGCGCTGGATCACCGGCCGTCGATGGACAAGGCCATCCATTGGGTCAGCCATATCGAGATCAACCCGTCCTCGGACCGTATCCTGTTCCTTCATCGCTGGACCGAGCGCGTCGAGGATGAAACCTGCTTCCTGCATCGGCTGATCACGATGAACCCCGATGGCAGCGATGTGCGGATTCTGGAGTGTTCCGACCACCCGCTGCCGCAGCTGGCCGAGGATTTCGACCCCACCCAGGTCGGCACCTTCGACTATGAGAAATCCGAATACCAGATCTCGCACCCGCTGTGGCGCGATGACCGTCAAGTCATCGTCTGGGGGCCGCATGACGGGTCCATCCACTATCATCTGTATGAAGATGCGGATGACGGACAGGTGACGATCATCGGCAAGGGCATTCTGACCGAGAACGGGCACATGACCTATTCCCCGGTCGACACGCGCTGGCTGCTGACCGACACCTATCCCGACCCGGTGACCAATGAACGGGTGCTGATCCTGTTCGACGTGGACAACAACGTCCGCCACGATGTCGGCAGCTTTTACGCCGACCCGGCATTGACCAAGGACAACCGCTGCGACCTGCATCCCCGGTGGAGCCAGGACGGCCAGCGTGTCTGCATCGATTCCATGCACCAGCATGAGCGTCAGATGTATGAAATCGACGTTTCGTCGATCGTGAATAGCTAGGGAGGAAGAAGATCATGAAAATCATGAACAAAATTATGGCGGGGCTGCTGTTGGCCGGCGCTTCGGCCATGCCGGTGATGGCGGCGGATTTTCCGGAAAAGCCGGTGACGATGATCGTCGCCTATTCCCCCGGCGGCGGGAACGACACCGTTGCGCGGCTGATGGCCCAGCATATCGAGCCCTATCTGGGCACGCGCATGGTCGTCGAAAATCAGGCAGGCGCCGGCGGACAGGTAGGTTTCACCCGGCTGGCGCGGGCCAAGAATGACGGCTACACCATCGGCCTGCTCAGCGCGCCGTCGATCTTCATGATCGAACTGCTGCGCGAGGGCGTCGCCTTCTCGCAAGACGACTTCCAGCCAATCGCGAACATCCAGTCGGACCCGATCCTGCTGACCGTGAACGCCGATTCCGACCTGACCGATTTCGCCGCGCTCAAGGCGGAAATCGAAAGCAAGCCGGGCAGCGTCAACATCGCCGGCGATGGTCCGCAATCCAACGTCCACCTGCAGGCAGCGGCGTTTGAAAAGACGCTGGGTCTGGACATCAACTTTGTCAGCTACGCCGGCTCCGGCCCCTCGGCCACGGCGCTGCTGGGCAATGAGGTGCGGGCGGCGCTTTTGACGACCAGCTCGGCGCTGCAATTCGTCAATGCCGGCAAGGTCCGGGCGCTGGGCGTCTTCTCGCCGGAGCGTCATCCCAGCCTGCCGGATGTGCCGACGATCAGCGAGCTGACCGGCGAGAACATGCCCGGCGTCGGCACCGCCATTCGCGGTGTGGTCAGCCCTGCCGGCGTCGATGCCGACCGCGTCGCCCATCTGTCCGGCGCGTTCGAGCAGCTTTTGCAGGATGAGGCCTTCATCGCCGCCGCCGACAACGCCGGGATCGTGCTGACCTATATGGGCGCCGAAGAGTTCGCGGGCCTTCTGGACGAGACCATGGCTGACACGCGCCAGTTCATCACGCTGATGGAGTGATCGCTGTGGAAAACGAAACCTCTGCCGGCTCGCCTCTGGTCACGCGTGACAGGCTGTTTTCGGCCATCATGCTGATTGCCGGTGTCTTTCTGGTCGGCGAGGCGTTTTCCTATTCTTACAACTCGTCGATCTTCCTGCGCGTCATGGCGGTTTCGCTGGCGCTGGGGGCGGCGGTGCGGCTTTTGCTGTCCTTCCTGCGTCCGTCGTCTTCGGCGTCGGGCGCAGGGGCCGACAGCGTGGCCCCTGCCGCGACGGTCCTGATCCTGCTTCTGGGCTATGTTGCGCTGATCGGCGTGGTGGGCTTTTTCCTGTCCACCGCGATCTTCTGTCTGGCGGCGCTGGTCGGGTTCGGCCGCAGGTTCAGCTTGTCCTATGTGCTGATTTCGCTGGGCATCGCGGCCTTTATCTTTGCCCTGTTCTTTGCCGCTCTTGGCGTGGCGCTGCCGGACAGCACGCTCGACCTCGACCGCCACTTGATGATCTTCTGAGGGGACGCTGGCGATGCTTGACGGAATTACCATCGGATTTCTGACCGCTGTGCAACCGGCGATGCTGATCGCGGTGCTGCTGGGCGTGATCGGCGGCGTCTTCATCGGCATGCTGCCGGGCCTGACCAGCACCATGGGCGTGGCCCTACTGATCCCCGTCACCTTCGCCTTTCCACCAGAGGTCGGGCTGGCGCTGTTGGGCGGGATCTATCTCGCCTCGACCTTCAGCGGGTCGATCAGCGCCATCCTGCTGAACATCCCCGGCACCCCGTCCGCCGTGGCGACCTGTCAGGACGGCTATCCGATGACCCAGCAGGGTAAGGCCGGTCGGGCCATCGGGCTGTCGGTCTATGCGTCCTGTCTGGGCGGGCTGTTCAGCACGCTTGCGCTGCTGTTCCTGGCGCCCGCGCTGTCTGCCTTTTCGCTGATGCTGGGCGCGCCCGAATATTTCCTGCTCGCCGTTTTCGGCGTCACCATCATCGCCTCGTTGTCCGAGGGCGATCTGCTGAAAAGCCTGCTCAGTGGCGTGCTGGGCCTGATCGTCAGTGTCGTGGGGATGCACCCCATGACGGGCGAGATGCGGCTGACCTTCGGGATGCCCTCGCTTTACGACGGCGTGCCGCTGGTGATCTCGCTGATCGGCCTCTATTCCGTCCCCGAGGTCATCAGCATCCTGTCGGACAGGCAGGCGCGCGACGCCGACAACACCAAGAGCAGCTTCAGCGGCGCCTTCAAGACGCTGAGGGATGTGCTGGCGGACTGGCTGAACCTTGTGCGCTCCAGCGTGATCGGCACGCTGGTCGGGATCGTCCCCGGCGCGGGGTCGAGCATCGCCAGCTTCATCGCCTATGACGCGGCCAAGCGCAGTTCCAAGACGCCAGAAAAGTTCGGGCATGGGTCGGAAGAAGGTCTGATCGCGGCCGAGACCGCCAACAACGCGGTGACGGGCGGCTCGCTGGTGCCGCTGATGACGCTGGGCATTCCCGGCAACGCGGTGACGGCGGTGCTGATGGGCGGGCTGATCATTCACGGTCTGGCACCCGGCCCGATGTTGTTCGAGAACACGCCCAACGTGGCCTATGGCTTTATCTTCAGCCTGTTTTTCAGCAACATCTTCTTTGTCCCGGTGGGGCTGATCATCGCGCGCTACTGCGTCCGCGTGATCCTGTTGCCGGAAGAGATCCTCGCCACCGCCATTCTCGCACTGGCCACCATCGGGGCGTTCGCCATTCGCGGCCAGATCGGCGACGTGGTGATGATGACCGGGATCGGGTTCATCGGCTACATGTTCTCGGTCTTCGGTGTGCCGCGCGCGCCCATGGTCCTGGGTCTGGTCCTTGGGACGATGGCGGAATCGAACCTGTCGCGGGCGCTGACGCTGGTGCAGGGCGATGCCGGTGCGCTGCTGATGCAGTTCGTCACGCGGCCGTTTTCGCTGGCGCTGGTGCTTCTATGCGCGCTGTCGATCTATTTCGGGTTGCGGAAGCCGAAAGGGGCGTGAGGAGGCTGTAGCCGTTTCACGCCGGACGACCTACCGCGCCCGCGAGGGTTTAGGACCATCTGCCGGAAGCCGGACCGAGGCCCGGAAGCCTGTGGCCTCACCCGGCCGGGGCGACTCCAGAAGCACCTCGCTGCCGATCCGGTCGGCGATGGCGGCGACGATGGCGAGGCCGAGGCCGCTGCCATCGCTGCTGGCCTGCGCGCGTTCAAAGCGTGCGGTCAGCCGGGTCAGGGTCTCCGGCGGCACAACCGGCCCTTCATTGGCGACGATGAGCTGCCCTTCGGCGGTCAGCGTCACATCGACCGGGGCCGCGTCCGCGCCGTGGCGCAGGGCGTTCTCGATCAGGTTGCGGCAGAGGATGGCGAAGGCGTCGGGGTCGATGTCGGAGAGCACCTCCGTCTCGGGCAGGGTCAGCGCGATCCGGCCGGGCGCGACGGTCCGCGCCAGATCCTCGACCACCAGCCGCGCCACCGGCCGCAGATCGGCGCTGTCGTCCATCCGCAGCCGCCCGCCCTCGGCGCGGGCAAGCTGCATCAGCCGCTCGGAGAGCCGGGTCAGCCGCTTGAGCGTGGCCTCGATCTCGGCCGCGCGGGTCCGGGTCGTGGTCTCTGTCGTTTCCAGACCCAGCCGCTGCGCCTGCGCGATGGCCCCGGCGAGCGGGGTCCGCAGCTCATGCGCGGCATTGGCGGCAAAGCTGCGCTCGGCCTCGAAGGCGTCGCGCAGCCGCGCCAGCAGGCCGTTCAGGGTCGCGGCAAGCGGCGCGATCTCGGCCGGCAGATCCGCGGCGGGCACCGGCGACAGATCGCGGGCGCTGCGGGCGTCCAGCCGCGCGCGGAAGCGGCGCAGGGGCGTCAAGCTGACGCGGACCGCCAGCACGATGCCGCCAAGCGCCAGCGGCAGCATGACCAGCAGCGGCAGGATCAGGCTCATCCGGATCGAGCGCGCGACCGCGGCGCGATGAGCCAGCGGTTCGGCCACGGTGATGCGGATCGTGCCGGACAGCACAGCGTCGCTATACAGCCGATGCGTCGCGGTCTGGCGAAAGCCCTGCCCGTCATAGGCCGGGAAGGCGGCGGGATCGGCGGCGTGGGACTGGAGCAGGATCTGGCCTTCGGGGTCGCGGATGACATAGGTGAAGAATTCGTCATGCGCGCGGATCGGGGCCAGACGCTGCGTCACCTCATCCTCGTCGCGGCCGACGATCTCGGTCACGGCCAGCGGCAGGATGCGCTCGGCAGTTTCCTGCAGCGCGCTGTCGAAGACCTCGTCCAGCTCACCCCGCACGATCAGCCCGGTGACCGTCGCCGCCAGCAGCCACAGCACCGTCAGCACCAGCCCGACCGACAGCGCGAAGCGGGCCTGCAGGCTGCGCGGCAGCGTCACGGCTTGCCCAGCCGATAGCCCATGCCGCGTTCGGTCTGGATGATCGCGCCGCCAAGCTTCTTGCGCAGACGGCTGACATGGACCTCGATCGTGTTGCTTTCGACCTCGCTGTCGAAGGCATAGAGCTTTTCTTCCAGTTGCGGCTTGGAGAAAAGCTGCCCCGGCCGGGCGAGGAACGCCTCGAACAGCGCCCATTCCCGCGCCGTCAGCGCCACCGGCTTGCCGGCGCGGTGGATGCTGCGTGCGGCCAGGTCGATCTGCAGCGGACCGTGGACGATCAGCGGGTTCGGATTGCCGCTGTAGCGACGCGCGACCGAGCCGATCCGGGCCGACAGTTCCGCCAGGTCGAAGGGTTTCACCAGATAATCATCCGCACCCGCGTTCAGCCCCTCGATCCGGTCGGACACCTGATCGAGCGCGGTCAGGATGATGACCGGCGTCGCGTCGCCCCGCGCGCGCAGGGCTTTCAGAAACACGATCCCGCGCCCGTCCGGCAGCATCAGGTCGAGCAGGATCAGGTCATACCCCGCGCCGCGCATGGCATCGCCGGCGGCATCCAGACGCGTCACCCAGTCCACCGACTGCCCGTCGGCGGCGATCTGGTCGCGCACGGCGGCGCCAAGGGTGGTGTCGTCCTCGATCAGCAGGATGCGCATGTCGTTTCCGTTCGTTCCCGTTGCCCCTCTGTGACCCGGCCGGCTGACGGGAAGCTGAAGCGGCGGCGAAAGGCTGCTTCAGGCTGCTGTCAGCTTGGCCTGCCAAACAGCAAAGGACACGGCCGCAACGAGGAGTTTGGCCTATGAAGAAAACATTGACAATTCTTGGTTTTCTCGCGGTCTTTCCGGCCGGGGTGGCGCTGGCGGATGATGATTGCGCGGTCCCCATGGCCGACTGGCAGCCGCGCGCGGCCGTCGCGGCGCTGGCCGAGGGGAAGGGCTGGACCGTGCGGCGTCTGAAGATCGACGATGGCTGCTATGAGATCAAGGGCAGCGACGCCGAGGGCCGACGCTTCAAGGTCAAGCTCGACCCCGCCAGCCTGGAGATCGTCAAGTGGAAAAGCGAAGACGATGATGACGATGACGACGATGATCGCGAGGACAAGAAGCGCCGCCACGACACCCGCCGCCAGCCAGCGCGGACGATGACCGCACCCGTGGTCCTGCCCCCACCGAACGGGCTGCTGGGCAACGGCGCGCCCCCGGCGGCTGTCGTGAGGTAAGCGGCGGGCGGTGCGCCAAGGGCGGACCGCGTCTTGCAGCGCCGGACCGCCCCCTTGTCACAATCCTCCGACCGCGGGCGCCTCTGCGACAGCTTCTCGATAAGTCGGTTGCATTTTACGCAACTTTGCTGCTTACTGTCGTGAACAGAATGTAACGGCAATCGCGCCCGTCGACCTCGCATGAGGTGGTCGGGCTTTTTTTGCTGGCACGGGCTTTGGGGAGGGCAGTGTGCACAAGGTCGATATCGGTCTGGTCTTTTCCACCACCGGTCCCTATGGCGCGCTGGGTCGAAATGCGCTGGCCGGGGCGCAGCTGGCCATCCGCGAGCTTGCGGCGGATGACGCGGTCCGCATCGACGCGCATCACGTCGACCCGCAGGGCCGGCCGGAGCTTTACCGCAGCATGACCGCCGAATTGCTGGCCGAACGCGGGATCCGGCATCTGGTCGGCGGCATCACCTCGTGGAGCCGCAAGGACATGATCCCGGTCCTTGAACGCTATGGAGCATTGCTGTGGTATCCTTGCCCCTATGAGGGTTTCGAGGCGAATGACCATGTCGTCTATCTGGGCGGGTGCCCGAACCAGCATCTTCTGCCGCTGCTGGACCGGATGATCGCGGCCGGCCACCGGCGCGCCTTCCTGATCGGGTCCGATTACGTCTGGGGCTGGGAGACCCTGCGCATCGCCCGCGAGCGGTTAAGCGCGGCGGGGGTCGAGATCATGGGCGAGCAGCACATCCTGCTGGGCGACCGGGACTGTGCCGAGGCTGTCACGAGAATCGCCGAGACCGGCTGCGATCTGGTGGTGAATTCGCTGATCGGGCCGTCGAACCACGCCTTTGTCCGCGCCATGGCGCGGTTGACGCCGCGGCCGCAGCTGGTCAGCGCAAACCAGACCGAGGCCGATCTTGACGAGATGGGTGCCTCTGCCGACGGGATGCTGTCGATCGCGCCATGGTTCGACGCGGGAAGCGGCGAGGGCCTGCGCGGGGCAGAAGCCGGAGGCGCCCGCGCCTCGTGCTTCTTTGCGACAAGCTACGTCGCGATCCATCTGCTGGCGCAGGCCATCCGCAGTGCGGGCGACGATCACCCGATCCGGGTCTTCGACGCGATCAAGGATCGGCGGCTCGACACCGTTCTGGGCCCGCTGCGCATCGACCCAGGCAATCGTCATACCGAACTGACGCCGCGCATCGCGGTGGCGCAAGGCGGGCGGTTCGACGTGGTCGAAACCTTCGCCGCCCCGGTGCCGCCCGATCCCTACCTGATCCAGACCGGGCAGGCCCGCACCCCTCTGGCCCCGGCGGACCGCCCCAGCTTGAGGTTGGTCGAATGAGCCAGGCCATGACGCATTTCCTTGGTGGCCGCGCGGCGGTGCTGCACCCGGCGCCGCCGGTCTGCGAACAGCTGCACCGGCGGCTTGCCGCGCTGGGGATCGCCGCCGAAAGACGCTGGCCGGAACTGGGCGAGGGGGCCTTCGATCTGGTTCTGATCGATCTGGACACCGCCCATGACCGGCAGCTGCCCTGGCCAAAGGGCGCGGCACCGATGCCGATGGTCGGGCTGGTCGGGTCGGAAAGCCCCAGCCGCCTCAACTGGGCGCTGGCGCATCAGATCGACGCCTTCCTGCCGCAGACGGCGCTGGCGAACCTGTATTCCGCGCTGGTGGTGGCCAGCGCCCGCCATGCCGAGCGGCGCAGGATCGCGCAGGACGCGGCCGAGGCGGCGCGTCGCAACACCCTGCGGCTCGAGGTGATCCAGGCCGTCCAGACCATCATGCAGCAGGACCGCGCGGATGCGCCCCGCGCGCTGAAAAAGCTGCGCGCGCTGGCGATGGTGGAACGCTGCGCGCTCGAGGATGCGGCGCTGATGCTGCTGGGGCGCGGAAACGAACGGCGCAGCGGCGCAGGAGCGCAGAAATGACCGACACCCCCGTCGCCTCCGGCCCGGTCCCGGTTCGCAGCCGGATCGTCGAGGTCCTGTCGGCGCTGATGCGCCGCCCGCGTGCGGCCTTTGGCATGGCGATCATCGTCATCATGGTCTTTGCCGCGGTGTTTGCCGGGTGGATCATGCCGCATGACCCGTTCGAGCAGAGCTTCGACGGGCTGACGCTGTCGGGCGCGCCGCTGCCGCCGAACCGGCAGTTCTGGTTCGGCACCGACCTGCTGGGCCGCGACCTGTTTTCGCGTCTGATCCTGGGCACGCGCACCTCGCTGATCATCGGGGTGGTGGCGAACGGCATCGCCGTGATCGTGGGCGCGGGCGTCGGCATCACCGCTGGCTATTTCGGCGGCTGGATCGGCGCGATCCTGATGCGCTTCACCGATCTGATGATGGCGTTTCCGGCGCTGCTGCTGGCCATCGTGCTGGCAGCGATCTTTCAGCCCAGCCTGATGATCGTGGCGCTGGTGATCGCCATGGTGAACTGGGTGCAGATGAGCCGGGTGATCTATACCGAGACGCGTTCGCTGACCGAGCGGGACTTCATTCAGGTGCAACGCTCGATCGGCTCGGGGCATGTGCGGATCATCCTGCGGCATCTGCTGCCGCATCTGCTGTCGTCCATCGTCGTCTTCGGCACGCTGGGGATCTCGACCACGGTGCTGCTCGAGGCGACGCTGAGCTATCTGGGCGTGGGCGTGCGGCCGCCGATCCCATCCTGGGGCAACATCATCTTTGAAAACCAGACCTATTTCAGCACCGCGCCCTGGCTGGTCTTTCTGCCCGGAGCGGCCATCGTGCTGCTGGCGCTGGCGTTCAATCTGGTCGGTGACGCGCTGCGCGACATCCTTGACCCGACATTGAAGGGGCGTCACTGATGGCCAGCTATATCCTGCGGCGGCTTCTGCAATCGGCCCTGATCCTGCTGGGGATCACGCTGGTGACCTTCGTGCTGCTGTATCTGGTGCCTGCCGATCCGGCGCGTCAGATCGCCGGGCGTTCGGCCACGGCCGAGACGGTCGCCAATATCCGCGCGCAGCTGGGTCTGGATCAGCCGTTCTTCGTGCAATACTGGCGCTATCTGACCGGGCTTTTGCAGGGCGATCTGGGTCGATCCTATCTGCAGCGGACCGAGGTGTCGGAACTGGTCGCCTCGCGGCTGCCGGCGACGCTGCTGCTGATGGCGGGCGCGATCGCCTGCGAACTGGCGCTGGGGCTGACCATCGGCATCATCGCCGCGCTCAAGCGGAACTCGCGGCTGGATAACGGGCTGATGATCTTTTCCTTCATCTCGATCTCGGCGCCGCAATTCGTCGTCGGCATCCTGTTGCTGTATGTCTTTGCCGTCAAGCTGGGCTGGTTCCCGATCGGCGGCTATGGGACCTTTGCGCATCTGGTCCTGCCGGCGGTCACGCTGGGGTTTCTGGGCGGCGGCTGGTACAGCCGGATGATGCGGTCGTCGATGATCGACGTGCTGGGACAGGATTTCGTGCGCACCGCCCGCGCCAACGGGCTGTCGAAATGGCGCATCGTCCTGCGCCACGTCCTGCCCAACGCGATCCTGCCGATCATCGCCATGATCGGCATCGATATCGGGCTGTTCATGTCCGGCATCGTGGTGGTCGAAAGCGTCTTTGGCTGGCCCGGCATCGGTCAGCTGGCCTGGCAGGCGATCCAGCGGGTCGACATCCCCATCATCATGGGCGTGACGCTGGTCTCGGCCACGGCCATCGTTCTGGGCAACCTGCTGGCCGACCTGACCGCGCCGCTGATCGACCCGCGCATCAAGCTGAAATGACAACACGGAGGAGGAAGGACATGAGACATCTTTTGCTGGCGGGGGCCGCGACCCTTGCCCTGGCCGCGACCGGCGCCCTGGGCCAAAGCCTGCAGGACGCCAAGCAGGGCGGCTCGATGATCGTCACCTACAAGGACGACGTGTCCACGCTGGACCCGGCCATCGGCTATGACTGGCAGAACTGGTCGATGATCAAGTCGCTGTTCGACGGTCTGATGGATTACGAACCCGGCACGACCGAGCTGCGCAACGAGCTGTCCGAAAGCCACACGATCAGCGATGACGGCAAGGTCTTCACCTTTACCCTGCGCGACGGCCCGACCTTCCATAACGGGCGCAAGATCACGGCCGAGGACGTGAAATACTCGCTGGATCGCGTGACCGATCCCGAGACGAAAAGCCCCGGTGCGGGCTTCTTTGCGATGATCGAAGGCTTCGACGCGCAGTCGGCGGGCGAGGCGGACGGGCTGTCGGGCGTCAAGGTGCTGGACGACCGCACCGTCGAGATCACGCTGACCCGCCCCGACGCCACCTTCCTGCACGTCATGGCGCTGAATTTCGCGATGGTGGTGCCCAAGGAAGCCGTCGAGGAATTCGGCGACGATTTCGGCAAGAACCCGGTCGGATCGGGGGCCTTCAAGCTGGCGGAATGGACGCTGGGACAGCGCCTCGTGTTCGAAGCCTATGACGATTATTGGAACGAGGGCCTGCCCAAGATGGAGCAGATCACCTTCGAGATCGGGCAAGAGCCGGTGGTCGCGCTCTTGCGCCTGCAGCAGGGACAGGCCGACATTCCGGGCGACGGCATCCCCCCGGCGCAGTTCCTCGAGGTGATGAACGACCCCGAACAGGCCAAGCAGGTGGTCGAAGGCGGGCAGCTGCACACCGGCTATGTTACCATGAACACGCAGATGCCGCCCTTCGACAACAAGCAGGTGCGTCAGGCGGTCAACATGGCCATCAACAAGGACCGCATCGTCAAGGTCATCAATGGCCGCGCGATCCCGGCCAACCAGCCGCTGCCGCCGTCGATGCCCGGCTATGCCGAAGACTATGAAGGCTATGAGTTCGATCCGGAAAAGGCCAAGGAATTGCTGGCCGAAGCCGGCTTTCCTGACGGGTTCGAGACCGAGTTGTTCGTCTATAACACCGACCCCAACCCGCGGATCGCCCAAGCCATCCAGCAGGACCTGAAGGCCATCGGCATCACCGCCGAGATCCGCAGCCTCGCGCAGGCCAACGTGATCGCGGCCGGCGGCGAAAAGGATCAGGCGCCGATGATCTGGTCGGGCGGCATGGGCTGGATCGCCGACTTCCCCGACCCCTCGAACTTCTACGGGCCGATCCTGGGCTGCGGCGGGGCCGTCACCGGGGGCTGGAACTGGGCCTGGTATTGCAACGAGGAACTGGACGCCAAGGCGGCCGAGGCCGATTCCATCGTCGACCCGGCGCGGGCCGAGGAACGCCAGCAGATGTGGCGCGAGATCTATCTGCAGATCATGGAGGACGCGCCCTGGGCGCCGGTCTTCCACGAACAGCGCTTCACGATCAAGTCCGACCAGCTTGGCGGGCCGGACGAGATCTTTGCCGACCCGGTCCATATCCCCGTTCACTACGACTATGTGTTCTCGAAAAATGTGCAATAACTGCGACTACACCATTCACGGCGTGAACCATCACCACGGCTGGGACCGCTCGATCCCGCCGGTGGAAACCGTCGCGCCCGGCGTCAGCCTGTTCTTCGAATGTCTCGACAGTTCGGGCGGGCAGTTGAACCGTGACAGCGGGGTTGGCGACATCGCCAACCTCTCCTTCGACAGGGTCAATCCCGTCACCGGCCCGATCTATGTCGACGGCGCCGAGCCGGGCGACATCCTGAAGGTGGAAATCGCGGCCTTCCACCCCTCGGGCTGGGGCTGGACCGCGAACATACCCGGCTTTGGGCTGCTGGCGGATCAGTTCACCGACCCGGCGCTGAAGATCTGGACCTATGACACCGCGACCATGGCGCCGGCGCTGTTTTCCGATCTGGCGCGGGTCCCGTTGAAGCCCTTTGCCGGCACCATCGGCCTTGCACCGGCGGAGCCGGGGCCGCACTCGATCGTGCCGCCGCGCCGGATGGGCGGCAATCTGGATATCCGCGATCTGGCGGCGGGGACCACGCTTTACCTGCCGGTCGAGGTGGCGGGGGCGCTGTTTTCCATCGGCGACACCCACGCCGCGCAGGGCGACGGCGAGGTCTGCGGCACGGCCATTGAAAGCCCGATGAATGTCGAACTGAAGCTCGACCTGATCAAGCAGCAGGCGCTGCCCTTCCCGCGCTTCACGACGCCGGGGCCGGTGACCCGGCATCTGGACGCGAAAGGCTATGAGGCGACGACCGGGATCGGCAGCGACCTGATGTCGGGGGCGCGTGACGCGGTGTCGGGGATGATCGACCTTCTCTGCCGCGAACACGGGCTGTCGGCGACCGATGCCTATATGCTCTGCTCGGTCTGCGGCGATCTGCGCATCTCTGAAATCGTGGACCAGCCGAACTGGGTGGTGTCGTTCTATTTCCCGCGTCTGGTTCTGGAATGAACGCGGCGACCGACAACGCACAGGGCGCCCGCCGCCCTGTGCTGACCGTGCGCGACCTGACCGTGCAGGTGGCCACGACCGAGGGCGCGATGACCGTCCTCGACCGGCTCAGCTTCGATCTGTTCGCGGGCGAGACGCTGTGTCTGGCCGGGGAAAGCGGGTCGGGCAAGTCGATGACCGCGCTGTCGATCATGGGCCTGTTGCCAAAGCCGATGTGCCGCATCGCGGGGGGGCAGATCATGCTGGGCGATCTGGACCTGACGCAGCTGGACGACAGCGGCTATCGCAAGATCCGCTCGGCCCGGATCGCGATGATCTTTCAAGAGCCGATGACGTCGCTCAACCCCGTGCTGCGCATCGGCACCCAGCTGCAAGAGGTGCTGCTGGAGCATGGCCAATGCACCCGCCGCGACGCCCCGCAGCGCGCGCTGCAACTGCTGCGCGACGTCCGCCTGACCGAGCCGGAACGGCGCCTGCGGCAGTATCCGCACGAACTGTCCGGCGGGATGCGGCAGCGGGTGATGATCGCCATGGCGCTGGCCTGCGATCCCGAGATCCTGATCGCGGATGAGCCGACGACGGCGCTGGACGTCACCGTGCAGGCCGAGATCCTGGACCTGATCCGCGCGCTGCAGGCCGAACACGGCACCGCGGTTCTGATGATCACCCATGACATGGGCGTGGTGGCCGAAATGGCCGACCGCGTCATCGTCCTGCGCCACGGCGTTGTCGAGGAAAGCGCGGCGGTCGAGACGCTGTTTGCCGCCCCGCAGACCGCCTATGCGCAGGAATTGCTCGCAGCCGTTCCGCGTCTGGGTCACGCGCCGCCACGAATCGCCAAGCCCGCCAGCGAGTCCGTGCTGGACGTGCGGGATCTGGTGGTCAATTTCGACATTCGCGGCGGCATCCTCAACCGTCCCGTCGCGCGCGTTCACGCCGTCGAGGGCGTCAGCTTTTCCGTCGCGCGGGGCGAGACCCTGGCCTTGGTCGGCGAATCCGGCTGCGGCAAATCGACGATCGGCAAGGCCCTGCTGGGCCTCGTTCCGTGGCAGGGCAGCATCAAGGTCGCCGGGCGCGAGATGTCAGGGCTGTCCGCGCGGGGCCTGAACGAGGTTCGCCGCGACATCCAGATGGTGTTTCAGGACCCCGGCGCCTCGCTGGATGCGCGGATGACGGTGCGCGATCAGGTCGCAGAGCCGCTGAAGGTGCACGGGCTGTCGCGCGGATCAGAGCTGAACGACCGCGTCGAGTGGCTGTTCAAGCGCGTCGGGCTGACCCAGGATCAGCTGAACCGCTATCCGCATGAATTCTCGGGCGGGCAGCGGCAGCGGGTCTGCATCGCGCGTGCTCTGGCGCTTGGGCCAAAGATCATCGTCGCGGATGAAAGCGTCTCGGCGCTGGACGTGTCGGTTCAGGCGCAGGTGCTGGATCTGCTGCGCGAGTTGCAGGCCGAGGACGGGATCTCTTATCTCTTCGTCAGCCATGACATGGCGGTGATCGAGCAGATGGCCGACCGCGTCGCGGTCATGCGTCTGGGTCAGATCGTCGAGCACGGATCGCGCGAACAGGTGCTGCAAAGCCCTGCCCACGCCTATACCCGACGCCTGCTGGCCGCCGTCCCGGTCCCCGATCCCCAGCACCAACGCCCCCCGAAGGTCATCGAGGCACAAGACATGCCAAGCCCCATCCGCCCCCTCGGCGACCGCCCCCACCGCTGGCCGCAAACCGAGGTTGCGCCGGGCCATTGGGCCGCGATGCAGGAGGCGTCCGTTTAGCGACAGAGGTCAGTATGGCAGTCGGGCGGATCGCGGCTTATCGACTGCGAGGTCGCCTTCCATCCCGGTGTGCCGGACCTGATAAATCACCGCCGCCGCCCCCGCCTACAGCAGCCGCAGATCATGCGCCCGGCGCAGCGCCTCGGCGGTTGTCCGGGCGTTCAGGCGCAGGCGGGCGGCGGTCAGCCGCGCCTTGAAGGCGCTTTCCGAAATGCCCAGAGCGTCCGCCGCCTCGGCATATCGCTTGCCGCCCGCAATGCAGCGCAGTGCCTCGGCATGCGCCCGGCTCAGCGTCGCTGGCGGGTCCAGCAGGTGATGCAGCCGCTGGATCGTCGCCTCGATCGCCGGGATCTCTGCGTCCGAGAACTCGCGGTCCTCACGCGCGAAGCCCGCGACCGTCCGGGACGACAGCTCACCCACCGAGACCACAAGTCCAAAGCGCAACCCATGCAGCCCTGCCTGATGCAGCACACCGAACGAGTCCGGAATGGGAAGCGCGCTCCACCGGCAGCACCCGGTCGTCGACAGCGCCCAGGCCACGGTCGGATCGCGCAGGACCAGAGAGTGGTCGGCGTAGTACTCCTGCCATGCCTCGCTATAGGTGTTGAACCTGATCAGCGCCTTCCCGGAATTGATCCGAAAGCCGATATAATATCCACCGGGCGCCATCCGGTGGAGGCCGGGAAGGGCAGCCTTGATCTGTTGTTGCGCAGTCATGCCTTCGTGGAGCCAGAACCGCGCCCCAAGTCAAGACAGATTTGCGCTGACCCGCCCCGCCGGGGGAGCCAGCGCAGCTGCAATTCCAGCGCGGTTGCGGAAAAGCCGCCGGTATGGGCCCGGCGGCCTGCGCTACGGGCGCGAATGGCGGCCTTGACCCGACCCGGCGTCCCCTGTGCGGATCGGTTGCAGCCGCAGCTGGCCTTTCTGCGTCGCCCGTTCAAAGCGCACTGGACAAGCGATGCCGCTTTCCCGGAGACTGTAAGTCGACTGCGAGACGCAGTGCTGGATGCTGTCTCGCTGAACGCGCGCGAATCGGCGCAAGCCGCAGCAAGATGGTCCGGCGACGGTACCGAAAGACGACACCGGCCCGCAGCGCTGCGATCGAGCCAAAGCGCGCAGGCCGGGACTGCCCAAGGACGGCGGGCCTGCGGCTTCGCCACATGATCATCAGCTTCAGAACGGCAAAGGACAGCTTCATGCGTCAC
The DNA here is from genome assembly GCF_002865605.1 of Paracoccus jeotgali. Classification (NCBI taxonomy): domain Bacteria; kingdom Pseudomonadati; phylum Pseudomonadota; class Alphaproteobacteria; order Rhodobacterales; family Paracoccaceae; genus Paracoccus; species Paracoccus jeotgali. The sequence goes on from NZ_CP025583.1 coordinate 2,787,701, forward strand.
AAGGTACTCGCGATCGCCCCGATGGCACTGACGGCCCTGCTGATATCGGCGCCGGCCCGGGCACAGGACCAGAACCTCGTCACCTCGGCGATGCAGGGCATCGATCAGCAAGAGAGCGCGCAGTCCGCCGCGGCCAAGGACGAGCACCAGCTCTCGCCCGAACTCATGCAGCAGGTTGTCGCCAAGGTCGAGGCCGACAACGCCCGACAGGTCGAGATCTTCAAGGATCTGCACGAACATCCCGAGCTGGGCTTCATGGAAACGCGCACCGCAGGCGTGCTGGCCCAGGAACTCGAGGCGCTTGGCTTTGACGTCCAGACCGGGATCGGCAAGACTGGCGTCGTCGCCACGCTGACGAACGGCCCCGGCCCCACGGTCATGTATCGCGCCGACATGGACGCCAATGCCGTGGAAGAGGCCACGGGCCTGCCCTATGCAAGCAAGGTCCGCGCCAAGCGCGCGGACGGCACCGAATCCCCCGTCGCGCAGGCCAATCACCTCGCGGTTCCGCTGCGCGACCTGCTGGGTGAGAAGAACGTCGTGACCGAGTTTCCGCCGGCCACCGGCTCGGAGGATGTGCATCTGCTGCTGGGCGATTATACCGATGTTCCGTTCAACTTCCTGATCGTCGGCGTGGCCGATCCGGACGTGTTCGCGGCGGCGCTGAAGGAAGGCAAGCAGATGCCCTATTCCGCGCATAACCCGAACTTCATCGTCGATCTGGCGGCGATCCCGGTCGGGACGAAAATCGCGACCGTGGCCATGCTCAACCTGCTGGCCAAGGAGGCCGCGCCGTAACTGCCGCCTTTTGTCTCAACGAGTGAAGACGGGACAAAGTGACCACTGAACGGGGGTTTCTATCCTCCCGAGGCGATCATGCGCCGTGACCTGCTGGGTTGCGGCGCGACGGCGATGCTGCTGTCGTCGTTCGACCTGATCGAGCGACGTATCCATGGGAAATCCCGGCGAGCGAAGTCGACAACGACTGGCGCCGTGTCACCAAACGCGTTGCCTGTGTCCGACGCCGTGGCGGGCGATGTCGAGAGCCTGCGGGCGGGGCTCGACGCGTGGTTGCCGACCGCGCGCCGGATGACGGTGCCGGTCGCGGACCTGTGCCGAAGCGGGTGGCAGTGACGCGTGAAACTGCAATTCAGTCGTCACGCTAAGCCAGCCGACACACCACGCCCCTCAAGCCAAAACCATTCCCCTCACTGACGCCAAGCTGACAGCCTTTCGCCCGCCGCTTCAGCCGCGTGTCAGTTGCCGGGCGCAGGTTCATCTCATCCGACAACCGCAACCACGGAGATGAACCATGAAACGCACCCTCGCGACCCTTGCCCTGCTGGCGGCCCTGCCTGCGGGCGCTGCTCTTGCCGATGACGACTGCCGCGTTTCGGCCGAGCAGATGCAGTCCTGGGAGGCCGTGGCCGAGCTTGCCCGCGACTATGACTGGACCATCACCTCGATGGAGATCGATGACGGCTGTTACGAGCTTCTGGTCACCGATACCGGCGGCAACACGATCAAGGCCAAGATCGACCCCGCCACGCTGGATGTGGTCAAGGCCAAGATGAAGGCGCTCGCCCCCGCTCCGGCGGCTGCCGCGCCCGCCCAGTGACGCGCCGCGCCCCGGCCTCGGCGCTCAGTGGCCGCCCGGCGCCGGGGCCACGCCATCCACCCGCAGAAGGAACCCGCCCATGAAATCCCTTGCCGCCATGCTTGCCCTGTCCACCGCGCTGACGCTGCCCGGCCTCGCCATGGCGCGGCCCGTGACGCTGACCACGACGCTGAGCGATTATGGCGGCGACGGGGCTTATCTTGCGCTGTACGTCACCGACCCCGCGGGCGCCTATGTCGGCAGCCTGTGGATGGCCGGCGGCAAGTCGAAATATTACGAGCATCTGAGCGACTGGTATCGCGCCACGGGCGGCGACGCCGCGCAGATCAACGGCATCACCGGGGCCAGTGTCGGCGCGGGCCGGACGCTGGAAATCACGCTGGACCTCGCCGACGCGCTGTTCGACGCGGGTTATACGCTGCACATCGACGCGGCCGTCGAAGAGATGCGCGACAGCCCGAACGAGGTGGCGGTGCCGCTGACGAGCGCGGGCGCGGGCACGCCGACGCGCGGCCGCCGCTATATCGCCAGCTTCGCCTATGAGATGTGAGGCGAGGCCAGCATGATCCGCGCATTCCATCGCTGTCCGGGGCTGCTGGCCCTCGCGCTTGTCACCATCCTCGCGCTAAGCGGCGCGGCGTTGTCGGTCTTTCCGGCGGCCGAGCGGCTGGCCTCGCCGCAGGCCGAGGCCGGGCTGAGCGTCGCCACCCTCGCCGCCCGTATCCAGGCCGCCTATCCGGGGGTCGAGCAGATCCGCCGCCAGCCCTCGGGCCGGATCACCGCCTATTGGTTCGACGGCAACACGCCGGGCGCCGCGGTTATCGACCCGGCCACTGGGCAGGGTGTGGCCTCGGCCGATCCGAACCGGGCGCAGCGCTGGCTGACCCGTCTGCACCGCTCGCTCTTTCTGGGCGATGGCGGGCGCATCGCCATGGCGGCGGGGGCGGCGTCGATGCTGGCCCTGTCGCTGTCGGGCGCGGTGCTGGTCGCGCGGCGGGTCGGCGGCTGGCGGCGCTGGTTCGGGCGGCTGCGCGGGCCGCTGGCCGGGCGGGTGCATGTCGAGATCGCCCGCCTCGCCGTGATCGGGCTGCTGCTGTCCTCGGCCTCGGGTCTGTGGATGAGCGCCTCGACCTTTGATCTGCTGCCGGATGGCGGCAGCCCGCCTGCCTTTCCGACCGAGGTCAGCGGTGCGACCGGAGTCGCGCCCGATCGGATGCCGGTCCTGCAACAGACGCCGCTGGCCACGCTGCGCGAGTTGAGCTTTCCCGCGCCCGGCGATCCCACAGATGTCTTCACGCTGAAGACCGACCGTGGCACCGGGTATCTCGATCAGGGCAGCGGCGAGCTGCGCGGATGGGCCGATCTGACAGGGTGGTCGCGGGTGTCCGAGACGCTCTACATGCTCCACACCGGGCAGGGGGCGGCGCTGCTGGGGCTGGTGCTCGGGCTGATGGCGCTTGGCGTGCCCGTCATGGGCGCGACGGGGGTGCTGATCTGGCATGCCGGGCGTCGCGGGCGGCCGCGCATCCGGGGCAACCAGCCCGCCGGCCGGGCCGAGACGATCCTGCTGGTCGGCAGCGAAGGCGGCAGCACCTGGGGCTTTGCCGCGACCCTGCACGCGGCGCTGACCGCCGGCGGGCAGCGCGTCCATATCGGCCCGATGTCCGGCTTTGCGCCGGGTCGCTATGCACAGGCGCAACGGATCATCCTGCTCGCCGCCACCTATGGCGACGGCGCGGCTCCGGCCTCGGCCAAGGGGTTCCTCGACCGCCTGCGTGACACCGACGGCACGCGCGCCATCCCGCTGGCGGTTCTGGGCTTCGGGGATCGCAGCTTTCCGGCCTATTGCGCCTTCGCCAAGGCTGTCGCGCAAGAGGCGAGCGCCAAGGGCTGGCCCGAGCTTATGCCTTTCGACAGCATCGACCGCCAATCGCCGCAGGATTTCGCCCGCTGGGGCCGGGCGCTGGGGCAGGTGCTGGGGCTGGATCTGGCGCTGGCGCATCAGCCGGTTCTGCCGAAAACGGCGACGCTGACGCTGATCTCGCGCCGGGATTACGGTGCCGAGGTGCAGGCTCCCGCGGCGATCCTGCGCTTTGCCCTGCCGCGCGTCTCTGTCTGGCAGCGGTTGAGCCGGGGCGGCTTCGCCCGCTTCAGCGCCGGGGATCTGATCGGCATCCTGCCCGAAGGCAGCGCGGTGCCACGGCTCTACTCGCTCGCCTCCGGTCGCCGCGACGGGTTCATCGAGATCGTGGTGCGCAGGCATCCCGGCGGCCTCGCCTCGTCGCAGCTGACGGCGCTGGCGCCGGGCGACCGCGTGACCGCGTTTCTGCGCCGCAACCCCGCGTTCCGCCCCGGCCGAGGCCGGACGCCGCTGATCCTGATCGGCGCGGGCACCGGCATCGGTCCGCTCGCCGGCTTCGTGCGCGGCAATGCGCGTCGGCGGCCGATCCACCTGTTCTTCGGCCTGCGCGACCCGCAAAGCGATTTCTTCTATGACGAGGAACTACTCGGCTGGCGGGAGGCCGGTCGCCTGACCCGGCTGGTCACAGCCGTCTCGCGGGCCGAGCGGCCGCATCATGTGCAGGACGCGCTGCGCGGCGAGGCGGCCGAGATCGTCCGCCTGATCCGGGGCGGCGCCCGCGTCATGGTCTGCGGCGGGCGCGACATGGCCACGGGCGTGGCCGACGCGCTGGCCGAGATCCTTGCGCCGGCCGGGCTGTCGCCGGCGGCGCTCAAGGCCGGGGGGCGCTATGTCGAAGATGTCTACTGAACCGCTGCGCCACGCGCTGAACGGCCCGACCATGGGCAGCCACTGGTCGGCGCTGTTCTTTACTCAGGCGAATTTCGACGCCGCCCCGCTTCAACAGGCGCTGCAGGCGGCGGTGGATCAGGTGGATGCGCAGATGTCGACATGGCGGCCCGCCAGCGACCTGATGCGCCTGAACGCCGCGCCGGTGGGCGCGTGGGTGGCGGTGCCCGCGCAGCTGATGGCGGTGCTGCGTCTGGGGCTGAAGATCGGGCGCGCCTCGGGCGGGGCGTTCGATATCGGGATGGGCGATGCGGTGCGGGCCTGGGGCTTCGGCCCCGAGGCGGCGACCCCCGCTGGCATCCGCGCCGCGATGCAGGTCCGCCGCCGCCCGGCGCATGAGGTGCTGGAGCTTCAGGGGGACCGTGGGCGCAAGGCGGCGCCCATCGCGCTGGACCTGAACGGCGTTGCCAAGGGCCACGGCGTCGACCGCTTGGCCGAGACGCTGGCGGCGTTCGGCGTGTCCTCCGGCCTCGTCTGCATCGACGGCGAGATGCGGGCGATGGGCCTGCGGCCCGATGGCGCGCCATGGACCATCGCCGTCGAGGCGCCCGACCCCGACCGCCGCGCGCCGCATGCCGTCTTGGCGCTGCAGGACGCGGCGGTGGCGACGTCCGGCGACTATCGCCACTGGGTCGAGCTGCAGGGCCGCCGCCTGTCCCACACGATGGACCCGACCCGCGGCGCGCCACTGCCCGACCCGCCCGCCTCGGTGACGGTCGTCGCCCGCACCTGCGCCGAGGCCGACGCCTGGGCCACGGCGCTGATGGTGCTGGGGGTGGAGAAGGGCGAGGAGCTGGCACGTCGCCTCGGCCTCTGCGCGCTGTTCCTGCGGCGGGGCGGGGCGCGGGGGCTTCAGTCGTGCGGCGTGGGGCGATTGTTTATGCGGCATCCCGCCACGGACCTGCAGGCGGGGTGACGCGTGGGAGTAGCAGGTGCTTCCCGTTGTGGCGCCGTAGAGCGGCCGCAGGAAGACCCCTTGCTACAACTGACGGGGGAGCACTTCCTTCAGGCTCCTCACCCTCACAGCAGCCAAAGTGTCAGGGCCGGCCATAGGGCGATCAGGACCACGACCAGCATCGTCACCAGCACAAATGGCAGGATCTCGCGGACCAGCGTCAGGAACGGCAGATCCACCACCGCGACGGCGATATAGAGACCGGTTCCCACTGGCGGCGTCAGCAGACCGATGGTCAGCGTCATGCAGATCACGACGCCGAAATGGATCGGGTCGATCCCATAGATTGCGGTGGCCATCGGCAGCAGGATCGGGACCATGATGATCAGCGCCGCAATGCCATCCAGGAACGCGCCGATCCCGATCCCTAGCAGGAACACCAGCAGCAGGAAGACAGTCGCGTTCGACGTCATCCCTTGCAGGAAGGTCGCCAGCTCTTGCGGCACATGGGCATAGGTCAGCAGCCAGCCGAACACCTTGGCGGTCGCGATCAGGAACAGGACCAGTGCCGAGTTCAGGGCCGTTCGCGTCAGTATCCCCGACACGTCACGCCAATGCAGCGCCCGGTAGACCGCCACCCCCAGAATGACCGCGATTGCCGTCGCCAAAGCCGCGGATTCGGTCGGCGTCACGACCCCGAATGAAATCCCCAGCACGATCACCACAGGGATCAGCAGCCCGGCCGCCGCTGCGCCGAGAACTCGCCAGGGGTCGGCAGGCTGCGCCGGGGCAGCGTTTTCGCTGTGAACCGTCTGCCGGGGCGCGCGCAGCGTGACCAGCAGGACCAGCAGCGCAAACAGCAGGATACCGGGCAGGATCCCCGCGATGAACATGTCCGCCACCGAGACCTGAGCGATGACCCCATAGATGATGAAGATCATCGAGGGGGGGATGACCGGGCCCAGCATCCCGGCGGCAGCGGTCAGGGCGGTGGCAAAGCCGCGGCTATAGCCGTCCTGCTCCATCTCGGGGACCATCACCCGGGTCATCACCGCGATCTGCGCGGTCGCCGAGCCCATGATCGAGGCCAGCATCAGGTTGGCCGTCAGGCAGACGTAGGCCAGTGCATGCGGCAGGCGGCCCAGGATCAGCTTGGCGGCAGCGATAAGGCGGGTGGTGATGCCCCCGCTGTTCATCAACTCGCCCAGCAGGATGAAAAGCGGGATCGCGAGCAGGTCGAAGACCTCGAGCCCGCTGAAGAGGATCTGCGGAATCGCGTCCAGAACGGCGAAATTGCCGGTCGCGAACATGAAGACGAATGCCGCGGCGAGCAGCACGAAGGCCACCGGCATGCCGATGGCGAGCAGACCCGCGAACATCACGCCGGTCATGGTGCGCGCTCCAGCGTGGCGTGGACGGGTGGGCGGTCTTCAGGCGTCGGCGGCGTCAGGTGACGCAGCAGATTGGCCGCGGTATGCAGGGTCGCGAGGCTAAAGAAGATGGGCACGATGGCATAGAAGGGCCGCTTGACCATTCCCAGCGTCAAGGCCTGCTCGAACTGCATGGCAGGTGACTGCAGCCAGCGCCAACTGACCCATGCCAGCGCCACCACCATGCCGAGCACGATCAGATCGACGAGGATATGCAGCCCCCGGCGCAACCGTCGCGACGCCAGATCGGCCACAAAGGTCAGGGCGATCATCTCTTGTCTCGCGATGGTCGCGGCGATTGCCAGAAACGCCATCCAGATCAGAATGTAGACGGCTAGCTCTTCGGCGAAATAGATCGGCGCCGACACCGTATAGCGCATCGTGACATTGACCAGCAGCAGGGTCGAGAAGGCCACGATCAGGATCTGGCAAAGCCAGAGTTCAAGCCGCGCGAGCGCGTGACTGGACGCGGTCAGCGCCGTGGATAGCTGGCGGATCTGCCTCATGTCGCGGCTCTCCCTTGATGCTTGGCGGCGACCGGGCGGCGGCGTTGTCGTCGCCCGGTCGCGAGGTATTACTGGGCGATCTCGCTCTGGAACTTCGCGACTTCGGGGATTTTTTCAAAGGCGTCGTCAAAGGCCTTGTTCGCGGTGCTGAAGACGCTTTTTGCATCCTCCAGACGGACGACCTCGATCTCGCCTTCGAGCTGCGACAGAAGTCTCTGTTCGGTCTCGATCTGCAGGTCCGATGCCCAGGACAGCGTCTCGTCCAGAACCGTATCGAAGATTTCCTGCTGTTCCGCCGACATCTTTCCCCAAGAGTTCTCGTTGATCATCACAACGCCGGGGAAGGCCATGTGATTACTCACCGTCAGATGCTTGGCCACCTGCTGCAGCGACTGGCCGACCAGGGCATCCAGATCGATGTCGACGCCGTCCAGCAGGCCGGAATCGAGCGACTGATAGACGTCCGCCAGTTGCACCGGTGTCGGCACGGCACCCGCAGCGGCCCACCAGACCTGCATGCCGGGGAAGGGGGTGATGCGGATTTTCTTTTGCGCCAGATCGTCAAGCGTTGTCGCCGCCTTGTTGGTGGTCAGGATATGCCGCATGCCGGCGAACACATAGCCGAGCCCGCGTATCCCCTGCGGCTTCAACGTCTCGAGGATCTCCTGCGCGGTTTCGCCTTTCGAAGCGGCGATGGCCTCTTCGACATCGGCAAAGGCAAAGGGCGAGAACCAGGCGAGGAAGGCCGGTCCGCGCGCGCTTGCCGCTGCGGCGCTGACAATGCTCATGTCGAGGACGCCGACCTGCATCTGCTGCAGCAGATCGCTTTCGGGGCCTAGCTGGGCTGCCGGAAAGACCGAGATCTTGATCTCTCCACCCGATTTCTCGCCGACCTGTTCTGCCAGACGTTCAGCGGCCTTGGTCCAGACGTGCGAGGGCGGTGTGCCTGTGCCCAGCCGATATTCGACCGACTGGGCGGATGCAGCGGATGCGGCGAGGGACAGCGAGGCGCCGGCTGCGACCACGGCGAGCAGACGGGGCAAGTTCCGAAGGGATAGCATCGGTGGAGTCCTCCTGTTGAAGTCATTCATTCTTGGCATCGGCGCCCGGCATCGCGCCGGACTGCCAGTCGGCAAAGGTGGGGCGCGTCATCTGGAATAGGGCGGTGCTGCGCGCATACCAGCCGCTGCCATGCATCCGCGCGATCAGCTGCATGGCGGGGGTGTCGACATAGCCGCGTTCCGCGTCCAGCACGAAGGCGTCGTCGATGCGGATCGACAGGATGCGGCCGATGGCGATGGCCTGATGCGGGCCGGTCACCAGCGTCGAGAAGGTCTGACATTCGAAGGACACCGGCGCCTCGGCGATCTGGGGCGGCGCGACGTGGCGCGACGCCAGCGGCGTCAGGCCGGCGGCGTCAAGCTCGCTGAACCCGCGCGGGGCGTCCATGGTGGTGATGTTCATCTGCGCGGCCAGCGGCTCTGACACCAGGTTCACCACGAACTCGCCGCCGTCTAGGATGTTGGCGGCGGTGTCCTTGAATCCCTTGTCCGGATCAGCCAGCAGTCCCAGCACCAGCGTCGGCGGGGTGTGGCCCATGACGTTGAAAAAGCTGTAGGGCGCGGCGTTCACCGTCCCTTGCGGCGCCAGCGTGGTCACCCAAGCGATGGGGCGCGGCGTGACGGTCGAGGTCATCAGCTTGTAGCCGATTTTTGGATCGATCTGATCGAGGTCAAAATGCATGGATCGCCTCTGCCTTTGCTGGCTTAGGGCCGGTCGGTGTCGGATGCGCGGCGGACGGCGGGCTTGCGCCGGTCGTCGACCCGCAGCTCGAAGATGTCGGGCCGGGCGTAATGGCCGGTGACGTCGAAATCGTATTTGCCGCGCGTCACGAGGTCGGGGTCGATCTCGGCATAGAGGACCGTCTCGCCTTCGAAATCGGGGCCGGCGATGACCTTGCCGGTCGGGTCGATGATGGCCGAGCCGCCGCGCATCATTACCGTGTCGGGGTCGTCGCCCAAGGCCGATTCATGCGTGTCGGGATAGGCGCCGCGGGTGATGTACTGGCACGAGGTCAGCACGAAGCACCGCCCCTCTAACGCCACATGCTGCATGGTGGGCACCCAGGTGTCGCGGTCGTCGGCGGTCGGCGCGCAATACAGCGTGACGCCTTGGGCATACATGTGCATCCGCAGGGCGGGCATGTAGTTCTCCCAGCAGATCACGGCGCCGATGCGCCCCAGCGGGCTGTCGACCGCTTCCAGCGTCGAGCCATCGCCGAAGCCCCAGATCAACCTCTCGCCCGCCGTCGGCATCAGCTTGCGGTGGGTGTTGACCAGCCCGTTCGCGCCGTCGAAATAAAGCGCCGTGCAATACAGCGTGCCGCCATCGCGTTCGATGCAGCCGATGACGGCGAAGACGCCGGTCTCGGCCGTGGCGGCGGCGATGCTGGCGATTTCGGGGCCGTCCAGATCTACGGCGGCCTGATGATAGGCGGCAAAGGCCGCCCGGCCTTCGGGTTTGCGCAGGCCGATGGGGGCGCCGAAGCTGGCGCCCTTGGGATAGCCGCCCAGCACGGCCTCGGGGAAGACGATCAGCCGCGCGCCTTTTTCGGCGGCGTCGTGAATGGTGCGGACGATCTTGTCGGCGGTGGCCTTGGGATCGTCGGGGACAGAGGCGATCTGCGCGACCGCCGCGGTAAAGGGCGCCATTCGGGTCTCCTTGAAGATGGCCGCGCGGACCGCCGTGACGAGGGGCGAGTCCGGGTCCGTGAGGCTGAGAGCGATGTTGAAATGATTGTGCTCGGGCATGGCGATCGGGGTGGCGCGATGGCCCGCCTTGCGCCACGCGGAGACGAAATCCTCGGTCTGGCGCCGGAACTCGGACGTCTCGCGCCCGCCGACCGAGGCGATCACATGCGCCGTGCTGCGATCGGGGATCTGCGCCATGGGCGACAGATCGGCGATCTGGGCATCGGTAAAGCGCATCCAGTCATTGACCTGCGTGTGACGTAGCGGCGTCAGATCGTGCAGCCCGCTCAACGCCAGCGCGACGCCGATAATATCCTGCGGCAGGCCGAGGGGGTGCTGCCAGTCCGGCATCAGCAAGGTCCCGACCAGATGCCCGCCGGCGGATGATCCGCCAACATGAATGCGCGAGACATCCAGCCCGTAATCCGCGCCATGCCGGTAGAGCCATTGGATCACCGCCCGGACCTGACGCACGATCTCGTCAAGATCCGCCGCCGGTGCCAGCGTGTAATCGATCACGGCCACCGCGACGCCGGATCTGACCAGACCTAAGGCGGCAAAGGCGTTGTCCACGCGCGACCCGCCGCGCCAATAGCCGCCATGGATCCAGACGAAAAGCGGCCGGCCGGGTGCGGCGCCATACAGATCCAGCGCCTCGCCCGAGACCTCGTCATAGACCAGCCCGGCGTGGTGCGGCACCTCGGCGCTGACGATCTGACTGTGCCGGACATACAGCGCCTGCTCGTCATCGAACGACGCCACGCTGTCGCGGGCGTTGTATTCGCGGTCCAGCGTGGCGGCGTCCATGCCGTGATAAAGGGCGGCGGGGCTCATCCTATCAACGCTGTCCCACCGGGCCGATGGCCACGACCGGGTTGCGCAGGGTGCCGATGCCGTCGACGCCGCATTCGATGACGTCGCCGGGCCACATCCATTCCTGCGGATCGCGGCCCGCGCCGACGCCCTCGGGCGTGCCGGTGGCGATGATGTCGCCGGGTTCCAGCGTCATCCCGGTCGAGATATCGGCAATCAGCGTCGGGATGTCGAACAGCAGGTGCCTTGTGTTGGAGCGCTGCTTTTCCACGCCGTTGACGTTCAGCCACAGGGTCAGGTCATGCGGATCGTCGATCTCGTCCGCGGTGACGATGACCGGGCCAAAGGGGGCATAGGTGTCCTGCCCCTTGGAAAAGATCCACTGCCCCGCCCGCCGGTTGTCCCGCGCGCTGACATCGACCATCACCGAATAGCCGAACACATGTGCCATGGCGTTGTCCGCCGCGACGCGGCACGCCGTGCTGCCGATGATGACCGCAAGCTCGACCTCCCAATCGAGCTGCTGGGTCATGGCGGCATTGTGCTGGATGGCGTCGCCCGGCCCGATCACCGCCGTTGGCGGCTTGGTGAACACCACCGGCTTGTCCGGCAATTCGCGCGAGGTATCGAGGGTCTTGGCGGATTCCGCGACATGCTCGACATAGTTCAGGCCGATGCCGAAGATGTTCTTGCGCGGCCGCGGGATCGGCGCCAGCAGGCGGACATTCGACAGCGGCACCGCGATGCCGATGGGCCAGTCGCCATCGACCTCGTCCAGCGCCTGCTGGACCACCGCCAGACCGGCCGGACCAAGGTCGATCAGGTCCAGCATGGTGGCGGGGAAATCCTCGCCCAGGGCCGCCCCAAGCGCCTCGCAATCGATGATCTGGTCGCCCGCGATGATGCCCAGACGTGCCGATGCCTCGACCGAGGCGCGATAGGTCGCAAGTTTCACTTCCACTCTCCCTTGATGTTGTCGTCGCCTCAGACCGGCTGGTGGCCGCCATTCTCGCCGAAGGCCTGCTCGCGATAGATCCCCAGCGACCGCATGACCGGCAAATCGTTCAGGCAGAACAGGCAGGCATCCTCGCGATCCGAGGCATTGGCATGTTCGTGCCAGGCCCAGGACGGCACGCAGAAGATGTCGTGTTCCTTCCAGTCAAAGCGGGTGCCGTTGATGATCGAATGACCGGCGCCCTTGGTGACGTGGTACAGATAGCTGCCGGTATGACGGTGCGCCTTGGTCCGCTCGCCCGGCCGCAGCATCTGCATCGACGCCCCCATGGTCTGCGTTACCGGCCCGCCGCTGTGCGGATTGACATATTCCATCATCACTCCGTCAAAGGGAGAGCCATCGGTGACCGCCGCGTATTTCTGCAGCGCGTCATAGGTCGGCGCCCATTCATACTTGTACATGGGCGAATAGGCCTTGTCCCAGTCCCCGCCCGAGGGCAACAGGCCGGCATTGCCCCAGGTCTTGGTCATGTCATCGACCGGATGGGCCACCGCCTGATTCAGATCGGGATGCACCTCGTAGAAATTCGCCTCGAGCGCGTTCATCAGCGGAATGTCCAGCCCGTCCTGCCAGATGCAGGGCGAGCCGTCCTCGGCCACGCCATGTTCGTGCCATGTGCCGTTCGGGGTCAGCACGAAGTCATTGGCGCCAAGCGTCATCTTGTGCCCATCGACGACCGTATAGGCGCCGCGCCCCTCGATGATGAAGCGCACGGCGGTCGCGGAATGGCGATGGGCCGAGGCGACCTCGCCCGGGTGCATCACCTGCAGTCCGGAATACAGCCAGCCCACCGCCGCCGACACGTCCTGCCGGCCCGGATTGTTCAGATAGATGACACGCCGCCCGGCCTTTTCCGGCGTCACCAGATCGACCGATCGCAGCACATGCGCGCGCAGGTCGGCATAGCGCCAGATCACCGGCTTCGAGGTCGATTGCGGCTCCCACGGTTCGATCTTGTTGGCCACGGTCCACAAGGCGCCGGCGTCGAAACGCTCGAGCTCGTCGTAATAGGCCAGCAGTTCGGGCGTATCCTCGACATTGGCGCGGCCTGCGACATCCTCGCGGTAATTCTCTCGCTGTCTGGTCATCCAATCGCTCCCCTCGATCGTCTGTCCAGCCCAGTGTTACGTCAGGGCCGGTGCGAAAGAAAGAAATATTTGCGAAAATCCGCGGCTCTTGCGATAGTGTCGTGGAACTGGCAGCGTGGCTGCAAAACCTTGGGGCAACCGCATGACACTTGCCGACAGCGCCTATGCGCGCATCCGCCAGGACGTCGTCAACGGCACCTTGCTGCCGGACCATCCCCTGCGGCTGGACGCGCTGAAGGCTCGCTATGGCATCGGCTACTCGCCCCTGCGCGAGGCCCTGAACCGGCTACAGTCCGAGCGGATCGTGGTCGCCGTCCCGCTGCGCGGTTTCACCGTCGCGCCGGTATCGCTCGAGCAGATGTGGGACGTGATCGAGACGCGGATCCATATCGAATCCCGGGCGCTGGCGCTGTCGATGCAGCATGGCGACGATGCGTGGGAAAGCGGGGTGGTCTCGACCATGCACGCGCTTTTGCTGCAGGCGCGGCGTCTGGCCGATCAGCGGGAAGCCTCGCCCGAGGGGCGGCAGAAGCTCGAGGACCGGCACCGCAGTTTCCACCGCGCGCTGATCGCAGCCTGCCGGTCGGAATGGCTGCTGGATTTCTCGGCCAAGCTTTATGTCGCGTCGGAACGCTATCGCCACACCGCGCTGACCGGCACCGCCGCCGATGGCAGCCAGCGCGACCTGCAGGCCGAGCATCGGCTGCTGGCCGAAACCGCCATCGCCCGCGACGCCCCCCGCGCGCTGGAGTTGCTGAAGACGCATTATCAGGAAACCGGACGCCATCTGGAGCGGTCGATGCGGCAGGGGTCAGAGGGTGCTGCTGCCGCTGACGCGCCCTCGGCCGAGGCCGGCGCGGTGCGAGAGCCGGGGTGACGCGGGGGCGATGCCGCCCGCGACAGGCTGGCGAGCAGGTGTCTGCGTCTATCCGCACCGGCCGGGTCTAGTAGCGGGCGCCGGAGGATCACCCCCCGGCGCCGAATGCCGTCAGAAGAACGCCTGCAGCCCGGTGATCGCCCGGCCCAGGATCAGGGCGTGGACGTCGTGGGTGCCTTCATAGGTGTTCACCGTTTCCAGGTTCACCATGTGGCGCATGACCTGGAACTCCTCGGAAATCCCGTTGCCGCCATGCATGTCGCGGGCCATCCGCGCGATGTCCAGCGCCTTGCCGCAATTGTTGCGCTTGACGATCGAGATCATCTCGGGCGCGGCCTGGGCCTCGTCCATCAGCCGGCCGACGCGCAGGCTGGCCTGCATCCCCAGCGCGATCTCGGTCATCATGTTGGCCAGCTTCAGCTGCTGCAGCTGGGTCTGGGCCAGCGGCTTGCCGAACTGGTGGCGGTCCAGCCCGTATTGGCGCGCGGCGTGCAGGCAGAACTCGGCCGCGCCCAGCACGCCCCAGCTGATGCCATAGCGGGCGCGGTTCAGACAGCCGAACGGGCCCTTCAGCCCCTCGACGCCGGGCAGCAGCGCGTCCTCGCCCACCTCGACATTGTCCATGACGATCTCGCCGGTGATCGAGGCGCGCAGCGACAGCTTGCCGCCGATCTTGGGCGCCGACAGCCCCGGCATCCCCTTGTCGAGCACAAAGCCGCGGATCTTGCCGCCATGGGCCTCGGACTTGGCCCAGACCACGAAGACATCGGCGATGGGCGAGTTCGAGATCCACATCTTCGACCCGTTCAGCACATAGCCGCCCTCGGTCTTCTTCGCCCGCGTCTTCATGCCCGCCGGGTCCGAGCCGGCATCGGGTTCGGTCAGCCCGAAGCAGCCGATATATTCGCCGCTGGCCAGCTTGGGCAGGTATTTCCGGCGCTGTTCGTCCGAGCCATAGGCAAAGATCGGATACATCACCAGCGAGGACTGCACCGACATCATCGAGCGATAGCCGCTATCCACCCGCTCGACCTCGCGCGCGACCAGGCCGTAGGCCACATAGGACGCGCCGATGCCGCCGAATTCCTCCGGCACGGTGACGCCCAGCAGGCCCATCTCGCCCATCTCGCGGAAGATCTCGGGGTCGGTCGAGGCGTCGCGATAGGCGTCGATGATGCGCGGCTGCAGCCGGTCCTGCGCATAGGCGCGGGCGGCGTCGCGGATGGCGCGCTCGTCCTCGGTCAGCTGGTCGTTCAGGCGGAACGGGTCTTCCCAGTCGAAACGGCCCAGATCCGGCGCGTCTTTCGGTTTCAGAGCCATGGCGGCGGTCCTTTCAATGGTCATGGGGCGCGGCCCCGGCGTGAGATATGGTGTCAGAGGGGACAAATGGGGGCCGTCAACGGTCTGCGGCGTGGCTGGGACGGTGAGTGGCGACAGGGCCGTGACGCAGACGGTGCGGCGCGGTGTCCGGCACCCCCGCTCACCCTTCGTGTTTGCTGTCCAGCGCCTCCTGAAACGTGTCCACCAGCTTCTGCTTGAAGATCTTGCCATTGGGCGAGGTCGGCAGCGAGGTCGTCACGATGATGCGCGTGGGCCGCTTGTAGGGGGACAGCCGTGCCGCCACATGCTCCAGCAACTCCTTTTCGCTGACCGCAGCGGAGTCGTCGGTCTGGCAGAAGGCGAGTACTTCCTCATTGCCGCCTTCGGTCTTGCGGCCGATCACGGCGGTCTGGATGACGCGGGGGTGGTCGTTCAGCGCGGCCTCGACCTCGGGCGGATAGACGTTGAAGCCGCCCCGGATGATCAGCTCGCGCGAGCGGCCGGCGATGTGCAGATTGCCGTCGCTGTCGATGCGGCCCAGATCGCCGGTGCACAGGAAGCCCTCGGCATCGAAGGCTGCGGCGGTGGCTTCGGGGTTGCGGAAATAGCCGGGCATGACATGCGGCCCGCGGGTCTGGATCTCGCCCACGCCATCGGCGCCGACATTGCGCAGGCGCAGATCGACGCCGGGCAGGGCGGGGCCCACGCTGACATCGGGCACGCCGGGCGGGTTGGTGGTCAGCGTGACGCCTGCGGTCGTCTCGGTCAGGCCATAGCCGTTCTGCAGCGCCACGCCGTAGAACGCCTCGGCCCGCCGCTTCCAGTCGGGGTCCAGCGGCGCCGCGCCCGAAGAGACATAGCGCAGCCGCCCCGGCGGCAGGCGGCCTCTGCCGCTTTTGCTGACCTCGTCCATGATCAGCGCGTGCATCTGCGGGACCGCCGGCAGGACGCTGACGCCGGATTGCAGGGCCTCGACGACGGCCGGGGCCGAGAAGCGCGGGAACAGCCACAGCTCGGCACCCGCGACGGTGCTGGCGATCATCATCGAGGTCAGGCCGAAGACATGAGTCATCGGCAGCACGCCCAGGATCAGGTCGTCCGAGGTGATCTCGCGCATCCGGGCCGAGGTCTGGCCGCCAAACAGCAGGTTGGCGTGGCTGAGCATCACGCCCTTGGGCGTCCCGGTCGAGCCGGTGGTGTAGAGGATCACCGCCGTCTGCGCGGCGCCCTCGGCCACCGGCTCGGGCGTGGCGGACGGGTGCGGGCCGGCGATCGACAGCTTGCCAAGCGGCGTGTCCCACCCGGCCGCACCCGCGATCTCGGCATGGGTGCCGGCCTGCGGCGAGACATGGTTCAGATAGACGGTCAGGCGCGGGTCGGCATGTTCCGCGATGCGGTGCAGCTCGTGTTCGGTCATGCGGGCATTGACCGGCACGGCCACCGCATCAAGGCGCGACGTCGCCATCAGCAGACCGACCAGCGCGGCACAGTTTTCGGCCAGGATCAGCAGCCGGTCGCCGGGGCGCAGGTCGCGCGCCTGCAGTTCCGTGGTCAGCACCTCCACGGCGTCGGCCAGTTCTGCATAGCTATAGGTGCTGCCGGCCTCATCGCGCAGCGCGGGCGCATCGGGGCGGGTGCGGCGCTGGATGTCGAGCAGGTCGTGCACGCGGGTCAGGGTCATGGGCGGGGTTCCTTCTTGTCGGCGCCAGAGCTGCCGCGGCCGAAATCGGGCGTGGTGCGGTTCAGGCGGGCGGTCAGGCCGGCGGCGGCCTCGGGGGCGGCCAGCGCATCGGCCATGGCCTCGGCCTCGCGGTCCAGTTGAGAGTCGAAATCGCCCTCGCGGGCGGCGGCGAGTAGCTGCTTGATCGCGCCCTGGGCCGCGGCCGGGCCCTGCGCCATGCGCGCGGCCAAGGCGGCGGCATGGGCCAGCGCCTGCCCCGGCGCGACGAGATCGGTCACGACGCCCATGGCCGCAAGGGTCGCGGCGGGGACCGGGTCGCCGGTCAGGCACATGCGGGCGGCAAAGCCCGCTGGCACCCTGCGCGCCAGCGAGGAGGTCAACCCGCCATCGGGCACCAGCCCGACGCGGACATAGGCGGCGGCAAAGCTGGCATCCTCGGCCGCGACCAGCAGGTCGCAGGCCAGCGCCATCGACAGCCCCGCCCCGGCCGCACCGCCTTCGACGGCGGCGATGACGGGGCGCGGGCAGGCGCGGATGGCGCGGATGGTGTCGTGCAGATCCTCGATCCGCGCGCGCCGTTCGTGCCGGGGCGTGGCCGCGCGCGTGGCCAGCGCGTTCAGGTCGCCGCCGGCGCAGAAATAGCCGTCGGCCCCGGTCAGCACCACGGCGCCCAGACGATCCTGCGCCGCGGCCTGCGCCAGCGCCTCGCGCAGGCGGGCATACATGGCGGGGGCCAGCGCGTTGCGGCGGCCGGGGTTCGACAGCGTCACCCGCAGGTGATCGCCGCAATCCTCGGTCAGGGCGTCGGCCTGCGGGGCGGTCATGGGCTGTCCTTCGGGCGGCTTTGGGCGGCGGCGGGGACGCGCTTGAAGATCCCGCTGGCGGTGGCGATCAGGGTGCCGTCGTCATGGACCAGCTCGGCCGAGACGAACAGCAGGCTGCGCCCGCCCCCGACCACGCGGCCCGCCGCGGTGACGCCGCCATGGCGCGCCGGGCCGACGAAGTCGATGTTCAGCGAGACGGTCAGGAAGGGCTGGCGGCCGCTGTCATCGACGGTCAGGCTGGCGGTGGCGCCCGCCGCGCTGTCCAGCAGCATCCCCGCGATCCCGCCATGCAGCACGCCGTGGCGGTTGGTGTGGCGCTCGTCCAGGACCAGCCGGCAGCGGGCGCGGCGGTCGGGCTGGCCCACGTCGAGCACATAGCCGACCATACGCTGCGCGCCGGTCTCGCCCTGAATGATGCCGCTGTCGCTCATGCCGCGCTGGCCGCGATGAAGCGTTCGAGGTGATGGTCGCTGTCGCCGAACCGCGCATCGGCGGCCAGCAGGCGGCGGGCGAGGGGGGCCAGCTCGTATTCCTCGGTCATGCCGATGCCGCCATGCAGCTGAATGGTTTCCTCGGCCACATACAGCGCGACGCGGCCCAGCAGCGATTTCGTCGCCGCGACATGGCGGTCGCGGTCGGCGGTGTCGAGGTTCCCGGCCAGGTTCCACACCGCCGAACGCGCCTGCTCGACCTCGGTCAGCAAATCGGCCATGCGGTGCTGGAGCGCCTGGAACGAGCCGATCGGCCGGCCGAACTGCTTGCGGGTCTTGAGGTAGTCGGTGGTCAGCTCGACCGCCTTTTCCATCGCCCCCAGCGCGTCGGCGCAGACCGCAAGGATCGCCGCCGCCAGCGGCCGGTCCAGCAGCGCGGCATCGCCGATCCGGCGGGCGGGGGTATCCCTTAGCGTGACCTCGGCCGCGCGGCCGCCATCCATCAGGGCATAGCCGCGCAGGCCCAGCCCTTCGGCCCCGGCCTCGACCAGCCACAGCCCGTCGGTGGTCTTGACGATCAAATGCGTCGCATCCTCGGCCCCCGGCACCAGCGACTTCTCGCCGGTCAGCCGCTCGCCCTCGGCGCGGGTGGACACCTTGCCGTCATAGCGCTGGCCCGGCTCGTCCAGCGCCACGGCGATGCGGGCCTCGCCACTGGCGGCGGCCTCGGCCAGATCAGCCTCGCCCGCGGCGGACAGGATGCCTGCGCCCAGCACCACGCTGTCCAGCAGCTGTGTGACGGCGGCGGCGCGGCCAAGGGTGCGGAACACCATCAGGATGTCCCGCCCGGTGCCGCCAAAGCCGCCCGCCTCTTCGGTCATCAGGGCCAGGCCCGCGCCCAGTTCGGACAGGGCGGCGGCGTCCCCGCCGCGCTCCAGCGTGCGGGCGAGGCTTTCGCCCAGCATGGTCTGTTCGTCGGTGAAGCCGAAATCCATGACGCTTTTCTCCCCTTAAAGGCCCAGCAGGGATTTCGCGATGATCCCCCGCTGAATTTCGTTCGAGCCGCCATAGATCGACAGCTTGCGGTTGTTCAGATAGGCGCGGGTCGCGGCTGCCGCCTCGGGCGGGCCGGGGGGCAGGTCGTCATTCGCGCCCTCGACCGCCTCGGACGGAAAGGCCAGCGCCCAGGGGCCGACTGCGCGGCGGGTCAGGTCGTTGATCGCCTGCCGGATCTGGGTGCCCTTCAGCTTCAGCATCGAGCTTTCCGCCCCCGGCACCTGCCCGGCCGCCGCCTGCGCCAGCATCCGCAGGTTAGTGGTCGCCATGGCCATCAGGTCGATCTCGATCTCGGCCAGACGCGCGGCGAATAGCGGGTTCTCGATCAGCGGCTTGCCATGCGCCTGCTGCGCCCGCGCGATGCGCTTCAGCGCCGCGAGGCCCGCCGTGGCGAAGCCCACGCCGGCGATATTCGTCCGCTCATGCGTCAGCAGATATTTGGCGTAGGTCCAGCCCTTGTTTTCCTCGCCCACAAGGTTTTCCGCCGGCACCCGGACATCGTCGAAAAAGACCTCGTTCACCTCTGGCGTGCCGTCCAGCAGCACGATGGGGCGCACAGTGATGCCGGGGCTGGTCATGTCGATCAGCAGAAAGCTGATCCCCTCTTGCGCCTTGGCGGTGGGATCGGTCCGCACCAGGCAGAAGATCCAGTTCGCGTGCTGGCCCAGCGTGGTCCATGTCTTCTGGCCGTTGACGACATAGTCGTCGCCGTCGCGCACCGCCGTTGTCTTGACCGAGGCGAGGTCCGATCCCGCGCCGGGTTCGGAATAGCCCTGACACCACCAGTCCTGCCCGTTCAGGATGCGCGGCAGAAAGCGGTCCTGCTGTTCCTTGCTGCCGAATTTCTGCAACACCGGCCCCAGCATGGCGATGCCGAAGGGCAGGACGCGCGGGGCGCTGGCCAGCGCGCTTTCCTCGTCAAAGATGTGGCGCTGGATTGCGGTCCAGCCGGCGCCGCCGAATTCGCGCGGCCAGTTCCCGGCCAGCCAGCCCTTTTCGTTCAGAACGGCGTGCCATTCCTCGATCTCGGCCTTGGTCAGTTCCTGCTGCAGCCGGACCTTTTCCGACAGCCGCTCGGGCAAGCGGTCCTGAAGGAACTGGCGGACCTCGGCGCGAAAGGTCTGGTCGTCGGGCGAAAAGCTCATGTCCATGGTGGTTCCCTTCAGAAAATCTCGATCAGGCCGGCAGCGCCCTGGCCGCCGCCGATGCACATGGTGACGACGCCCCATTTCGCGCCACGCCGACGGCCTTCCAGCAGGATGTGGCCCGCCATGCGCGCGCCGGTCATGCCGAAGGGGTGGCCGATGGCGATCGAGCCGCCATTCACGTTGAAGCGGTCCGGGTCGATCCCCAGCCTGTCGCGGCAATACAGCGCCTGGCTGGCGAAGGCCTCGTTCAGCTCCCACAGGTCGATGTCCTCGACCGTCAGCCCGGCGCGTTCCAGCAGGCGCGGCACGGCGAAGACCGGGCCGATGCCCATCTCGTCCGGCTCGCAGCCGGCGACGGCAAAGCCGCGGAACGCACCCAGCGGGGTCAGCCCCTCGCGCACCGCCAGATCGCCCTCCATGACCACCAGCGCCGCCGCGCCGTCGGACAGTTGCGAGGCGTTGCCGGCGGTGACGAAGCGGTCCTCGCCCTTGACCGGCTTCAGCGCGGCCAGCGCCTCGAGCGTGGTCGAGGGCCGGTTGCATTCGTCCATGGTGAAGGTGACGTCCTCATTCCGGGTCTCGCCCGTGGCCTTGTCCAGCACGGCGCGGGTCACGTCGATGGGGATGATCTCGTCCGCGAACAGCCCCGCCTGCTGGGCGGCGGCGATGCGCTGTTGCGAGCGCAGCGCGTATTCGTCCTGCGCCTCGCGGCTGACGCCATAGCGTTCGGCGACGATGTCGGCGGTGTCGATCATCGGCAGATAGAGGTCGGGCTTGTGCGCCTCGATCCAGGCCTCGCGCGAATGGCGGGGCGGCGGCTGCACCAGGCTGATCGATTCGACGCCGCCGGTCAGGATCGCCTGCGCGCCCTCGACCTGCACCATATGCGCGCCCATCGCCAGCGCCTGCAGCCCCGAGGCGCAGAAGCGGTTGACGGTGGCTCCCGCGATGCTGACCGGCAGGCCCGCACGGATGACGATCTGGCGGGCGATGTTGCCGCCTGTGACGTATTCCGGATAGCCGCAGCCCCAGATGCTGTCCTCGATCAGCGCCGGGTCGATGCCCGCCCGTTCCACCGCGACCGAGGCGACGCGGCCGCCCATGGTCGCGCCATGGGTCAGGTTCAGGCTGCCCCGGCCGGCTTTTCCGATGCCCGTGCGGGCGGTCGAGACGATGACGGCGTCTTTCATGTCGCGTCCTTTCCAGTGTTGGCGTCGGCAAATGTCCCGCCCTGATCCGCAAGCCGGTCCAGCAGCGGCGAGATTTGCCAGAAATAGGGGTCTTCGGCGGCAAAGCGGGCGATGTCGGCGCGAATGGGGTCCAGCCCCTGCGCGTCGGCCCAGTGCATCGGCCCGCCCTTCCAGCGCGGAAAGCCGTAGCCATGCAGCAGCACCACGTCGATATCCGAGGCGCGGGCGGCGATGCCTTCGTCCAGGATCCTGGCGCCTTCGTTCACCATCGCCGCCATGTAGCGGGTCTGGATCTCCTCGGGCGTGAAGCTGCGCGGGGTGATCCCCTGCTCGCGGCGGATGTCGTCCAGCGTCGCCTCCATCTCGGGGTCGGGGCGGCCCTGCGGGGACTGGTCGTCATAGGTGTAATAGCCGCGCCCGGTCTTGCGGCCCAGACGGCCGGCCTCGACCAGACGGTCGGCAAAGACTGGCACCCGCTCGCGTGGGTCGCGGGTCGGCGCCTTGCGCTGGCGGGTGGCATAGCCGATGTCCAGCCCGGCCAGATCGCCGACCTGATAGGGGCCCATCGGAAAGCCGAAGCCGACAATCGCCTGATCCACCTGATAAGGCGAGGCGCCGTCCAGCACCATGTGATCGGCCGCGGTGCGATAGGCCAGCATCATCCGGTTGCCGATGAAGCCGTCGCACACGCCAGAGCGCACGCCGATCTTGCCCATCCGCTTGGCCAGCGCAAAGGCCGTCGCCACCACGTCGGGGGCGGTGTCGTCGGCCACCACGATCTCCAGCAGCCGCATCACATTGGCGGGCGAGAAGAAATGCAGCCCGATCACGTCCTGCGGGCGCGCGGTCGCCTGCGCGATCAGGTTCACGTCCAGATACGAGGTATTCGTCGCGAGCACCGCGCCGGGACGGCAGATGCCGTCGAGGGTGCGGAACACCTCGCGCTTGACGTCCAGATCCTCGAACACCGCCTCGATCACCAGATCGACCTGCGCCAGCGGGTCATAGCTTGCGACGGCGCGGAAGGCCTGCGACAGCATCCGTTCGCGTGCCTCGGCCGCCAGCTTGCCGCGCTTGACGGCGCCGTCCAGCATCCGGCCGATGCCAGCGGCGGCCTTGTCGGCCGAGGCCGCATCCCGTTCGACCAGCGTCACGTCCAGCCCTGCACTCAGCGCCGCCGCCGCGATGCCTTGGCCCATGGTGCCGCCGCCGATGATGCCGACGCGGTCCAGACGGCGCGGGCTGACGCCCTTCAGGTCGTCCTGCTGCGCGGCGCGGCGTTCGGCGAAAAAGGCGTGGATCAGGGCCGCGCGCTCGGGCGTCTGCATCAGCTCGGTGAAGGCGCGGCGTTCCAGCGCCATGCCTTCGGCAAAGGGCAGCGCCAGACCTTCGACGATGGTGTCCAGCGCGCGCATCGGGGCGACCTGCCCGCGCGCGGATTTCGCCAGCTTGCGGCGCGCCTCCTCGACCGCCGCCGCGTCCACCGTGGGGGCGTCGGCGTCGGCCAGACGGCGCGGCCCCGCGCCCTGATCCAGCAGCCGCCGCGCCTCGGCCGCGCCCGCCTTAACGGGGGCGGTCTCGTCGGCCAGGGTGTCGATCAGCCCCAGTTCCAGCGCGCGGTCGGCGCCGATCTGACGGCCAGAGGTAACAAGCTCGATGGCCGCCTCGACCCCGACGACGCGCGGCAGCCGCTGCGTGCCACCGGCGCCGGGCAGCAGGCCCAGCGTGACTTCGGGCAGGCCCATCCGCGTGCCCGGCACCGCGACGCGGTAATGGGCGCCCAAGGCGACCTCGAGCCCGCCGCCCAGAACCGTGCCGTGCAGCGCCGCGACCACCGGCTTGTCCGAAGCCTCGATGGCGGCGACGACATCGGGCAGGCCGGGCGGCACCGGCGGCTTGCCGAATTCCGAGATATCGGCCCCGGCGATGAAGGTCCGGCCGGCGCAGAACAGCACCGCGATCCGCGCCTCGGGGTCTTGGGACAGGCGGTCGATGGCCTCGGCCAGCCCTTGCCGGACGGCCGCGGACAGCGCGTTGACGGGCGGGTTGTCGACCTCGATAAAGGCGATCTCGCCCTCGCGGCGATAGGTGACGGGGGTCTGTTCAGCCATGGTCAGGCCTCCGTGCGGATCAGGCCGGGGGCCTGTCCTGTCAAGCGTTCCAGGGTGCGGACGGCGGTGGCGAGCTGCGGCCCGACCTCGCTCTCCATCCGCTCGATCGGCGCCTCGCGTGGCAGCGCGCCGCAGGTAAACACCACCGGCTCGGCCAGATTGCTGCTGCGGAAGGGCACCGAGACGGCGTTATACGCGGCCGAGGTCCAGCCGCCGGCGGGGGTCGAGACAAAGCCGCGCTGCGCCAGTTCGTTATGCGCCTGCGGCCGGTGGTCCATCATCGCGTGCAGCGCCTGCGCGTCCGGCAGAAGCTCGTCGGCGATGCGGTCGATCTCGGCCGGGCTGGTCGCGGCGATGAAGGCGCGCCAGGACGAAAAGGGCTGCAAGGGAATCCGCTGCCCGACCTCGAGCCAGATCGAGGCCACGCGCCGCGGCCGCCAAGTGCGGATCAGCACCAGCTTGTCGGCGTCGCGCACCGCCAGCACGACCAGCGTCCCGGTGTCGTCGGCCAGATCCTGCATCAGCTCATGCGCCGGCACCAGGAAGGACAGCGAGGCCGCCGCGACATGGCCGACCGCGACCAGCGTCGGCCCCGGCCGAAAGCGGTCGTCGCGGGGCGACTGGACCAGATAGCCCAGCTCGCGCAGGGTGAAGGTCAGCCGCGAGACGGTCGATTTCGGCAGCCCCGTGCGCTGCGCGATCTCGGCATTGCTCAACCCGTCATCGGTGACGCGGAAGGCGCGCAGAACCGACAGCCCCCGGGCCAGGGTGGTCGCAAAGCGGGGATCGTTCTGCTCGGTCATTGCCTGCCTCACAAGCCGTTCGGGATCAGGGTCGAGATGGCGGGCACCAGGATCAGAATGGCCAGCACTACGATATCCATCGCCAGAAAGCGCATCACCCCGGCAAAGATCTGATCCACGGTGATGTCGCGCCCGGTGACGTTGCCGATGACAAAGACGTTCAGGCCCACAGGCGGCGTGATCAACCCGATCTCCAGCAGCTTGACCACGATCACCCCGAACCAGATCAGGTCCATCCCCAGATTGTCGACCATCGGGATCACGAAGGGCAAGGTCAGCACGATGATGCCCACCGGGTCGAGGAACATGCCGAGGAAGATATACAGAACCGAGATCGCCACCATCAGCAGCAGCGGCGACAGCCCGGCATCGGCCACCCATTGCGACACCATGCCCGCCGCCCCGGTCAGCGCGACGAAGGACACGAAGATCTTGGCGCAGGCGGCGATCAGGAAGATGGCGGCGGTCTGGATGAGGCTTTCGCGGATCGCGACCCACATCGAGCGCAGGCTCAGCGAGCGTTCGGCGAAGCCGATCAGGATGGTCAGTAGGACGCTGACCGCCGCTGCCTCGGTCGCGGTGAAGATGCCGCCATAGATGCCGCCGATGATGACGGTGAACAGCACCAGCGCGGGCCATGCCGAGATGGCGGCCCGCAGCCGCGCCCCCCGGACCAGCGGCGTCGGGTCCACCGGCGCCGCGGACGGGTCGCGCGACACCCACCAGAAGACGACGATGACATAGCCCCCCAGCGTCAGCAGCCCCGGCAGGATGCCAGCCAGAAACAGCTTGCTGATCGAGGTCTCGGTAAAGATGCCATACAGGATGAACAGCACCGAGGGCGGGATCAGCGACCCCAGCGTGCCCCCCGCCGCGACCGAGGCCGTGGCCAGCCGCGGGTTATAGCCCAGCCGCAGCATCTCCGGCACGCAGATCCGCCCCATGGTCGAGGCGCAGGCGATGGACGACCCGGAAATCGCCGAGAACCCGGCGCAGCCCATCAGCGAGGCGACGCTGACGCCCCCCGGCACCCGGCGCAGCCAGACATTGGCCGCGTCATAGATGCGGGTGGTGATGCCGGTATGATAGGCGATGTTGCCCAGCGCCACGAACAGCGGGATCATCGACAGGTCGTACGAGTGGATCAGCTCGAAAAAGCTGTTCACCACCATGGACGAGGTCGGGTTGATGGCGCGTTCCGGGGCAAAGCTGCCGCTGCGGAAGGCATAGATCAGAAAGGTGCCCACGGTCGCCACGCCGGCCAGCACAAAGGCGATCGGCACGCGCAGCGCCAGCAGCACGATGACCATTCCGAAGGCGACAAGTCCGATGGTTGCTGGATCCATCTCAGACGGACTCCTCTTCGGTGTGGGTGGTGACGGTCCCGGTGCGGCGCAGTTCCAGCGCGTCTTCCAGCGCGACCAGCGCCAGCCGGATCGTCATGATCACAAGGCCCAGAAGAAAGGCCAGCTTCATGGGCCAGCGCGGGATGCCCAGAAGCCCGTCATAGAACTCGTTCGACCGCCACGATCCTGCCAGATTGCGCCAGCTGGCATAGATCAGCGGCAGCACCGCCAGCAGCGCGATGATCCAGCCGAACACGATCAGCCGGCCTCGCATCCGCGGCGACATGCGGTCGGTGACGAAGGTCACGGCGATATGGGCGCGGCTGGCCGTGGCCGCCGCCAGCGGGAATACGATGGTCGGGATCATCAACTCGCGGACGATGATGACGATGTCGGGCACGCTCCAGCCGAAGAACTGGCGGCCGATTACATTGGCGCTGATCGCCAGCGTCAGCGCCAGGGTCGAGACGACCGCGAATTCAAGCAGGATACGTTCGATGGCCTTCATGGTCGCACCTCCGGGTCCGGTCGGACGGGTTCGATCAAGGGATGGCCGGGGCCGATGGCGGCCGGGCCGGCAAACGGGCGCGCGTGGGGATCGGCGCGCCCGCTTCTGTCAGGTCAGGCGGGGCTTAGTTGGCCTTGGGCGCCCAGGGGTAGCCCTGCTCGTCGCGCTGCTTGGTGTATTCCACGATCAGCGCGGTGTATTCATCCACCAGCCCCTGACCGTCGAGACCCGCGGCATTGGCGCGCTCGATCCACTCGCCGACATATTTCTTGCCGCCTTCGGCCAGACGCGCGCGATCCTCGTCCGAGATCTTCAGGACCGGAGTCCCCTGATCTTCCAGAATCTTGACAGAGCGGGCGTTGGCGTCGGTCAGGATGCGGGCGAATTCATCGGCCAGCCCCTCGCCCGCGGTCATGATGGCGGTCTGCTGCTCGGGCGTCAGCGCGTCGAAGCTGTCCTTGTTCATCATGATGCCAAGGGCGCCGATCTGGCCGAAATCCAGCTCGGTATAGCTGTCGAAGACCTCGTCGAACTTCAGCGCCTCGACCAGATAGGGATAGGTCTGGGTGCAGTCGATCAGACCCGTGTCCAGCCCCTGAAACGCCTCGTAGACGGACATGTCGACCGGGGTCGCACCAAGGTCGTGGAAGACCTTGCCATAGGCGCCGACGCCGCGGATCTTCAGGCCCTTGACGTCGTCCAGCGACTCGATGGTCGCGCCCTTGCACCCGACCTGCACCGCCGAGGTGGTATAGGTGCCGACATAGACCAGGTTCTGGTTGGCCAGATTTTCGCGGATCTGCTCGTTCTCGCGCATCAGCTTATCGGTGGCGCGCATCCCGACCCAGGGGTCGGGGTTCGGGATCGGCAGGTCGGCCAGCCCGTAGGCGACCATGTCCTGCGGGAAATAGACCCCGATGACCGAGCCCATATCCGCAACGCCGTCACGGATCGACTGGACCGCGACCTTTTCGGAAAAGAGTGCGCCGCCCCAGTTCACGTCGATGGTGACGTCGCCATTGGTCTTGTCGGCCACCTGGTCGACGAACCACTGCGTCGCCTCGGCGCGCACGCCGCGATTTGGGCCGGCCTCGCCATAGATCAGCGTGGTCGCCGTCGCGGCCGAAACCGCCGAGCAGAACATGCCGAACGTCAAAATTCCTGTCGTAAAATAGCGCATGATGATTCTCCCTCTAGTTCCAAAGGCTGGCACAGTGTTCCGAAGAATGGAACCCCTTGCGTGACCAGTCGCAATTTTGCGAGGGTGTCGGCGAAGTTCCGCAGTAAGGGGTAGATTCGTGCTCACCTTGGCAGAAGGCGCATCCGCTTTCTTTTACGGCCCTGCGGCCTGCCTCTGCTGTGGCCGGTGGCAAGGGTCTGCGGCGCGGATGCCGGTCTGAATGCCGACGCCTCGCCCGCCTGCGCGATCCATCCGCACGCTGATTGCGCAGGGCTGCATCATCGTCGTGATCCTCGCGTCCTTCGCGGGCATCTTCCTGCACGTCACGGCCATTGGGCTGACCGCCGGGGTGGCGCTGGCGGTGTTTCTGGTCCTGTGCTGGCGGCAATTCACCATCGCCACCTGGCTGACCGTGGGCCTCTGCGTCGTGCTGCTGGCGGCGGCCATCCTGCAGGGTATCGACCTGGAAACGCTGTCGCGGGGGCTAGAGCGGATGGCTTTTCTGGCGGCGCTGCTGGCGCTGCTGGGGGCGCTGCGGGTGGTCGCCTCTGGCGCGCCAGAGGTCGAACGCGCCGGGCGCTATCTGACCACGCGCCCGCCGGGTCGGCGCTATCTGGCGATGAATTTCGGCGGGCATGTCTTCGGCGTTCTGATCAATCTCGGCGGCTTCGCGCTGCTGCTGGACATGACGCGCCGCTCGCTGGAGCAGACGAGCGCGCATCTGCCCCCGCATCTGCGGGAATGGCGGCTGCGCCGCATCACCACCGCCGTTTTGCGTGGCTTTTCGCTGGCCCCGCTGTGGTCGCCCATCGGGCTGGGCCTGAACGCGCTGCTGCTGGCGATGCCGGGGCTGGCCTATGCCGATATCGGCCCGGCGGGCCTGCTGGCGGCGGCGCTGTTTCTGGCCTGGGGGTGGTTTCTGGACTGGGCGGGCGCGCCGGTCATTCCTGCGGGCGTGCGGGTGGGTCAGCAACCGCAGGCCCCGGCGGACCCGGGCGGCGTCGTGCTGCTGGTGCTGCATGTGGCGCTGCTGGCCGGGCTGGTCTTTGGGCTGCACGCGGTGACGGGGCTGCAATTCCAGCAATCCCTGCTGATCGCAGTGCCCGGTTATAGTTTGGCGTGGGCCGGCTGGCTGGGGCGCGGCCGCATGGGCGGCGCGCTGCCCGCCATGCGCCGCGCCACCGCCGCGACGGTCCGGCGCTTCCCCCTCGCCGCCGCCGAGATCGGCGTCTTCGCCTCGGCCGGGCTCTTGTCGGTGCTGGCGCTGGAGCTGCTGCCCATCGACCGGGTGCAGGCGCTGGTCGCCCAACTGATCGGGGCGCCCTGGCAGATGATCGTGCTGCTGAACCTGACCATGTTCGCGCTCGCCACGGCAGGGGTGAACCCGATCATCACCGCCTCGGTTCTCGGCGGCCTCGTCACCCAACTGGACGTGCCGGGGCTGAGCGACGCGGCCGCAGCCCTCTCTCTCGCCGGAACCTGGAGCTGCGTGATGGGCTTTACGCCGCTAATGACAACGGTGGTCTACGCCGGGGCCTTGGTCGGACGCCCCGCCGCGGTGGTGGGCTTTCGCTGGAACGGGCTGTATTCGCTGTCAGCGCTGACGCTGTGGACGGTCGGCATGGCGCTGCTGGTGCAGGTGGGATGGATGTGACGGCGGGCTAGAAGGGCAGATGCGGATCTGCCTTCGCTGCTGCAAGAGGCGAAAAGAGACATGGCGAGGCAGGAAACGCTGGCGCCGCTGAGGCAGCCGAGACTGGCAGAGCGTTAGATCACACACCCACCAGCGCCGCCCCTCTAAGCCGCCTGCTCCTGCCCCCCGCGCCGCTTCCATAACGTCGTCGGGGCGAGGTCGCTGCCCGAGGAGCAGCTGCCGCCGTGGACGCGGTAGCCCTCGGCGCCCTGCGCGGCCTCTTCGGCGGGCAGAAGCTTGCCCTTGCGCCAGCCGCCCTGCAGGTAAAGGCCCGCGCCCAGCAGCGCCGTCGCCACCATGCCGGCCGGGAAGGACAGCCACAGGGCATCCGCCCCCAGCATCGGATAGAACCCGAACGCGAAACCGAGGCGGACCGGATACATCGAAATCACCATGACGATCAGCGGGCCGATGACATAGCCATTGGCGCGCATGGTCCCGAACAGCACCTGCGCCACGCCAAAGAACAGATAGCCCCAGCTGGCGAGGATCTGGATGCGCGAGCCGATGGGCACCGCCTCGCTGTCGCGGCCGAGAAACAGGCCCAGCACCGTCTCGTCGAAGACCGTCACCGCCGTGATCAGCGCGCCCGTCAGCACCAGGTTGAAAACCAGCCCCCAGCGGGTGATCCGCGACACCCGGCTCCACTGTCCCGCGCCGATGTTCTGGGCCGCCATGGCACTCGCGGCGGCGCTCAGCGCCATGGCGGGCATCTGGACATAGGTCCAGAGTTGCTGGGTCGCCCCATAGGCCGCGGTCGTCTCGACCCCCTCGCGGTTGATCAGGGACAGCATGGTCAGCGCCGCTGATGAGATGACGATCATCTGCAGGCCGATGGGCAGGCCCTTGGTGATCATGGCGATCAGGATCCGGCGCTCGGGCCACAGAAAGCGCAGCTCTGGCCCGCGCAGCGCCAGGATCGAGCCGCGCAGATAGATCGTCGTGCCCATCCCGATCAGCGCCAGCAAATTGGCAATCGCCGTGGCGAAGGCCGAGCCGAAGATGCCCCATTCGGGGAAGGGGCCAAGCCCCAGGATCAGTGTCGGCGTCAGCACCAGGTCGATCCCCACCGACATCACCATGAACCACAGCGGCGTCATCGAATCGCCCGTCCCGCGCAGCGCCATCATCAGCAGCGTGAAGGTCAGCGTCGCCGGCATGGCGATGAAGATCATCCGCAGATAGGTCAGCGCCAGACCGGCCGCGGATTCCGGCGTGCCCAGCAGATCGAGCAGCGTCGGCGCCAGCAGCCAGCCACCGGCGGCGATCACCACGCTCAGCGGGATGATGCTGCCAAGGGCGGTGCCGATGGTGCGCTTGGCGAGGTGCGGATCGCGCCGGCCCACCGCCTGTCCGATCAGGATGGTGGAGGCCATGCCGAACCCGAAGACAAAGGAAATCAGCATGAACATCAGGATGTTGCCGTTGGCGGTCGCGGCCAGCGCCTCTTCGCCCAGAAACCGGCCGACCCAGATGGCGTTGATCGAGCCGTTCAGCGATTGCAGCGCCGATGATCCCAGCGTCGGCAGGGCGAACAGGATCATCGAGATGGGGATCGACCCCGATGTCAGGTCGCGCCGGCCGGTCCGAGGGATTGCTGCTTCGCTCAACGTCGTCCCCTTGGATGAAGGTCAGCCCCGCGCGGTCTGCGGGCGCAGGCGATGGACCTCGCCCGCGTCGGGCCGCCGAACCGTCGGACGCACCGGCCACGCAAGCGGAACCCGAAGGCAGAACCTTCCAGCTTTTCACGCGAATGAAAAGCCGTTGATCTCTGTCGAGGCTCTGGCTGCGCTATTTGGCTGCCGCGACCCGGCCGCTTGCGCCGCCGGGTCGGTCTGCCACGGGTTCAGCCGGTCAGCACCAGCGACAGCCACGGCACCGCGATGATGATCGCAAGCCGCGCGATGTCGGCGAACCAGAACGGGTAGACCCCGCGAAAGATGGTCTTCAGCGGCACATCGGGCAGCACCGAGCGCAGCACGAAGACGTTCATCCCGATGGGCGGGGTGATCAGACTGATCTCGGTCACGACGACGACGATGACGGCGAACCAGATCAGGATCGCATCCGGGTCCTGCAGCGCGGCCACCCCGAAATCGAGGCTGATGACCAGCGGATAGAAGACCGGCACCGTCAGCAGGATCATCGACAGGCTTTCCAGCACACAGCCCAGCAGCAGATAGATCAGCACGATCACCAGCAGCACCGACCACGGCCCCAGCCCCATCTGTTCGATCAGGTCCGACAGCGCGCTTGGCAGGCCGGCGAAGGTGATGAAGTTGCCAAAGATCTCGGCCCCGATGATGATGGCGAAGATCATCGCGGACGCGGTGGCACTGTCCACGAAGGCCGTCCACAGCGACGAGCGGTCCAGCCCGCCAGTGGTCAGCGCGATCAGCAGCGCCGCCGCCGCGCCCATGCCCGCGGCCTCGATGGGCGTGAACAGCCCGCCATAGATGCCGATCATGATGAAGGCGAACAGCGCCAGCACCGAAACCACGCCGATCACGTCGCGGCGCGACATCGGCGTCACGTCCGACACCGGCGGCGCCAGATCCGGGCGCCGGCGCACGGCGACGACGACGGCGATCAGATAGCCGATGATGCCGATCAGGCCGGGCAGGATGCCGGCGAGGAACAGCTTGCCGATATCGGCCTCGGTCAGCAGACCGAAGATGATCATCACGACCGAGGGCGGGATCAGGATGCCCAGCGTGCCGCCCGCGGCGATCGAGCCGGTGGCGAGGCTGTCGGAATAGCCAAAGCGGCGCATCGACGGCATGGCGACCTTGGACATGGTCGCGGCCGTGGCCAGCGACGAGCCGCAGACGGCGGAAAAGCCCCCGCAGCTGAGCACCGTGGCCATCGCCAGCCCGCCGCGCATCCGGCCGAACAAGCGGTCGGCGGCGGCGAACAGCCCATGCGCGATGCCCGATCCGGCCAGCACATTGCCCATGAAGATGAACAGCGGCACCACCGACAGGGAATAGTTCAGCCCGGTCTCGAACACCGCGTTGCCGACCATCGCGCCCGAGGGGGCGATGCCGCGCAGAAGGGCAAAGCCCAGACCGCCGACAAGGGCCATCGCAAAGGCAATCGGGACGCGCAGAAAGACAAGCGCCAGCAGAACCGCAAAGGCGATCAGGGAAACGGTCATTCGGGACTCCGCACGGCCATGATGATCGCCGACAGCCCGCAGCTGGCGGCGGCAAGGAAGGCAAGCGGTGCCAGCGGCAGACCCAGATCCGCCGTCCGCGCCCCGTCGCCGATCTGGTTCAGCCCCAGCAGCACCATGCGCCAGGCGAAATAGGCCAGCACCACCGCCGACACCCAGCCCGCCAGCCGACCCAGCAGACGCTGGATGCGGCGGCGGAACAGGTGCAGCGCCAGATCGACCTCGACATGGCCGCCATCGGCGGTGGTCAGCGGCAGGGCGATAAAGACCAGCGCCGCCAGCGCCAGCTGCGTCAGCTCGTAGGCCGGACCGAAGGGCGCGTTCAGTAGATAGCGCCCGACCACATCGACGCAGGTGACGCCGATCATCACCGCGATCAGCACCGCCGCGATCAGCGACAGCACCCGGTAATCGGTGCGGCGCTGGTGGGGCACCCGACCCGGGATGTGGTCGGGCACGTCCTCGGGCTGGTTCAGCGCGGCGGGACCGGTGCCGCCCCGGGACCAGCTGGTGCCTTCCTCGTCGACATCGCCGGGAAGGAACCGGCCGGGCTTGCGGTCGGGCGGCCGGGTCATTGCTGCGCGACGCCCGTCATCTGGCGGAACTCGGCCAGCGCGGCGGCCCCGTCATACTCGCTGCCGATCTCGGCGGCCCATTCCTGTTCCAGCCGGGTCGCCGCCTCGCGCATCTTTTCCACCACGCTCTCGGGCGCCGGATAGATCTCGATGCCTGCGGCCTTCATCTCTTCGATGGCGGCGGTGTCGGCGGCGTTCCACGCCTCGCCCACCCGCGCGGCCAGCGCCTCGCCGATCAGCGGCTCGATGGCGGCCTTGTCCTCGTCGCTCAGCTCGTTCCACTTGCCTTCGTTCATGACCATGAACCACGTGGTGTTGTAGATGCCGCCGGGGACCGTCATCGTGTATTTGATATAATCTGTCAGGTTGAAGGCGGTCACGGCCTCATAGGTGAAGGTCACGCCGTCGATCACCCCGCGCGAGAGCTTTTCGTAGACCTCGGGCGAGGACATGAACAGCGGCGTGGCGCCCATCGCGCTCATCAACTCGCTGACATAGCCACCGGGGACGCGGATCTTCAGACCGGCCATGTCCTCGGGCTTTTCGATCTTCAGCTTGTTGTTGTGAAAGACCCCCGGCCCGTGCATCCACAGCGACAGCAGCTTGGTGCCGGCATGTTCCTTGGCCGCATCCAGCTTGCCGGTGTAGATCGTCCAGAAGGCTTTCGAGTCGGCCACGGCGTCATCGCCCAGCAGGCTGAACTGACCCAGACGCGCCTTGGTGAAGCGGTCGTCCTCGGTAAAGGAATGCAGGCCATAGGTGATGTCGGCGATGCCGTCCTTGGCCATCTCGAAATGCGCCGGCGGGGTGCCCAGCGGCTTGCCGAGGATGCGGATCGTGACGCGGCCCTCGGTGGCCTTTTCGACATCCTCGGCCCAAGGCTCCAGCGCATTGACGACGATGGGATGTTTCGGCGGCAGCCAGGACGACAGGACCAGTTCCTGCGCCATCACGGGTGCTGCGGTCATCATCAACAGCCCGGCAAGGGCAAGCTTTGCAATTCTCATTTCAGATCTCCTCCTTGGTTGGTCGTCAGCCCCGTTCGGGGTCGGATGTCAGGCGCATGCGCCCGCTCTTGCGTCCTTGCCGCAGGGTTCCGCCGGCAGGTCCAACGGTGCGGCGGGCCCGCGCGCCACGCAAGCGCGCGCTGCCATCGCGGTGGGGTCCGCCGTCAGGAATGGATGCCCGAGGGTTTCACATCCTTGGCGCGTTCCTTGGCGTGCAGCCAGTCGGCATGCTTGGGCGCACGCTTGGTCTTCGACCACTCCTCCAGCATGTCCCATTTGACCGCGTCCAGCTTGGCCAGCATCGCCTCTTCCTCGGGGTCGGGGCAGGCGAGTTCGACGCGGTGCCCGTTCGGATCGAAGAAATAGATCGAGTGGAAGATCGCGTGATCGGTCACGCCCAGAACCTCGACGCCGTTGGCTTCCAGATGATCCTTGAAGGCGACCAGCGTCTCGCGGTCCTTCACCTTGAAGGCGATGTGCTGGACCCATTTCGGGGTGTTGGGGTCGCGGCCCATTTCCGGCTTGGTCGGCAGTTCGAAGAACGCCAGCACGTTCCCGTTCCCGGCATCCAGGAACAGGTGCATGTAAGGGTCGGGTTCATGGGTCGAGGGCACCTCGTCCTCGGCGATGGCCAGGACGAAATCCATGTTCAGGTTCTTGGTGTACCACTCGACCGTCTCCTTGGCGTCACGGCAGCGATAGGCGACGTGGTGGATGCGGTCGATCTTGAGCGTTGGGGCGTTCATCGTAGTCCTCCAGTTCTGCATGATCAGGGTTCAGAGTGGCCGCGGCAACAAGCGGCGCTGCGGTGGGCAGGCAACGGCGCGCGGGCGGCGGGCGGGTGCGAGGCGGGTGCGGACGGGGGCGTGGCTTTGGTGGTCGGCGCGGGCATGGGGTGCTGTCCCACCCTGGCGCGGTCCGCCTGACAGGTCATGACGACGCGGGCAGAAACCCGGAAATCGCTGATGCCATCCCGCTGTCGGGTCACGTCACCGGAATATGCGACTTGCTTGCTCATGGTCCCTCCGTCCCGAGCGCGGGCCGTTGGCCCTTGCGATTCTTGTTACCTTGAAACCGTTTCAAATGCAACTGATTTGATGGGGGGCTGATCCGGCGCAAATCGCAAGATGTCAGACGGCGGTCAGCCTGCCGGGGCGGGGCGGTATCCGCCACCGGCGCCACGCGTTCCGGTGCGGCATCGCGGAAGGCGGCAAGCGCGGCACAGCTCTGCTGCACCTGGCGGATCCGGGGCAGATCCTTCAGCGAGACACCCCACCGCGTAGCGTTGTAAAGCTGTGGCACCAGCACGCAGTCGGCGAGGGTCGGGCTGTCGCCATGACAGAACCGGCCGGTGAAGCCGGGATGATCCAGCATCCGCTCGACCGCTGCCAAGCCTTGGGCAATGTTGTCGTGGTTCCAGCGGGCCTTGGCCTCGGCGCCAGCCAGTTCCTCGACGCGGGTCAGCACCGACAGGTTCGAGATCGGATGAATGTCGCAGGCCACCGCCAAGGCCAGCGCCCGGACCTGCGCCCGCGCGGCGGGTTCGGCGGGCAGCAGGGGCGGCGATGGCCGCGTTTCGTCCAGATAGTCGATGATCGCCAGCGACTGGGTCAGCGTCAGCCCGTCGATTTCCAGCACCGGAACCCGGCCCAGCGGATTCAGCGTGACATGGCGCGGGTCGCGCTGTGCGCCCGCGACCAAATCGACCGCGACCCTGCGATAGCCGATCCCTTTCAGTGCCAGCGCGATCCGCAACCGGTAGGCGGCCGACGAGCGCCAGTAGTCATGCAGAACGATCTCGCCGGCGGCGGCGGTGGTCGAGGGCGGTTCAGTCATGGCGGTTACTCCTGCGACGGAAGGATGCGGCGGGTGGATGGGCGGAAGATGACGCGACACCGCTAGGGGAGCGCTTCGGCGGCCAGGCCGATCCCGTGGCCGCAGCTAGCCGTCGTCGAATCCACCCGCGCCCGTTTCATATGAAACGAGAATAAGGTTGCGAGCGCAACGATGTCAATGAAAACTCGGCAGACCGCTGATTGCGGATCGGGGCCGTCGCTGCCTATGGCTTGTGGAGACGCGCAGACCCATCGGCGTCGATGTCTGCCCCGCCCGCGTCGTCCCCTGTCCCGTCGCGCAAAGGCCGATCCGTTGCCGCCCGATGCAGCGCCTCGATGCCGCGAAACAGCGCGGCCCGCTCCTCCTCGGGGATGGCGCCGAGGATCTCCTCGGCGCGACGCTCGACCTCCTTGAAGGCCATGCGGAAGCGCTTGTGGCCCTCTGGCGTGGCGGCAAAGCGGCGCAGACGGCGGTCGGTGCTGTGCACCTCGCGCGTGATCAGCCCCTTTTCCTCTAGCTTGCTGGCCGCGCGGCTGACCTGCACCTTGTCCAGCGAGGTCCGCTGCGCCACCTCGAGCGAGTCGAGCGACTCCACATCGTCCAGCAGGAACAGCAGCCGCCATTCTTCGCGCGAGAGCCCATATGTCCGCCCGTAGACCTCCACGAGTTGACGCGAGAAGGCTTCGGCAGCGACAGCGAGGCGATAGGGGAAAAAGGTGTTCATGCGCAACGCGATGACCTCGTCTTATTATTTCATATGAAATAATCCATGTCGGGCCAAATCGCAAGAGAATGGCTGTCATGGACCCGCTTTTACGGGAATTGCGCTAAGCAACGGAATCCCAGCGGCGGGGGCGTTGGAAAGGGGGGCGTTTCGCGTCTGCGACGACGCGCCCTCTTGCACCAGACCGAGGGCCGTGATCCGCTCATATCCCGGCGGATCGGCCTGCATCTTGTGTCTGATCCGTCGGATCGGGCGATCTGTCGCAAGATCTGGCGGTCCGCCTGACCCTAGCCGCCCGACCACCGCAGGAAAGGAGCCAGCCATGTCCGACTATCAGCACTTCACCCGTTACAGCCCCTCAACCGGCGCCGGGTTCCCGGATGTCTGGGGGGTCTATGAGGCGGATACCGGCTCGATCCAGTATGTGATGGCCTGTCCCGAAACGAAAAAGGCGGCGGTCATCGACGTGGTGCTGAATTTCGACCCCCGGTCGGCGCGCAGCTCGACCGAAAGCGCGCAGAAGGTGCTGGATCTGGTCCGCGAACAGGGGCTCGATCTGGTCCAGATCCTCGACACGCATCCCCATGCCGACCACATGATTGCGGCGGCGTGGCTGAAGGAGCAGACCGGGCTGCCCAACGCCATCGGCGCCCGCACCATGAAAATCGCCGAGCTGTGGCGCGAGATCTACAACCTGCCGGACCTCGACCCGAAGCCGTTTTACGATCGTTTTTTCGAGGATGGCGAAAGCTTCAACATCGGCAATGTTCAGGTGAGCGTCGAACTGGCGACCGGCCACACGCTCGGCTCGATCAGCTATTTCGCCGGCGATGCCGGCTTCGTGCATGACACGCTGATGTATCCCGACAGCGGCTCGTCGCGGGCCGATTTCCCGGGCGGCAACGCCGAGGAGCTGTGGGACAGCATCCAGTCGATCCTGTCGCGCCCCGACGACACGCGCCTGTTTGTCGGCCATGACTACGGCAAGGGCGACCGCGAGGAACCGGCCTGGGAAGCGACCGTCGCAGAGCATAAGCGGGACAACATCCACGTCAAATCCGGCACGGAGAAGGCGGAGTTCATCAAGACGCGCGAGGAACGCGACGCGACGCTGGCGCTGCCGGACCGGATGCTGCACGCGTTGCAGGTCAACCTGCGCGGCGGCCATCTGCCCGAGCCGGAGGATGACGGGCGCAGCTACTTCAAGATCCCGGCCAACCGTTTCTGAGAGGGTTGAGCGAGGCACGGTGATCGCGGTCGGAGCGGGGGACCAGGGCTTGAGTGGGCCGATCAGATTCCCGCTGGCTTTGAACCCCCAGCCACGCGCCT
Organism: Paracoccus jeotgali; assembly: GCF_002865605.1. NCBI lineage: Bacteria > Pseudomonadati > Pseudomonadota > Alphaproteobacteria > Rhodobacterales > Paracoccaceae > Paracoccus > Paracoccus jeotgali. Next base: position 2,825,439 of record NZ_CP025583.1, read on the forward strand.
TGTGTCAAACAAGCCCGCAGCGCGTCGTTCAAACGCGCTGCCGCGTCACTTCCTCACTAGATCAACATCCACCGCCGACCGACGCTTTACCTACTCCAGCGCCTCGGCATTTAACGGCGCACAGCCGGCGAGATCCGAGATGCCGCAGGGCGGAAGCTGCCGCGCGATCTTGCGCAGGGCCGTCCGCAGCCCCTCTTCGAGGGTGGGGTGATAGAAGGGCATCCCCAGCAGATCATAGACCGTCAACCGCTGCTTGACCGCCAGTGCCAGCAGATGCGCCGTGTGCTCGGCCGCCGGGACCGCCATCTCTGCCCCCAGCAGGCGGCCTTGGTCCCGCGTGGCATAGATCCGCAGCAGACCGTAATTCTCTTGCATGATCCGCGCGCGCCCCTGAGCGCTGAAATTGAACTCGCCGACAAGACAGTCGTCCAGATCAAGATCCCCCGCCCGCTGGCCGACCGAGGCCACCTGAGGCGTGCAGAATGTCACCGTCAGCGGCGTCCGCCGATCCATCGGCACCGGCTCGTCGCTGGTGGCGTTGAGGCCGGCGATATGCCCCTCATCCGCGCCCTCGTGCAGGATCGGGCGGATGCCGTTGGCGTCGCCGGCGAACAGAACCGGCGTGTCACAGATCCGCATGGTGTTGGGATCGACCTCGGGCATCCCCTTGTCGTCCAGCGCCACGCCAAGGCTGTTCAGCCCCAGATCCTGCACGTTGGGCCGCCGCCCCACGGCCACCAGAACCTTGTCGACCACGACGCTTTCATCGCCCCAGGTGATCTTCACGCCCTCATCCGCCTCGGCCAGATCGACCTCGACGCCGAGGTGAATGGCGAATTCCTGCGACAGCGACTGGCGCAGCGTGTCGGCCACCTTGTCGTCCGAGATCCCAGCCATGCGGTCCGAGCCGTCAAAGGCGTGAACCTCGATCCCCAGTCGCGACAGCGCCTGCGCCATCTCGACGCCGATCGCCCCCAGCCCGATCACGCCCATCCGCGCAGGCAGGTCACGCGCCTCGAACAGGCTGTCGGTGGTCAGGATGTGATCGCTGAATTTCTGCCACGGTTTCGGCACGATGGGGCTGGACCCCGGCGCCAGAATGATCTGGCGCGCCTCGATCTCATGGCCGTCCACCACCACCCGGTTCGGCCCGTCAAGCTGCGCCTGACCCTCGATATTGCGGTCGCCCAGGTCCTTGATCGATTTCAGCACGCCCTGAACGAAGTAGTCGCGCAGCTCGCGGACCCGCGTCATGACGGCGGGAATGTCGGCCCTCAGCTGGTCGGCCCCCGCGATCCCGAAGGTGTCCAGCATGGTCCGCGCGTGAAACGCATTGGCGGAGGCGATCAGCGCCTTCGAGGGCATGCAGCCCACTCGCGCGCAGGTGGTGCCATAGGGCGGCTTGTTGATCAGCACGACATCGTCCGACCTGCGCTGGACTTCGCGCAGCGCCGCCAGTCCCGCCGTGCCCGCACCGATGATCGCGACGTCCACCTTGTCCAGCATGATCAGTCTTCCTTTGTCCAATTGAGGTTGTCGGGCTGCGCATCTCCGGCCGATCACGGTTGAGCGTCAGAGCGAAACGAGATCAACAAAGCCAACGCTCCGGCGGATCGTTCCGTTCCGCCGGGGAAATTTCTATCGCAGGTTGAAAAACTGGCCGAAGAAGGGTAAAGCAGGTGACGTTAGGAAAGGCTTAAACCCCTTCGCCTAACCTCGCCGCGAACCGGATTCCCCAACCAGAAGGCACCCCCATGAAAAAATCGCCACTTGGCTACCTCCTGACTGCGAGCGTGATGCTCGCCGCGGGCGCGGCATGGTCGCAAGAGATTGCAGATACCATCTATTCGGGCGGGCCGATCCTGACGATCAACGACGCCCAACCCTCGGCCGAGGCGGTGGCGGTCAAGGATGGGCGCATCCTCGCCGTCGGCGACCTCGCCGCGGTCAGCGCGCATCAAGGGTCCGAAACGGCAAGCTTCGATCTGAAGGGGCGGGCGATGCTGCCGGGTTTCGTCGACAGTCACGGCCATGTCGTGATGGGCGGGCTGCAGGCGCTGTCGGCGAACATGCTCTCGCCGCCCGATGGCGAGGTGCGCGATATCGCCAGCCTGCAGGACGTGCTGCGGGCGTGGATGGCGGACAATGCCGAGATCGTGGACAAGGTCAATCTGGTGATCGGCTTCGGCTATGACGACGCCCAGCTGGCCGAGCTGCGCCACCCCACGCGCGAGGATCTTGATGCCGTGTCGCGCGATGTGCCCATCGTGATCGTGCACCAGTCGGGCCATATCGGCGTCGCCAACTCGAAGGCGCTCGAGGTGGCGGGGATCGACGCGAGCAGCCCGAACCCCGACGGCGGCGCGATCCGGCGCGGCGCGGATGGCGAGCCGAACGGGGTGCTCGAGGAATATGCCTTCTTCACCGCCATCGTGCCCATGCTGAGCAAGCTGGGCGAAGAGGGCATCGAGGCCTTTGCCCGTGCCGGGGCGGAGCTTTGGGCCAGCTACGGCTATACCACGGCGCAGGACGGCCGGTCCGCGCGCCCGATCGTCGAGGCGCTGAAGGCCATTGACGCAAAGGGCGACCTGCCGATCGACGTCGTGGCCTTCCCGGACGTGCTCGAGGATCGCGACTATATCAGCGAGGCGGTGTCGCAGGATTATGACGGCCATGTCCGCGTCGGCGGCTGCAAGCTGACCATCGACGGCGCGCCGCAGGGCTTCACCGCGCTGCGCGACCGGCCCTATTACGACCCGGTCGGCGACTATCCGGCGGGCTATGCCGGCTATTCCGCCGTCAGCATGGAACAGGTGCAGGACGCGGTGAACTGGTGCTACGCAAACAAGGTCCAGATCCTCACCCACTCCAATGGCGAGGGCGCGTCGGACATGCTGATCGCCGCACTGGGCGAGGCGCAGAAGACATACGGCGATCCCGGCAACCGCCCGGTCCTGATCCACGGTCAGTTCCTGCGCGAGGATCAGGTCGACAGCTATCAGAAACTCGGGGTCTTCATGTCGCTGTTTCCGATGCACACCTTCTTCTGGGGCGACTGGCACCGTGATCACACTGTCGGCCCGGTCAATGCCGACAACATCTCGCCCACCGGCTGGGTCCATCAGCGCGGCATGAAGTTTGCCACCCACCACGACGCGCCGGTCGCCCGCCCCGACAGCATGCGGATCCTTTCGGCCACCGTGACCCGCCGGACCCGGTCGGGCGATATCCTGGGCCCGCACCAGCGCGTCGACGTGATGACGGCGCTGAAGGCGATGACGATCTGGCCGGCCTGGCAGCATTTCGAAGAGGACGAGAAGGGCTCGATCGAGGTCGGCAAGACTGCCGATTTCGTGCTGCTGTCCAAGGACCCCACGGCGGTCGATCCGGAAACCCTGTCGGGGCTGAAGGTGATGGCGACGATCAAGGATGACGCCGTGATCTATCAGGCGCCGGATGCGGTCCAGCAAAGCGCGCTGCGCCTGTCGCCGATCGCGGCCGATCCCGAGGCGTCAGAGCAGCTGTTGCATGCGATGGCGGATGCGATGGCGACGAACTGAGCAGCGGGTCTGTTGCAGAAATTGTTGGGCGGCAGCATGCGGTATTGCGTGCTGCCGCTTTATTTGAAGACTGTGTGGGTGGAGTGAAGTGCTGGCCACGACGCCGCGCGAGTAGACAGCTTAATTTCCTCCCACATTTCGCTTTGCTAAAACTCAGTGTCAGCCACGCCACGAGTGGCAGCACTGTGTCGGCGCCTTGAGGCGGTGCGAGCGCCACCGCGATGCGCCCACTGTCGACGACTCGACCTGACACCGGCCTGCGCTAGGAGAGGTGTCTGCCCGCCAAGGCGCGATCACCGCCCTAATCCGGGTCTTTCAACACAAGTGCGAGCTGCGCCGATTAGGATGAATGGATTGGCGAGTTAAATGACTGGATTGGCTTGGCAAGGTAAGGGCGCTGTCTAGCTAACGGCGCTGCTTAAATCATGGCGGGATATTGATATTTCCGCCAGAAATGGGCATCTGTCGTGCGGCTGGACTTCCCTCAGTCGGATAGCCAGCCTGACCAACACCCTGCCTCTGCTGAACTCTTCGCCACATGCGCGGCTTCACTCGCGGCAACCCCCGCTACACCGCCGCAACAGCAGCCTCTTGCCGCTCCGGATCAGCGACCGCCGGAACCCCCTTCTCTACCGCCGCGTCCGACGGCGCGAATCGCAGCAGACGCTTGCTGCCGGGGAGGGGGTGACGTGCCATGACAGCATCCCGGCCTTTGGCGGCCCGAGAAGCAGGCCGGTCAGGCGGGTCGTGGCGTCGTCCATCTGCAGCGCGGCGGTGAGTTCGGCGAGGCCGGGGGCCTCGTTCCAGTCGCCGCGCCAGGTTTGCAGCGCGTCGGCGAGGCGCGGGGGGGCAGGCCCCCAGAGATCGGCATAGACGCGGTTCGACATCACCACCTGACCGATGGCGTTGAAGACAATCAGCGCCTGGTCGAGACCGTCGAGAACCTGCATCCCCAGCGCCAGATCGGCGCGGAACTTGCGGGTGAGGGTGATTTCCGAGGTGATGTCCTCGAACAGGAACGCTATCGCCCCGTCGGGATGCGGGCGGCCGGTGACGCGATAGGTGCGTCCGCCGGGCAGCGACCATGTCTCGACGTGATGGCCGGCGGCGGCGGCGGATTCCAGCGTGCTGATCTGGCGGCGCCAGCTGCGGTAGTCGCGCGGCTCGGGCACCATGCGCAGCTCTCGCAGTTGGTCGAGGACGCTGTAGAGCGAAGGTCGTGCCGCGACAAAGCCGACCGGAAGCCCGGTCAGGTCGATCAGGGCGGGGTTGAAAAGCTGCAAATGACGCTCTCGGTCGAAGATGGCGAGGCCGATGGGCAGATCGGCGAAGGTCTTGGTCAGCGTCTGCAGGAATTCACGCAGGTTCTGTTCGGCCTTGACCTCGGCATCGGCGGGCAGGGCATAGCTGGTCGTCTCAGCCCCGTGCTGATGCGTGTAGCAGTCGAACCAATGAACCCCATCCGGGCTGTCCATCCGCGCGCGGCGGTCATTGCCGTCATGGGCCGCCGCCGGTTCGGGGGCAAGGATCTCGGGCAGGGGCCAGAGCGGGGCGACCCCGCTGCGCTCTGCCGCGTCGAGATAGCTGGAATTGGCCCAGACGATGCGGTCCTGCTCATCCCGCCGCGTAATCAGCATCGGCGCGGCGTCGAGCACCTGCCGCAGCAGCGCGAGTTCCTGTTCGAGCGATTGCTGCGACAGCGAATCGACCACGATGCCGGCAGTTTCCGAGCCGGGCTGGATCAGGGTCAGCCGCAGCGCGCCGTCATGCGTGTGCTCGACCACCAGCCTCAGCCGGGCCGAGCCGGTGCCATCGGTGCCGAAGACCTCTCGCCGGGCCGGGCCGTCGGCGGTCTCATCCAGCGCGGCCAGATCGTCGAAGCGCTGCGCGAGCCACAGCCGCAGTCCTGCCAGGTCAGGCCGGGCGCAGCCGGCGAGGATGGTGTGGGCGGGGGCGGTCGCGTCGATCAACTGGCCGTCGCGGAACAGAAAGATGCAGGGCGCCACCAGATCCGACCCCAGCAGCGCGGGCCGCGCGGGCCTTTCGAGCCAGCGCATCGCCAGCAGGGCCAGCAGGACGGCGAGCGTCGCGCTGCCGGTCAAGATCGCCGCGGTGAGGGCTGGCTGCATGGGCGGTCCTGTACGATTCCTGGCTGCGCGTTGCCGCCGACCCTCGCACGCTCACCGTTAAGGATGGGTTAACGCGGCTTCGCTTTCCGGCCCGATCCGGGGATTTTCACGCAAGGCAGCGCGATCGTCGGCGCGCACCCGGTCCAGCGGCCAGGTGATCGAGACCCGCGCCCCGCCGGGCTGGTTGTCGAAATCCAGCCGCGCGCCGGTCGCCTCGAGCAGGGTGCGCGCGATGAAGAGGCCCAGCCCCATCCCCTCGTAGCCGGGCCGGCGGTCGCTGCGGCGGCTGACCGGGAACGGCTCGGCCAGCCGTCCCAGCATGGTCGGGGGAAAGCCCGGCCCGTCATCGGTGACATGCAGCGTCAGCGTGTCGCGATCCCACGCCGCCTCGATCTCGACCGTGGCATGGGCGAAATCGACGGCGTTCTGGATGATGTTGCGCAGCCCGTGGATCAGCCCCGGATCGCGGCGCAGGATCGGCGGCGGCAGGTCCGAGGTCAGGCGGGTGCGAATGACGATGCCGCGTTCGCTATGCGGCTCGGCGGCCTCGTCCAGAACCGTCGGCAGGGGGGCGGCGTGCAGATGCAGGTCGTCCTTGCCGGCGCGGCCCATCGAGCGCATGATCTCGCGGCAGCGATCGACCGAGCGCGCCAGCGTGGTCGCGTCCTCGGTCAGGTCCAGCCGGTCGGGCAGGGCCTCTTGCAGCTCGTCCTTCAGCTCGCCCGCGATCAGCTTGATGGTGGCCAGGGGGGTGCCCATCTCATGCGCGGCGGCGGCGATGATGCCGCCCAGATGCTGCAGCTTCTGCTCGCGCGCGAGGGCCATCTGCGTGGCAAAGAGCGCGTCGGACACGGTGGCAAGCTCACTGGCCACGCGGCGGGCATAGGTGGCGAAAAAGACCACCCCGATCAGGATCGCGACCCAGTGACCCAGTTGCAGCACGCGGGGCATGACCAGGTTCAGCGTCGGATGCTGCAATGGCTCGGCGAACCAGCCGGCGAGCGAGATCATCAGCACCGTCGCCGCGCCCACCACCACGGTCTGCCGGTCCTGCAGGGCGGTCGCGGCCATCGTCACCGGCGCCAGCACCAGCAGCGCAAACGGATTGGACAGCCCGCCGGTCAGCCCGATCAGCACCGAGATCTGCGCCAGATCGAAGACCAGCTGCCAGGTCGCGCCGAACTGCGTCACCCGCGCCGGGTTGGCGGTCATCCACAGGTTCAGCGCCGCCCCCGCCGCCACCGCGCCAAGCGCCGGGACAACGGCGAAACCCACATCGAACCAGAACGCGCCGAGGATCGAGATCAACTGCCCGGCCAGCGCCACCCAGCGCAGCATGACCAGCGTGCGGCGGCGGATCGGCTCGGCCCGCGGACGGATGCCGGCATCAAGCGTGCGGCTGATCTCGGGGCCAAGCGGCATGGCGTTCCTACTGCGACAAGACAGGGCGTTGATATCCGGTCGCGGTTGCGCGATCAATGCGCCGCGACAGGAAGGGAACGGCGATGAATGACAGGCGGATACTGATAGTCGGTTTGGCGGTGGCGGTCTTGCTGCTGCTGGGCGGGGCGTTTCTGCTGACGCGCGGCGGCGCGGACAGCGACCGGTTCGCGCAATGTCGCGCCAGCGTCGTGGCCGGGGGCGCAGGTGCCCTTGGCGGGCCGTTTGAGTTGACCAGCGAGACCGGCGCGCGGGTGACCGATGCGCAGGTCTTCACCAAGCCCTCGCTGCTGTATTTCGGCTATACCTTCTGCCCCGATGTCTGCCCGCTGGACAGCGCCCGCAATGCCGAGGCGATCGACCTGCTGGCCGAACGCGGGATCGACGCGCAGCCGGTCTTCATTACCGTCGACCCCAAGCGCGACACCCCCGAGGTCGTGGCCGAGTTCACCGACAACCTGCACGAGGACATGCTGGGTCTGACCGGAACGGTCGAGGAAATCGACGCGGTCAGCAAGCAGTGGAAGAATTACTACAAGGTGAATGACGACGGCAGCGACTATTACCTCGTCGATCACATGACCAACACCTATCTGGTGCTGCCCGAACACGGCACGGTCGAGTTCTTTCACCGCGACCTGACGCCCGAGGATCTGGCGCAACGCGTCGCCTGCTTTGTCAACGCGTCCTGAAGCCGCATCGGCATTTGATTCCCCGCCCGTGACCGCATAGAGAAGGAAAACCTTTTTTCGGCGGAGGCACGATGGCGGACGAGATCCAGATGCAACCAGGCGATGATGCGTCGCTTTTGCTGGTCGATGATGACGAGGTCTTCGTCAACCGTCTGGCCCGCGCGATGGAGCGGCGCGGCTTTCAGCCCACCGTCGCGATTTCGGTTGCCGAAGCGATGGAGGCGGTCCGCAAATCGCCCGCCGCCCATGCCGTGATCGACCTGCGGCTGGAAGACGGCAGCGGTCTGGACGTGGTCGAGGCGCTGCGCGACGCCCGTGCTGACGCCCGCATCATCGTGCTGACCGGCTATGGCGCCATCGCGACGGCAGTGGCGGCGGTCAAGATGGGGGCCACCGATTACCTTTCGAAACCCGCCGATGCGAATGACATTGCCGCCGCATTGCTGCAAACCGGCGAGGCATTGCCGCCGCCGCCCGATAATCCGATGTCGGCGGATCGGGTTAAATGGGAACATATCCAAAGGGTGTATGAACAATGCGACCGCAATGTCAGCGAAACGGCGCGGCGTTTGCATATGCATCGGCGGACATTGCAACGTATTCTTGCAAAGCGCAGCCCGAAATAACTCGATAATTGAATGAATTGACTTGGGTTTCAGAGAGGATTAACGATTATCCAATATGCAACCAAGAAGGTGCGCCATGGATATTGAAAACCTTTCTGTTAAAGAATTGACCGAATTGCGGAAGAAAATCGACCGTGCAATTGCCGGGTATGAGGATCGCAAGCGCAAGGAAGCCGTGGCTGCGGCCGAGGCTGCGGCCCGCGAACATGGCTTTTCGCTGAATGAATTGACCGGCGCAAAGCCCGGCCGTTCGACCACGGTTTCGGTGCCGAAATACGCCAATCCGCAGGACCGCTCGCAGACCTGGACCGGGCGCGGGCGTCGGCCGAATTGGGTTCAGCAGGCTTTGGCCGAAGGCAAGAATCTGGAAGATCTGGCGATCTGATCCGACAGGCCCGCTCGCGCGGGGTCACATCTGCGCGAGCAATTCCTCGAACCGGGCAAGATAGGCGCGTCTTGCCTCGGCCGGGGGGCGCAGGCGAATGACCAGACCCGCGCAATGGTCGGGGTCCGGTCTTTTGAAGATCCCGCGTGCTTCGCTTTCCGAAAATCCCGCGATCTCTGTCGCTTCGAGCCAGGCCGAGACCTGATCGGCCTGCTTGATCTGCCGCCGCACCGCCGCAGGCAGTTTCGCCGGCAGGCCAAAGCGGCGATGCACCGCCAAGGCCACCCGCGCATCCATCTCGCCATATTCCTGCCCGAGCGCGGATTTCACCGGCGAGATCATGTCCCCCAGCACATATTCCGGCGCGTCATGCAGCAGCGCCGCCAGCCGCCATTGCGGCTGCGGATCGGGCGAGATGCGGCCAAAGGCCTGTTCGACCAGCAGGGAATGTTCGGCGACGGAATAGGGCCAGTCGCCGCGCGTCTGGCCATTCCACCGCGCGACAAAGGCCAGACCGTGCGCGATATCCTCGATCTCGATATCGACGGGCGTCGGGTCCAGCAGGTCCAGCCGGCGACCCGACAGCATCCGCTGCCAGGCCCGGCCAGAGGGATTGGCGGCCATATCCGCGTTACGAAAGCTGGGTATCGGCCGGGCGTTCGGCGGCGGCGCGCCTGGCCAGTTCCTGACGATACATCGACACGAAATCGACCGGGTCCAGATTGACCGGCGGAAAACCGCCATCGCGGGTCGTGTCGCTGATGATCCGGCGGATGAACGGGAACAGGATCCGCGGACATTCGATCATCAGAAACGGGTGCAGTTGATCGTCCGGCACGCCCTCGATCTGGAAGACCCCGCCATAATCCAGCTCGCACAAGAACAGATTGCTGTCATCGGCGGTATTTTTCGACGAGACGCGGAATTTGCAGATCACCTCGTATTGATGGTCCACATTGCGTTTGCGCGCATCCAGACTGACCTGCACCGCAATTTCCGGGGTCACATCCGCGCCATTCAGCCCACGCTGGGCGACCACGTTTTCAAAGGAAAGATCGCGGACATATTGCGCCAGAATCTGCAGGCGGGGCTGCTGCGGCGCGGTGTTCTGGGCGGTGCCGCCGTCTTCGGGCTGCGGGGCCTGGCCCTGCGGGTCTTGGTCGGTCATGTCTCGTCCTTTTCAAGGTCGGTTTCGGCGTCGGCCTTGTTCTAGCAGGGGGCGGGCATGGCCTCAACGCTTTGCACGCACGCCTTAATCTGGGCGGACCCAGCCCGAGGGCGGGCGGCGCCGGCCATCGGGGCCGCGTTCGTCCGGGTCGCGGTTGTCCGGCAATTCGATGTCGTCACGGGTGGGATAGGGATCGTCCTGCACGACATAATCGGCGTCGATCATGTCATCCTGCCCCCGGCCCGGCCAGCCATGGCGGGGCTGCGCGCCGCCGTCAAAGCCGAAGCCGCGCCGTGTCACCGTCATCCGCCGCCCGATCCGGCGCATCAGCCAGTCGCGCACGGCGGGGATCATCAGCAGCAGCCCCAGCGTGTCGGTGAAGAACCCCGGCGTCAGCAGCAGCACGCCCGCAATCAGGATCATCGCGCCATGTGCCAAAGGCCGCGTCGGGTCGTTCAGCGTGCGGAAGGAATGCTGGATCTGCATCAGCGTGCGCGCCCCTTGCGAGCGGATCAGCGCCGTGCCGACAAAGGCCGACAGCAGGACCAGCCCGATGGTGGGCCACAGCCCGATGGCGTCGCCGATCTGGATGAACAGCGCGATCTCGATCAACGGGATCAGAATAAACGGAATCAGCAGCGGCATGACGCTCCTCGGTGCGGGGTGGGCAACTGGACTTGGCCCGGTTGCATCCCTACATAAGAGCCTGAGTCCGAATTACCAACGCTCCGAATGACCGACGCCCTGACCCTGCCGAAGGAAGGCCGATGCAAAACCCGATGATCCAGCTGCTCGTTCTCGCCGCGATTGCTGTCTTTCTGATCCTGCGCCTGCGCGGGGTGCTGGGGACGCGCGATGGCTTCGAGCCCACGAGGATCGAGGATGACGCCCGCCAGGTTCCGGATCTGACCGTCATCGACGATGACGGCCCGCGCCCGGCGGTCGACGACGATCTGGCCGACCACGTCGATGCCGACAACCCCGCCTTGCCTGCGTTGAAGGCGATGAAGCGGGCCGACCCGTCGTTTTCGCTGGGCGAGTTCCTGTCCGGCGCGAAACAGGCTTACGAGATGATCCTGCTGGCCTTCGAGCGTGGCGATCTGGACGAGGTGCGCCCCTTCCTGTCGCCCGAGGTCGCCGGGGCCTTCGATCAGGTAATCGAGGCACGGCGCGAGGCTGGCCATCAGGTCGAGGCGCAATATCTGGGCACGCGCGAGACCGCGCTGACCTCGGCGCAGTTCGATCCGCAGACCGCGGTGGCCGAACTGACGGTGCGTTTCGTGGGCGAGATGATCTCGGCCACCAAGGATGCCGACGGCAACGTGATCGAGGGCAACCCGCGGACCGCACGCAAGCAGCGCGACGATTGGACGTTCGAGCGGGTGATGACCTCGCCCGATCCGAACTGGCGGCTCGTCGCGACCGGGGCCTGATGTCTCGGCGACGGGGCCTGACGCAAGAGGATCACGAGTTGTGGTCCCGCGTCACGCGCACCGCAACGCCGCTGCACAAGGGCGCGCGGCACCCGCAGCCGACCCTGCCGCCGAAACCCGCCGCGCCGCCCGCGATTCGGCAACCGGTCGAGACCAGCTTTGCCCCGCCCGCCGGCCTGCGGATCGGTGCGGCGTCAGGGCAGGGGCCGCGCGGGCATGATTTCGCGCGCAGCCCGGCGGATGCGCTGGCCGAACAATCCCTGCGGATGGATCACAAGACCCACAAGCAGCTTCGCCGCGGCAAGCTGCGCCCCGAGGCGCGGCTGGATCTGCACGGGCTGACGCTGGCGCAGGCGGGGCCAGAGCTGGCGTCGTTCATCCTGTCCTGCAAATCGCGCGGGATGCGGCTGGTGCTGGTCATCACCGGCAAGGGCCGCAGCGGCGATCCCGGCCCGCTGCCCACCCGCCTCGGCGCGCTGCGCCATCAGGTGCCGCATTGGCTGCACCGCCCGCCGCTGAGTTCGGCCGTGCAGCAGGTGGTGCCCGCCCATCTGCGCCACGGCGGGGCGGGGGCCTATTACGTCTATCTGCGCCGCTAGATCACAACCCGCCGAAGACATCGTGCAGGATTGCCGCCAGCGCCTCGCCGTCGCGGGCGGTGAAGGCGTCGGGCCGATTGCTGTCGATGTCCAGCACCCCGATCAACCGCTGCCCGGCGCCGAACACCGGCAGCACAAGTTCCGACCGGGTCGAGCTGGCGCAGGCGATATGGCCGGGGAAGGCATCGACATCGGGCACAAGCTGCATCTTTCCGCTGCGCGCCGCCGCACCGCAGACCCCGCGCGAAAACGGGATCACCAGACAGCCGTGACCGCCCTGGTAGGGGCCGATCTTCAGCGTCTCGGGCTCGGTCACGCGATAAAAGCCGGTCCAGTCGAACCGGTCGCTGGCGTGGTGGATTTCGCAGGCGAGCGTCGCCATCAGCGCGACCTCGTCGGTTTCGCCATGGGTCAGCGCGGCGATGCTGGCCGCGAGGGCGTCGTAATCGGGCATGGGGTCTTCCTGATGGCTCAGACTGGCAGGATTCAGACTGGCAGGATGGTGGTCGATTTGAGCTCTTCCATCGAAAGCAGCGCGGTGACGTTGTAGATTTTCACCTCGGCGATCAAGGCCTGATAGAAGGCGTCATAGGCGCGTGCGTCCGACACCCGCAGCTTGACGATATAGTCGATCTCGCCCGCCAGGCGATGCGCCTCGAGCACCTCGGGCCGCGATTGCAGCGCAGCCAGAAAGCGCTGCTGCCAGCCGGCCTCGTGCTCGCTGGTGCGGATCAGGACGAAAAAGCAGGTGTCCAGCCCCACCGCCGCCGGGTCCAGCACCACGGTCTGCCGCCGGATCACGCCGGCATCCTTCAGCTTGCGGATGCGGTTCCAGACCGGGGTCTTGGACGAGCCGACCTTGCGGGCGATATCGTCCAGCGACTGGCTGGCATCGTCCTGCAACTCGATCAGGATTTTCCGGTCCAGAAGATCCATCCGGGCTTTCGTTTCGCTGCGTTCACGCATCTTGGGTCTTTGTCCTGTCAGGCGGTGCGTCGGGAACAATATTCCTTATTCGCCCCGGATACTAGCCCTCAACCGGAAGAATGTTCCATGATGCAGCTATAGCATATGGGAGATTCGCCATGGCACGCATATTCGAGCCTGTCGTCATCTCGGCCAACGATCTTTTCGACGGCCGCGTGATCTATCTGAGCCCGGCCGACCAATGGGTCGGCTCGCTGTGCCAGGCAGAGCTGATCACCGACGAGGCGCGCGCCAAGGACCGGCTGGCGGATGCGCTGGCGCTGTCGGACCGCGCGGTGGGGGTGTTTCTGGCCCCGGCTCGCCCCGGCCCCGATGGCCGCCCCGAACCCGGACACCTGCGCGAAACCTTCCGCGCCGCCGGCCCGTCCAATTATTTCCACGGCAAGCAGGCAGAGCACGCGTAATGTATCACCATACCGATTTCGACCGCGCCTTTGTCGTCGACCGCGCCCAGCGGTTCCGCGAGCAGATCAGCCGCCGCATCTCTGGCGCGCTGACCGAGGACGAGTTCCGCCCCCTGCGCCTGATGAACGGCGTCTATCTGCAACTGCACGCCTATATGCTGCGGATCGCCATTCCCTATGGCACGATCAGCCCCGACCAGATGCGCCGGCTGGCGGCGGTCGCGGATCGCTGGGACAAGGGCTATGGCCATTTCACCACGCGCCAGAACATCCAGTTCAACTGGCCCCGGCTGGTCGATATTCCCGACATGATGGACAGCCTGGCCGAGGTCGGCGTCCACGCCATCCAGACCAGCGGCAACACCATCCGCAACGTCACCGCCGATCACTTCGCCGGCGCGGCGGCGGACGAGATCGCCGATCCCCGCCCCTATGCCGAGCTGATCCGGCAATGGTCCACCGACCACCCCGAGTTCCAGTTCCTGCCCCGCAAGTTCAAGATCGGCGTCACCGGCAGCCCGAATGACCGCGCCGTGGTCAAATCCCACGACATCGGCCTGCGGATGGTCGAACGGAACGGCCGCCACGGGTTCGAGGTCGCGGTCGGCGGCGGCCTTGGCCGCACACCGCTGATCGCGCAGGTGCTGGCCGATTTCGTACCCGCCGCCGATCTGCTGCCCTATCTGGAGGCGATCCTGTCGGCCTATAACTCGGTCGGACGGCGCGACAACAAGTTCAAGGCGCGGCTCAAGATCGCCGTGCTCGAGCTGGGGATCGACCATATCCGCGAGCTTGTGAACGCCCGCTTTGCCGAGATCCGCGCCCAGTATGACGGCAGCGACCAACAGGTGCTGGCCGAGATCGCGGCCCAGTTCACCCCGCCCGATCTGGCTTCGGGCCGCGCCACCGCGCCCTATGACGCCGCCCGCGCCGCCGATCCGCTGTTCCGGTCGTGGAGCGATACCAACCTGACCGCCCATCGCCACCCCGACCACGCCATCGTCACCGTCTCGCTGAAAAAGCACGGGGGCACGCCGGGGGACGCGACCTCGACCCAGATGCGGCTGCTGGCCGATCTGGCCGAGCGTTACGGCCACGGCGATCTGCGCGTCAGTCATGAGCAGAACATCGTGCTGCCCCATGTCCACCGCGCCGACCTGCCCGCGCTTTACCACGCCCTGCGCGAAGGCGATCTGGCGACGGCGAATATCGGGCTGATCAGCGACATCATCGCCTGCCCCGGTCTGGATTACTGCACGCTGGCGACGGCCCGCTCGATCCCCATCGCGCAGCAGATCGCGACCCGCTTCGACGAGCTGAAGCTGGAACACGAGATCGGGCCGATGAAGATCAAGATCTCCGGCTGCATCAATGCCTGCGGGCATCACCATGTCGGCCATATCGGGATTCTCGGCCTCGACCGCGCCGGGGTCGAGAACTATCAGGTCACGCTGGGCGGCGACGGGACCGAGACGATGAGCATCGGCGAGCGCGCCGGGCCGGGCTTTTCCGGCGACGACATCGTCCCCGCGATCGAGCGCGTGGTGCTGGCCTATCTGGACCTGCGCCGCGACCCGGCCGAGACCTTCCTCGACGCGCTGCGCCGGCTGGGCACCGAACCCTTCAAGGCCGCGCTCTACCCCAAAGCCGAGGCCGCATGATGGCGCAGATCCTTTCGCTTCCCACCCGCGCCACCCAGGTCGCGGCGCTGAACGACCGCTATCGCCACCACGCCGCGATCCGGGTGCTGGGCGATGCGCTGTCCGATCCCGAATTGGGGCGGCTGGCGATGGTGTCGTCCTTCGGGGCCGATTCGGTGGTGCTGCTGCACATGCTGTCGCTGATCGCGCGCGACACGCCGGTCCTGTTCATCGACACGCAGATGCTGTTTCCCGAAACGCTGGCCTATCAGGCGCAGCTTGCCGCGCGGCTGGGGCTGACCGATCTGCGCACCATCCGCGCCACGCCCGCCGCCATCGCCGCGGCCGACCCTGACGGCGACCTGCATCAGCGCGACCCCGATAGCTGCTGCGAGATCCGCAAGACGGTGCCGCTGAACCGCGCGCTGGTGGGCTTCGACGGCTGGATCACCGGGCGCAAGCGCTTTCAGGGGGCCGCCCGCGCGACGCTGGAATTCTTTGAACCCGACGCCTCGGGCCCGCGCCTCAAGGTCAATCCGCTGGCGCATTGGGATGCCCGCGACGTGGCCGATTACATCGACAACAACGACCTGCCGCGTCACCCGCTGGTCGCGCGCGGCTTTCTGTCGATCGGATGCCGCCCTTGCACCAGCCCGGTCGCCAAGGGCGAGGACCCCCGCGCCGGGCGCTGGCGCGGCCGCGAGAAATCCGAATGCGGCATCCATTTCGCCGACGGCAAGATGCAGCGCGGCGCGGCTGCGGCCGGCTTTGTCCCGCAAGAGGGCCGCCCCGTCATCGTCCGCGACGCGGGCTTCGGCCCCGAAGACTGGACCGGCCCGATCCTCGATCTGGCGCCTGATGCCGATCTGGATCAGGCCGCGCCGAACCTGCATGACGCGCCGCTGATCCGCATCGCCTTCCCGGCGTTTTCGGACGGGCGCGGATTCACGCTGGCGCGGCGGCTGCGGATGGCGGGCTATCGCGGGCGCCTGCGGGCGCAGGGTCACGTCATCGCCGACCAGTTCCCGATGGCCCGGCGGTCCGGCTTTGACGAGGTCGAGATCGACGCCGATCTGGCCCTGCGCCAGCCCTGGCGGCTGTGGCGCGATTCGGCGGGGGTGGCGCCGTCCTACCTGTCGCGGCTGGGGCGTCGCAGCCAGCCGTGAGGCTGGCGGGGGCGGTCTCCGCCACGTCACGCTTGCCCTTTCGCGCGTCACGTCAATGATGGCGGCAATCCAGAAAGGAATTGCCATGTCCCTGCCCGCCATCCTGTCCCATCTGCGCCTGCCGATCATCGGCGCGCCCATGTTCATCGTCTCGGGCCCTGAACTGGTCATCGCGCAGTGCAAGGCCGGGATCGTCGGCAGCTTTCCGGCGCTGAACGCCCGCGAGAAAGAGGGCGAGCCGCCTTTGCTGGACGCCTGGCTGACTCGGATCAGCGAGGAACTCGACCGCCACAATCAGGCCAATCCCGACAGCCCGGCGGCGCCCTTTGCGGTCAACCAGATCGTTCACCGCTCGAACGCGCGGCTGGAGCGCGATATCGAGATCTGCGTGCGCCACAAGGTGCCGCTGTGGATCACCAGCCTCGGCGCGCGCCCCGAGGTGAACGAGGCCGCCCATTCCGTCGGCGGCGTCGTGCTGCATGACATCATCAACAACAGCTTTGCCCGCAAGGCCATCGACAAGGGCGCGGACGGGCTGATCGCGGTGGCGGCAGGGGCGGGTGGCCATGCCGGGACGCAGTCGCCCTTTGCGCTGATCCAGGAGATCCGCGAGTGGTTCGACGGCCCGCTGGCGCTGTCGGGGTCCATCGCCACCGGCCGCGCGGTGCTGGCGGCGCAGGTGGCGGGTGCCGATCTGGCCTATATCGGCAGCGCCTTCATCGCCACGGCCGAGGCGAACGCGGTCCCCGACTACAAGCAGATGATCGTGGATTGCGGGGCCGAGGACATCGTCTATTCCTCGAAATTCACCGGGGTTCACGGCAATTATCTCAAGCCCTCGATCCGCAATGCCGGGATGGACCCGGATACGCTGGAAGGCAGCGACGCCAGCGCGATGAGCTTTGCCGAGGGTCAGTCCAAAGCCAAGGCGTGGAGCGCGATCTGGGGCGCCGGGCAGGGCATCGGCGCGGTCAACGCAGTGCAGCCGGCGGGTGACTATATCGACCGTCTGGCCCGCGAATACGAGGCCGCCCGCCGCGCTTTGGGTTGAGTGTCTGGCGCTGGCCGGTCGCTTCTTGGACTTTGCGGCGGTGCCGATTTCTGCCGCGCCGTTAACCTTGCTTCCGGCCTGCGGCGGTGGCTGATACTCACAGCCCCGCGTCGGTCAACCCTCTGACCCCGCGGCGGTGGCCAGTGCCGTCACCGCCGCGTCGCCCATCTCGGCCAGCGGGCCATAGACGATCAGCGCCGGCGCGCTGCTGGGGCCGCTGTCACGCAGCATCCGTGCCAACTCGGCCACGGTGCCCCGGCGCAAGACCTGCCCCGGCTGGCTGACCGCATAGGCGATCAGCGCCGGGGTGTCGGCGGGCAGGCCATGGGCCACCAGCCCTTGGGCGAGGTCGGGAAAGCTGCGCTGGCCCATGAAGACCACCGTCACCGCGCCGGGATCGGCCAGCGCCGCCCAGTTCAGCGCCTGGGGCAGCTTGCCGGTGACATCGGCGCCGGTGACATATTGCACCCGCCGCGCGGTCAGCCGCCGGGTCAGGGGCAGCCCCGCCGCCGCCGCCGCCGCATTGACCGAGGACACGCCCGGAACGATCTCGAACGGGACGCCGGCGCCGCGCAGGGCGGTCAGCTCTTCCTCGAGCCGCCCGAACATGCCAGCATCGCCCGATTTCAGCCGCACCACCCGGCGACCGGCCAGCGCGTGGTCCAGCATCAGTGCGCTGACGGCCTCTTGCTTGGGGCTGGGGCGGCCGGCGCGCTTGCCGACGGGGATCAGTTCGGCCTGCGGCGCAAGCGCGAGGATCGGCCCCGAGGACAGGTCGTCATACAGCACCACCTCGGCCCCGGCGAGGCGGTCGGCGGCGCGGCGGGTCAGCAGTTCGGGATCGCCCGGACCCGAGGAAACAATGGAAACAAAGCCCTTCATCCGTCCTGAGTTGCGCGTTTCCGACGCCTTGGCAAGTGAAGGTTGCATGTGCGACATCATGGCCCGCACAAGGGGCCGCTTTGGACAGGATCAGGCATGACGCAATTCCGGCTGGACGATTTTCTGCCCTATCTGCTGAACACCGCGGCCGAATCGACCAGCCGCGCCTTTTCCGCGCATTACCGGCAGGCCTACGGGATGACGCGGGCGCAGTGGCGGATCATGGCGCATCTGGGCAGTCAGGGCGCGCTGACCGCCAGCGAGATCTGCGCCCGGTCTTTCATGGAGAAATCCAAGGTCTCGCGCGCCGTGGCGGGCCTGCAAGAGGCCGGGTTGATCACGCGCGCGCCCTCGACCAGCGACCGGCGGGTCGAGCATCTGCACCTGACCGACAAGGGTCGGCAGGTGCATCTGGACCTCGCCGCCCATGCCACGGCGTTTTCCGAATCGCTTGAGGCGCGCCTGGGGCCGGATCGCGTGGCGCTGCTGGCGCAAATCCTGCGGGAATTGCAGGATCACCCCCCCAGCTAGCCATGCGTCTTGCGCGACGGCGCGGCGCGTGTTAGTTGCGTTTGCAACGTATTGCGGGGGAGGATTGCATGCGCATGAAAAGCTGGGTGGAAACGGCCAACGGTCCGGACACGGATTTTCCCTTGCAGAACCTGCCTTATGGCGTGTTCTCGACCGGCGGCGGGGCGCCGCGCTGCGGGGTCGCCATCGGCGACAGAATCGTCGACCTGGCCGCCTGCGAACAGGCCGGGCTGCTGGATGCGGATGGCAGCTTCAGCGCGCCGCAGCTGAATGACTTCATGGCCCTGGGCCGGGCGCGTTGGGCGCAGATCCGCGAGGCGCTGACCGCCCTGCTGGCCGAGGATGGCAACCGCGACACGCCCACCGTGGCCATGGCCGACGCGACCCTGCATCTGCCGATCAAGGTCACCGAATTCACCGATTTCTATGCCAGCAAGAACCACGCCTTCAACGTGGGCGTGCTGTTTCGCGGCCCGGAAAACGCGCTGCCGGCGCAGTGGACGCATATGCCCATCGGCTATAACGGCCGCGCGAGTTCGGTCGTCGTGTCCGGCACCGACGTGATCCGCCCCATGGGCCAGCTGCGCGGCGATGACGGGCCGGTCTGGTCCGCCTGCAAGCGGCTGGATCTGGAACTGGAACTCGGCGCCATCGTCGGCGTCCCGTCCGAGATGGGTCAGCGGGTCAGCGTCGAAGAGGCCGAGGAGATGATCTTTGGCTATGTCCTGCTGAACGACTGGTCGGCGCGCGACATTCAGGCTTGGGAATATCAGCCGCTCGGCCCGTTTCAGGCCAAGGCCTTCGCCACCACCATCAGCCCCTGGGTCGTGACGCAGGCCGCGCTGGAACCGTTCCGGTCCGAAGGCGCCACGCGCGACAACCCCTTGCTGCCCTATCTGCAGGAAAAGCGGCCGGGTCTTTACGACATCGACCTGGCGTGGAGCCTGAACGGGCAGGTGCTGGCGCGGACCAACTATACCACCATGTATTATTCATCGGCGCAGCAGCTCGCCCATCACACCGAATCGGGCTGTCCGATGCGGGTGGGCGATCTGCTGGGGTCGGGCACCATCTCGGGCCCGACGCCGGACAGCACCGGCGCGCTGCTGGAAATGACGCAGGGCGGCAAATCCCCCATCCAAACCGACAGCGGCGAGCGCAGCTTCCTGCTGGACGGCGATCAGGTGGGGCTGCACGGTCACGCGCAGGGTGACGGGTTCCGCATTGGCTTCGGCCCCTGCCTCGGCACCATCCTGCCCGCAAAGGAGTAGAACAGATGAGCAAGCAATTCGCATCCGCCGGCGACATGGAAGAAAAGCAGATCAGCTTTTCCGAGATCGGCGAGGGGCTTTGGGCCTTTACCGCCGAGGGCGATCCCAACACCGGCGTCATCATCGGCGATGACAGCGTCATGATCGTCGAGGCGCAGGCGACCCCGCGTCTGGCCCGCAAGGTGATCGAAAAGGTCCGCGAGGTCACCGACAAGCCGATCAGCCATCTGGTGATGACGCATTACCACGCCGTGCGCGTGCTGGGGGCCTCGGCCTATGAGGCGCCGACGGTCATCATGGGCGACGCCGCCCGCGCGATGGTCGTGGAACGCGGGCAAGAGGACTGGGACAGCGAGTTCCAGCGCTTTCCCCGGCTGTTTCAGGGGCACGAGGAAATCCCCGGCCTGACCTGGCCCACCACCACCTTCAACGACCGCATGACCGTCTATCTCGGCAATCGTCGCATCGACCTGATGCATCTGGGCCGGGCGCATACGGCGGGCGATATCGTCGTCCATGTGCCGGATGAAAACGTCATGTTCACCGGCGATATCGTCGAATACCACTCGGCCTGCTATTGCGGCGACGGGCATCTGCAGGACTGGCCGTGGACGCTGGAAGCGATCCGCGAATACGATCTGGCCGCCATCGCGCCGGGCCGGGGTGACGCGCTGGTCGGGGCCGAGATGGTGAACGCGGCGCTGGACAACACCGCCGATTTCGTTCGCTCGACCTATCAGCCGGCGGCGCGGGTCGCGGCCCGCAACGGCACGCTGCGCGAGGCCTGGGACGCGGTGCGCGCCGAATGCGATCCGAAATTCGCCGACTACGCGATCTATGAACACTGCCTGCCGTTCAACGTCGCCCGCGCCTATGACGAAGCCCGCGGCATCGACACGCCGCGCATCTGGACCGCCGAGCGCGACCGCGAGATGTGGGAACTGCTGCAAGGCTGATCGCCCGCGTCTTACGACCGGCACCTTTGGGAGGAGGGGGCCATGCAAGCCCAGAAGATCTTCGAGCAACCGCTCTACCCCTATCAGCGCCACCCCGATCAGGACGCGCCCGACCCGGCGCGTCACCCGGTGGTCATCATCGGGGCGGGGCCGGTGGGCCTGACCGCCGCCATCGACCTGGGCCAGCAGGGCGTGCCGGTCGTGGTGCTGGACGACAATGACCGCGTGTCCTCGGGCAGCCGGGCGATCTGCTTCGCCAAGCGGCCGCTCGAGATCTTCGACCGGCTGGGCGTCGGTCAGCGGCTGGTCGATCGCGGCGTGATCTGGAACACCGGCCGCGTCTTCATGGGCGACAAGCAGGTTTACGAGTTCAACCTGCTGCCCGAGACCGGCCACAAGCGCCCGGCCTTCATCAATCTGCAGCAATATCATCTGGAACACGACCTGCTGACGCGCCTGCAGGATCTGCAGGCCGAGGGTGCACCGATCCAGCTGCGCGGCAAGACCCGGCTGGTCGCGGTGGACAGCCATGAAAGCCACAGCCGGTTGACGCTGGACACGCCCGAGGGCGGCTATCAGATCGACGCGGACTGGCTGATCGCCTGCGACGGCGCCTCGTCGCCCACGCGCTCGATGCTCGGGCTGGATTTCCGCGGCCGGGTGTTCGAGGACAACTTCCTGATCGCCGATGTCATCATGCAGGCCGAGTTCCCGACCGAACGCTGGTTCTGGTTCGACCCGCCCTTCAACCCCGGCCAGTCGGCGCTGCTGCACAAGCAACCCGACGGGGTCTGGCGCATCGACCTGCAACTGGGCTGGGACATAGACAAAGAGGCCGAGAAACAGCCCGAAAAGGTCATCCCCCGCATCCGCGCCATGCTGGGCGAGGGGGTCGATTTCTCGCTGGAATGGGTCAGCGTCTACACCTTCCAGTGCCGCCGGATGGAAAGTTTCCGCCATCGCCGGGTGATCTTCGCCGGCGACAGCGCCCACCAGGTCAGCCCCTTCGGCGCGCGCGGCGCCAATAGCGGCATCCAGGACGCCGACAATCTGGTCTGGAAGCTGAAACTGGTGCTGGACGGCCACGCGCCCGAATCGCTGCTGGACAGCTATGATGCCGAGCGGCTGCACGGCGCGGATGAGAATATCCTCAACTCGACCCGCTCGACCGATTTCATTACGCCGAAATCCGCGATCAGCCGCCAGTTCCGCGACGCGGCGCTGCATCTGTCCGAACGTCACGCCTTTGCGCGGCCCTTCGTAAACTCGGGCCGGCTATCGGTGCCCTGCACCTATGACGGCAGCTCGCTGAACACGCCCGACGCGATGCCGGACGGGCCGCAGCGCAGCCACCCCGGCAGCCCCTGTCCCGACGCGCCCTTGGGCGACGGTTTCCTGCTGGACCGGCTGGGCGGGCGCTTCAGCCTGCTGGCGGTGGGTGTCGAGGCCGAACCGGTCAGCCACGGCGCCATCGCCGCCGATGTGGTGGCGGTCCCCGCGACGGGCGAGATCGCCGAGCGTTACGGGCGCGGCGTCTATCTGGTGCGGCCCGACCAGCATGTCGCCGCCCGCTGGCCGCAGTTCGACCGCGACGCCGTGGAAACCGCCATCAGCCGCGCCATCGGAGAGCAGAAGTGAGCCTGACCCTGACCCCCAACCTGCCCAACCCCGACGATGCCTATGCCCTGCTGCTGAACGCGCATGAGGGGCTGAGCAAGGACCAGTCCGACGCGCTGAACGCGCGGCTGATCCTGATCCTGATGAACCATATCGGCGACCCCGAGGTGCTGCGCGAGGCGCTGGAGATCGCCGGCGAATAGCACTAGCGACAGTCTGCCAAAATGAAAACAGCCCGCGAATTTCGCGGGCTGTTTCGGTTTCCGGGTCGGGCGCTTACAGCGTCCGTTCGACCTCTTCGCGCTCGAAGATCTCGATCACGTCGCCGGCGCGGACATCGTCGTAATTCTCGAACGCCATGCCGCATTCCTGACCGGACTGCACTTCCTTGACCTCGTCCTTGAAGCGCTTGAGCGTCTTCAGCGTGCCTTCGTGGATCACCACGTTGTCGCGCAGCAGGCGCACCCCGGCCGAGCGGCGGGCGACGCCTTCGGTGACCAGACAGCCGGCAACCTTGCCGACGCCGGTGACCTTGAACACCTCGCGCACTTCGGCATAGCCGATGAAGTTCTCGCGCACTTCGGCCGAGAGCAGGCCCGAGGCCGCCGCCTTGATGTCGTCGATCAGGTCATAGATGATCGAGTAATAGCGGATCTCGACGCCCTTCTGGTTGGCGCTGTTGCGCGCCGGGGCGTTGGCGCGGACGTTGAAGCCGATGACCGGCGCGCCCGAGGCTTCGGCCAGACCGATATCCGATTCGGTGATCGCGCCGACGCCGTAATGCAGCACCCGGACGCGGACCTCTTCGTTGCCGATCTTTTCCAGCGCCTGCACGATCGCCTCGGCCGAACCCTGCACGTCGGCCTTGACCACCACCGGCAGTTCGACCAGCGTCTCGTCGGCCTTGGCGCGGGCCAGCATCTGGTCCAGCGTGATCGCGGCACCGGCCGCGGCGCGTTTGTCCTTGGCAGCGTTCTCGCGGTATTCCGCGATTTCGCGCGCCTGCGCCTCGGTCTCGACCACGTTCAGCACGTCACCGGCTTCGGGCGTGCCGTTCAGGCCCAAGACCTCGACCGGGACCGAAGGACCGGC
Organism: Paracoccus jeotgali; assembly: GCF_002865605.1. Lineage (NCBI taxonomy): Bacteria > Pseudomonadati > Pseudomonadota > Alphaproteobacteria > Rhodobacterales > Paracoccaceae > Paracoccus > Paracoccus jeotgali. The sequence continues at coordinate 2,849,068 of NZ_CP025583.1, forward strand.
CTCGTCGACGCGATCGCCCTTGTCGTTGATCAGCGCGCGGACCTTGCCCCACTGTTCGCCCACGACAAAGATGTCGCCGCGCTTCAGCGTGCCGTTCTGGACCAGAACCGTGGCGACGGGGCCGCGGCCGACATCCAGCTTGGCCTCGATCACCGCGCCCTGGGCGGGGCGTTTCGGGTTGGCGGTCAGTTCCAGGATCTCGGACTGCAGCGCGATGGCTTCCAGCAGGGTGTCGATGCCCTGACCGGTATGGGCCGAAACCTCGACCGTCTGCACATCGCCGCCCATCTCCTCGACCACGACCTCGTGCTGCAGCAGGTCGGTGCGGACCTTTTGCGGGTTCGCGGCCGGCTTGTCGATCTTGTTGATCGCCACGATCATCGGCACATCGGCGGCCTTCGCGTGGTTGATCGCCTCGACCGTCTGCGGCATGACCGCGTCATCGGCGGCCACGACCAGCACGACGATGTCGGTGACGTTTGCGCCGCGCGCCCGCATGCTGGTAAAGGCCGCGTGGCCGGGGGTGTCGAGGAAGCTTAGCACCGCGCCGCTTTCGGCCTTCACCTGATAGGCGCCGATATGCTGGGTGATGCCGCCGGCCTCGCCCGAGACGACATTTGCCTGCCGGATGCGGTCCAGCAGCGAGGTCTTGCCGTGGTCGACATGGCCCATGATCGTGATGATCGGCGGGCGTGCCTGCAGGTCTTCTTCCTTGTCCTCGACGGTGTCGATCACCTGTTCCACGTCGGCGTCCGAGACGCGGACCGTCCGGTGGCCGAATTCCTCGATCACCAGCTCCGCGGTGTCGGCGTCGATCGCCTCGTTGATGCTGACCATCAGGCCCATCTTCATCAGCGACTTGACCACATCGGCCGCGCGTTCCGCCATGCGGTTGGCGAGTTCCGACACGGTGATGCTTTCCGGCAGCTGCACTTCGCGCGACTGCTTCTCAGCCCGCGACGACTGGCCGAGCGCCTTTTGCTTGGCGCGTTCCTGCTTGCGCTTCATCGCGGCCAAGCTGCGCTGGCGGCCGCCTTCGCCGGCCAGAGCCGCCGTCACCGACAGCTTGCCCGAGCGGCGTCCGGCGCGTTCGCCGGCCTTGCTGCGGCTGTCGCGGTCGTCGGCACGGCCCGGCTTGTCGCGATCCGGGCGCGACGGACGGGCGGCGACGCCCTTGGTCTCGGCACGCGAGGCGGCGGCCTGCGCCGCGGCCGCATCGACCGGGGCCGCATCCGCTGCGGGCTTGCGCACCTCTTCCTTTTTCTGGGCGCGCAGCTTGGCCTCTTCGGCCTTGCGGGCGTCCTCTTCTTCCTTGGCGCGCAGCATTTCCTCGCGCTCGCGGTCTTCACGCTCCTTGGCCTCGATCTCGGCCCGGCGGCGCTCGCGCTCTTCCTCGCGGGCCTTTTCCTCGGCGGCGCGCTGAACGGCCTCGTCGGCCTCGCGGGCCTTGGCGGCGGCAAGCGCCCTCAGCCGGCGCTCCATCTCGGCATCAGAGATGCCGGCGGGGCGGCGTGTCGAGGACGCGACGGCCTTGGCCACGTTTTCCGGCGTGACCGTGGTCCGCTTGTCGCCCGCCGCGGCACCCGGCTTGGGCACCACAACGCGCTTGCGCTTGGTCTCAACGACCACGCTTTTGGTGCGGCCGTGGCTGAAGCTCTGTTTCACCTGGCCAGGGCGGTTACCGCCGATGCCGAGTGGTTTCTTGCCGTCTTTATCGCTCATCTGCGTCTGATTCCTTCCCGGCCCGGATGGCCGATTGCCCTCGCAGGCCATTCAGCCTGCCGGCGTCCCGGATAACCTTGTCTGCCAAGCCGCCTCTCGAAAGCGCGCTGTGTATGACATGATCGCGCCCGAAAGCCAAACCCAATTCTGATGCGGTAAGGCAGCCGAACCAGCGTGCCCCTTCGGGTGTCCAGAGCTTGCCCTTGCCGCGTTCGGACCCGTCCGACGCCTGCAGCAGCACCTTGACCCAACCGGCCGCAAGCCGGTCCTTCACCTTCTCGTATCCGGCCACCGCCAGACCCGATTTCCGCGCCAGCGAGATCAGGTCGGTGACCCTTCTGGCCAGCCCGGCCTCGATCAGCGCGGCAAAATCCTCCGGCGCCCTGGCCGGGGCCTTGGCCGCGCGTGACAGCAGCCCCTTGGCCACCGCCCGGTCGATGATCTGCCGGTCGGCGGTCACCCAAAAGCCGCGGCCGGGCAGCTTTTCGGCAAGGTCGGGCACGACGATCCCGTCGGGGCCCAGCACAAGGCGGATCAGTCCGGCCTTGGGCTGCACCTCGCCGGTGACCAGGCAGCGACGTTCGCTGCCCTCGGTCTGTGTGTCGCGGCCGCCTCGGGTCATCGCAGGGTCCGAGGCGATCAGGCCCCGGCCTCCTCGGTTGCGGCGGCGGTTTCGGCCTCGGCGGCATCCGCCTCGGCGTCGTCGTCGTCACCGGCCTCGCCCAACAATTCGTCGGGATCGACCCAGCCCAGCATCACCCGCGCGGTCATCACCATGTCCTGCGCGGCTTCCAGCGTGATGCCGAACGGTTCCAGCAGGCCCTCATCCTTGTGGCGCTGGCCGTCGACCGTGGTCCAGCCACCGGCCAGTTCCCAGTCGGCGCAGGTCGCGAAGTCTTCCAGCGACTTGACGCCATCCTTGGCCAGTGCCTCGACCATCTGGGGTGTCAGACCCTCGAATTCAACCAGCGTGTCATCGGCACCCAGCGAACGCGCGTTTTCCAGAGCGGCGCGATTCGCCGCCTCGATCACGTCGCGGGCACGGGCCTGCAGCTCTTCGGCGGTGCCTTCGTCGACCCCGTCGATGGACAGCAGCTCTTCCTGTTCGATATAGGCCACCTCTTCCAGGTTGGTGAAGCCTTCGGCGACCAGAAGCTGGGCGAAGAACTCGTCCAGGTCGAGGTTGTCCATGAACAGCTTGGTCCGGGCGTTGAACTCGGCCTGACGGCGCTTGCTTTCCTCTTCCTCGGTCATGATGTCGATATCCAGACCGGTCAGCTGGCTGGCCAGACGCACGTTCTGGCCGCGACGGCCGATGGCCAGCGACAGCTGTTCCTCGGGGACGACGACCTCGATCCGGGGCGCGTCCTCGTCGACGACGACCTTGCTGACCTCGGCCGGTTGCAGCGCGTTCACCAGGAAGGTCGCCTGATCTTCGGACCACGGAATGATGTCGATCTTTTCGCCCTGCAACTCGCCCACGACCGCCTGAACGCGGCTGCCGCGCATGCCGACGCAGGCGCCGACCGGGTCGATCGAGTTGTCATAGCTGATCACGGCGATCTTGGCGCGGCTGCCCGGATCGCGGGCGACGGCCTTGATCTCGATCACGCCGTCATAGATCTCCGGCACTTCCATCTTGAACAATTCGGCCATGAATTGCGGGTCGGTGCGGGACAGGAAGATCTGCGGGCCGCGCGTCTCGCGGCGCACATCCTTGACATAGGCGCGGATGCGGTCGTTCGGGCGATAGCTTTCGCGGCCGATCTTTTCGTTGCGGCGCAGGATCGCTTCGCCCCGGCCGACATCGACGATGATGTTGCCGTATTCCTCGCGCTTGACGACGCCGTTGATGATGGTGCCGGCGCGGTCCTTGAATTCCTCGTATTGGCGGTCACGCTCGGCCTCGCGGACGCGCTGCAGGATGACCTGCTTGGCCGATTGGGCGGCGATGCGGCCCAGTTCGACCGGCGGCACCTGTTCGGAAAACACGTCGCCGACCTGCGGGCCGCCGGTGAAATCGTCCAGCTTCTCGCCCTCGCGCGTCCAGTAATTGGCCGGGTTGGCGGGCTTTTCGAAATACAGTTTCGCCTGTTCGGGCGTGAACTCTGCCTGATAGTTTTCCAGCGCCTCCTCGTCCACGACGGTGCGGACGCGGGTGAAGGTCGCGTTGCCGGTCTTGCGGTCGATGGACACGCGAATGTCCATTTCCGCGCCATAGCGCGACTTTGCCGCCCTGGCGAGGCTGTCCTCCATCGCCTCGATGACCAGCTCGGGCTCGATCATCTTCTCGCGGGCCACGGCCTCGGCGGTTTGCAGCAGTTCAAGCTGATTGGCAGAGGTGATTGCCATCACTTACTCCTTCATAGCGGCGTCGTCATCCTCGCCGTCTTCCGTTTGCACTTCGTCGAACATCGATTCGTCGAGATTGTCGACCTGAACGCCGGCGGCCTTTTTCTGGCGCAGCATCTCGGCGATCAACTCGTCGGTCAGCGCCAGCTTGGCATCGGCCAGCCAGTCGAAATTCAGCCCGATGGTCTGGGTCTCGCCGCCGACGTCGATATTGATCAAGACGTCATCGCCCTCGGTCCCGGCCAGGATCCCGCTGAAGCGCTTGCGCCCGTCGATGAGCTGGCTGGTTTCCAGCCGCGCGTCATAGCCCTCGAAGGTCTGGAAATCCTTCAGCCGGGTCAGCGGCCGGTCGATGCCGGGGCTGGACACCTCGAGGAAATACTTGTCCTCGATGGGGTCTTCGACATCCAGCGTGGCGCTGACCATGGTCGAGATCTCGGCGCAGTCATCGACGGTGATCCCGCCCTCGGGCCGGTCGGCCATGATCTGCAGCGTCGCGGTCTTGCCGCCCTGCAGGCGCAGGCGGACCAGTTCAAAGCCCATATCCTCGATCACGGGGGTCAGGATATCGGCCAGGCGGCGGTCGATGGCGGTCTTGGCAATCAGGTCGTTCGACATGAGCATCCCTGAAAATGAAAAACGGGCCCGCAGCGGCCCGTCATGGTTTCGGTGGCGCAGGGGGTGGAGGCCTGCACCGCTGTTGAACGATCATATAGGGCGAATCATCCATGGGCGCAAGCGTTACCGTGGGCGCCCGACGCGCGCAGCCCGTCCATGATCGAAACCAGCGCCGCCGCGATCCTCGGCTCGCTGAGCGCGTGCCCCGAGGCGGGGATCATGTGCAGCCGGCAGCCGGGCCAGCCCTGGGCCAGCTGCCATGCGCTGTGCGGCGGGCAGACCATGTCATAGCGGCCCTGCACGATCTGGCAGGGCAGATGTTCGATCAGGTGGCGGTCGCGCAGCAACTGGCCCTCGTCCAGAAAGCAGCGGTTGTGGAAATAGTGACATTCCAGCCGCGCGAAGGCCCGCGCATATTCGGGCGAGGCCGCGCCGGGATAGGGGATGTCCAGCCCTGCCAGCCCGCTTTCCCAGATCGTCCAGTGCCGGGCGACGCGGCGTTCAAGCTCTCGGTCGCCGGAAAACAGGCGGCGGTGATAGGCGGCGATCATGTCACCGCGTTCGGCGGGCGGAATCGGCGCGCAGAAATCGCGCCAGCGTTCCGGCCAGAACCGCGCCGCGCCGCCGCCATAGAACCAGTCGAGTTCCTCGTTGCGGCCCAGAAACACCCCGCGCAGCACCAGCCCGGTGACGCTGCCCGGATGCGCCTGCGCATAGGCCAGCGCCAGCGTCGCGCCCCAGCTTCCGCCAAAGACGGTCCAGGCGCCGATGCCCAGGGTTTCGCGCAGCAATTCGATATCGGCGATCAGATGGGCGGTGGTGTTGGCCTCGATGCTGGCATGGGGTGTGGACAGCCCGCAGCCGCGTTGGTCGAACATCACCACGCGGTAATGCTGCGGGTCGAAAAAGCGCCGCATGAAGGGGCTGCACCCGCCGCCCGGCCCGCCATGCAGCACCACCACGGGCGGGCCGTCGGGGTTGCCGGACTGCTCGACATACAGCACATGCCCCGACCCGGCCTCGACCCGCCGGCGGTCGTAAGGCTCGAGATGCGGATAAAGGCGTGAGGCGCCGAATTGCCCTGCTGTCTGATCCATGACTATAACCTTATACAAGCCACAGGTTGCGCGAAAGGGACCGAGGATGACCGACAGTCAGGACCACGCGGAAATCGCCAAATTCGAGGCCATGGCCGCAGAATGGTGGGATCCTGCCGGAAAGTTCAAGCCGCTGCACATGATGAACCCGGTCCGGCTGGGATATGTCACCGACCAGATCGCGGCCGAGTTCGGGCGCGACCTGAAGTCGCCGCGCCCGTTCGAGGGGCTGCGGCTGCTGGATATCGGCTGCGGCGGCGGGCTGCTGTCCGAACCGATGGCCCGGCTGGGGGCCGATGTCGTGGGCGCCGACGCCGCGCCCCGCAACATCAAGGTCGCCAGCCTGCACGCGGCCGAGGTCGGGCTGGACATCGACTATCGCAACGACACCGCCGAGGCGCTGCTGGCCCAGGGCGAAAGCTTTGACGCCGTGCTGGCGATGGAGATTGTCGAGCATGTCGCCGACCCCGCCGGTTTCGTCCAGTCCTGCCACGATCTGCTGCGGCCGGGCGGCGTGCTGGTCATGTCGACGCTGAACCGCAACCTGCGCAGCTACGCCGCCGCGATCATCGGGGCGGAATGGGTGATGCGCTGGCTGCCCAAGGGCACGCATGAATGGTCGCGCTTCATCACTCCGGACGAGCTGGCGCAGATGATGACGCAGGCCGGGCTGCACGTCGCCGACCGGCGCGGCATGGTGTTCAACCCGATCAGCTGGGGCTGGTCACTGTCGGAACGCGACCTGTCGGTGAATTACGCGATGACGGGGATCCGGCGCGCTCAGGAAGGCTGATCGGGGTCGGCGCCGGCGCCGGGCGCTTCTTCCCGAGGCTCCGCCCGGTCGGACGAGTGGTGCACGCCGTCCGTCCACGGCACCGGGTCCAGATCGCGCGGGTTCACCCCCTCCAGACAGGCGGCGTTGATGCCATATTCGTTGGGGTTCGAGCGTCTGCGGTGGTGGGTATAGATGCCGCAATGCCGGCAGAAGTGATGCTGCGCGGTGTGGGTGCCGAACTGATACAGGCTCAGCGCCTCGGCCCCGCGGACGATCCGCAGCCCGTCCAGCCGCGCGGTCAGCGCCACCGCGCCCCGCCGCCGGCAATAGCTGCAATCGCAGCGCCGGGCCGTCTCCAGCCCGCCGCTCAGCGTCACCGCGATCTCGACCGCGCCGCAATGGCAGGTCAGGCGATGCGGCGAGGTGATGACCGGCAGTGTCATCGCCGCACCACCGGGATGCGGGACCGGGCGTATTCGATGGCCGGATGCGGTGGCTTGCCGTGGGTGATGCGCCAGAAGCCCAGCCCGCCCCGGCGCAGGAACAGCGGCAGGCACAGCGTCACGCCCGCCACGAAACCGCCGATATGCGCCCAATAGGCGACCCCGTCCCCGGCCAGCGAGAAGCTGCCGAAAAGTTGCAGCAGAAACCACAGCCCCAGCACCACCCAGGCCCGCAGCGTCACCACCTTGACGAAGATCAGGATGATCGCGACCACATCGACGCGGGCGCGCGGAAACATCAGCACATAGCCGCCCATCACCCCGGCAATCGCGCCCGATGCCCCGATCATCGGCACCAGCGTCCACGGGTCGGACGCGATCTGCGCCCCGGCGGCGGCCAGACCGCAGAGCAGATAGAACAGCAGAAAGCCCAGATGCCCCATCTGCGCTTCCAGATTATCGCCGAAGATCCACAGAAACAGCAGGTTGCCACCCAGATGCAGCAGCCCGGCATGCAGGAACATATGGCTCAGCAGCCCCCACAGGTTGACGCCGTGCACCACCGCCACCGGATACAGCGCCAGATCCTGCCACAGCGCAAAGCTGCCCCCCAGCCAGGGCGTCGTCATCGCGAACATCACCAGATTGGCGATGATCAGCGCGATGGTGACGTAAGGCGTCTGCCCCGAGGGGTTGTGGTCGCGGATGGGAAACATCGCCGCTCCTTGCGGGTTTGGCCAAGGATGACACGCGGCCTCGATCCCGCGCAAGCAGCGGCGCGCGCAACTGATCGCGAGGGGCCTGTTCGCGGCCCCAGACGGGCGCTAGGATCGCGCCAGCACACAGCAGGGGGGCCCCTATGTCCACACTGACCGACCGCAAGAACGCCGCCATCTCTCGGGGCGTCGGCATGACCACGCAGATCTACGCCGACCGGGCCGAGAACGCCGAAATCTGGGACGGCGAGGGGCGGCGCTATATCGACTTTGCCGCCGGGATCGCGGTCGTGAACACCGGCCATCGCCACCCGCGCGTGATCGCGGCGGTCAGGGACCAGCTGGACCGGTTCACCCATACCTGCCACCAGGTCGTGCCGTATGAAAACTATGTCGCGCTGGCCGAGCGGCTGAACGATCTGGTGCCGGGCGAGGGGCCGAAAAAAACCATCTTCGTCACCACCGGCGCCGAGGCGGTGGAAAACGCGGTCAAGATCGCCCGGCACTATACGCAGCGCGATGCGGTCATCGCCTTCGCCGGCGGCTTTCACGGGCGCACCTTCATGGGCATGGCGCTGACCGGCAAGGTCCAGCCCTACAAGGCTGGTTTCGGGCCGATGATGAACGATGTCTGGCATCTGCCCTTCCCGAACCCGCTGCATGGCGTGACGGCCGAGGACGCGCTGGCCGCGCTCGACCGGCTGTTCAAGGCCGATCTGGAGCCGGGCCGGGTGGCCGCCATCATCATCGAGCCGGTGCAGGGCGAGGGCGGCTTCTATCCCGCGCCCGCCGAATTCCTGGTCAAGCTGCGCGAGATCTGCGACGCCCACTCGATCCTGCTGATCGCGGATGAGGTCCAGACCGGCTTTGCCCGCACCGGCAAGCTGTTCGCGATGGAACATGCCGGCGTCGCCGCCGATCTGACCACCATGGCCAAGGGGCTGGGCGGCGGGCTGCCGCTGGCCGCCGTCACCGGGCGCGCGCAGGTGATGGACAGCCCCGCGCCGGGCGGTCTGGGCGGCACCTTTGCCGGCAACCCGCTGGCCATCGCTGCGGCCCATGCCGTGCTGGACGTGATTAAGGACGAGCAGCTTTGCGACCGGGCCGAGCGGCTGGGCCACCGGCTGAAGCAGCGCCTGGCCGGTCTGCGCGACGCCGTGCCCGAGATCGTGGACATCCGCGGCCCCGGCTTCATGAACGCGGTCGAGTTCAACATGCCCGGCAGCGACGCGCCCAATCCCGACATGGCCAACCGCGTCCGCGAACAGGCGCTGAAGCGGAACCTGATCCTGCTGACCTGCGGCGTCTATGGCAACGTGATCCGCTTTCTGGCGCCGCTGACCATCCCGGACGAAGTGTTCAGCGAGGCGCTGGATATCCTGGAAGACAGCATCATTGCCGCCCGCGCCTGACCGGCGGGGGTTGTCCGCGCCCCGGCCGGGGGGCTAGATGGCGGCTTCGACAGGAACAGGGATGCAATCCAGATGGGCGCGATCATCGAGGTCGACCACCTCAGCAAGACCTATGACAAGGGACCGCGCGCGCTGGACGACGTGTCGCTGACCATCGACGAGGGCGAGATCGTCGCCTTGCTTGGCCCGAACGGGGCGGGCAAGACGACGCTGATCTCGATCATCTGCGGGCTGGTGGTGCCTAGCAGCGGCACGGTCCGCGTCGGCGGGCACGATATCCTGACCGACTGGCGCGCCGCACGGCGGCTGATCGGGCTGGTCCCGCAGGAAATCGCGCTGGAACCCTTCGAATCGGTCATCAACACGGTGCGCTTTACCCGCGGCCTTTACGGGGCGCGGCCGGACGACGCCTATCTGGAAAAGCTGCTGCGCAGTCTGGCGCTGTGGGAGAAACGCGACGCGCCGACCCGCGCGCTGTCAGGGGGCATGAAGCGGCGCGTGCTGATCGCCAAGGCGCTGTCGCATCGCCCGCGCGTGCTGTTTCTGGACGAACCCACCGCCGGCGTCGACGTCGCCCTGCGCCGCGAGATGTGGCAGGTGGTCGATCAGCTGCGCCGCGACGGCGTGACCATCATCCTGACCACGCATTATCTGGAAGAGGCCGAGGAAATGGCCGACCGCATCGGCGTCATCGACGGCGGCAAGCTGCTGCTGATGAAGCCCACGGCCGAGCTGATGGGCGATTTCGGCAAGAAACACCTGACCATCTATCTGCACGAGCCGCTGACCGATTGCCCGCCCGAACTGCTGGAACGCGGGCTGACCCCCAGCCGGGACGGGCTGCAGCTGGGCTATGACTATGACACCCGCGCCGATCGGACCGGCATCGCCAATCTGCTGGCCGACCTGGCGGTGCGCGGGATTCAGGTGCGCGACGTCTCGACCAAGCAATCGACGCTGGAAGAGGTCTTCATGTCGCTGGTCGACAATGGCAGCGGGCCTGACGGCAGCGCCGCCCCGGACCGCAACAGCGCAGGAGAGACGGCATGAACTGGGGTGCGATCCGCGCGATCTACGCGCATGAGATGCAGCGGTTCTTCCGCACCATCTGGCAATCCATCGCCTCGCCGGTGCTGTCGACGGTGCTGTATTTCGTGGTCTTCGGCGCCGCCATCGGCGGGCGTATCCAGTCGGTCGAGGGGGTCGCCTATGGCGCCTTCATCGTGCCCGGACTGATGATGCTGACGCTGCTGCAGCAATCGGTGTCGAACGCGTCCTTCGGGATCTATTTCCCGAAATTCTCGGGCACGATCTATGAGTACCTCGTTGCGCCGGCCGGCTGGATCGAGGTCACGGCGGGCTTTGTCGGCGCGGCGGCGTCCAAGGCGATCCTGATCTCGCTGATCATCCTGCTGACCAGCTTCTGGTTCGTCGGCGCGCAGATCAGCCACCCGATCTGGATGCTGGCCTTTCTGGTGCTGACGGCCTTTGCCTTCTCGCTGCTGGGCTTTATCCTTGGGCTTTGGGCCAAGAATTTCGAGCAGTTGCAGATCGTGCCGATGATGGTGATCACGCCGCTGGTGTTTCTGGGGGGCGCGTTCTACTCGGCCTCGATGCTGCCGCCGTTCTGGGAAAGCGTGGCCAAGCTGAACCCGGTCCTCTACCTGATCTCGGGCTTTCGCTGGGCGTTTTTCGACATGGCCGATGTGCCGGTCGGGCTGTCGCTGTTCGCGGTGGCGCTGATGATCGTGGTCTGCATGGGCGCGATCGCCTGGATCTTTCGCACCGGCTGGCGGCTGCGCGACTGACGCCCGCTATTTCCGCAGGCTGTCGCAGATGCGCGCCTGCGGGTCGAGCTTGATATAGTCCCGCGCCGAGATCCGGTGCATCTCGAGCGAGCGCGACCAGCTTTCGTTCCATTTCTTGCGGATGCCGCCGCGATAGAATTGCGCCATGATCTCGGGCACATAAGGCGGGATGATCTTGGTGTTGGGCAGGCGCGGGGCGTGAAAGCCCAGCACCGCCTTTGGCCCCAGACAGGCGTTCGGCATCGTCACCAGCATCGTGCAGGCCGAGCGGCAATAGCCGCGAATCCGCACCGTCCGGCCCGAGCGTTCAAGCTGGGCGCGGGTCTGGACCATCTCGATCACATTGCCGCCGCGATGGTTGGTGACGTCGATGAACTCGCCCACGCGAACGATATCGGCGGCAGCGGCCAGCGGCAGCAGCGCCAGCGCCGCGCCGATCAGCGCGTGACGTGCGCGGGGTCCGGGGGTGAAAATCCTCATGCCCCGCAATCTGCGACGCGGGGCGGCAAAGCAAAAGCAACAGATGCGTGATCTTGTCCGCCCACCCCCGCAGCCCGCGTCAGAACGCTTGCCATTGCGGGGGCCGGGACCTATCTGACACCCGCATGAGCCAGAACCCGCCCCTGATCCGCCCCGATCTGGCCCGCGCCAGCATCCCCGCCGACCCGCGCCGCGCGGGACAGCCCACCATCGGCATGGTCAGCCTCGGCTGCCCCAAGGCGCTGGTCGACAGCGAACGCATCCTGACCCGCCTGCGGGCCGAGGGCTATGCGATCAGCCCCGACTATGCCGGGGCCGACGCGGTGATCGTCAACACCTGCGGGTTTCTGGACAGCGCCAAGGCCGAATCGCTGGATGCCATCGGCGAGGCCCTGACCGAGAATGGCCGCGTCATCGTCACCGGCTGTTTGGGGGCCGAACCCGACTATATCACCGGCGCACATCCCAAGGTGCTGGCCGTGACCGGGCCGCATCAATACGAGCAGGTTCTGGACGCCGTCCACCTTGCCGTGCCGCCCAGTCCCGATCCCTTCGTGGACCTGCTGCCGGCCAGCGGGGTCAAGCTGACGCCGCGCCATTACAGCTATCTGAAGATCTCGGAAGGCTGCAATCACCATTGCCGCTTCTGCATCATCCCCGACATGCGCGGCCGTCTGGTCAGCCGCCCCGCCCATGCGATCCTGCGCGAGGCCGAACGGCTGGTCGAGGCCGGGGTCCGCGAACTGCTGGTTATTTCGCAGGACACCTCGGCCTACGGCGTCGATCTGAAACATGCCGAGGCGCGTGGCCACCGCGCCCATATCACCGATCTCGCCCGCGATCTGGGCCGCCTCGGCGCCTGGGTCCGGCTGCATTACGTCTATCCCTATCCCCATGTGCGCGACCTGATCCCGCTAATGGGCGAGGGGCTGGTGCTGCCCTATCTGGACATCCCCTTTCAGCACGCCCATCCCGACACGCTCAAGCGCATGGCCCGGCCCGCCGCCGCCGCCCGGACGCTGGACGAGATCGCGGCTTGGCGCCAAAGCTGCCCCGACATCACCCTGCGCTCGACCTTCATCGTCGGCTATCCGGGCGAGACCGAGGCAGAGTTCCAGACCCTTCTCGACTGGCTGGACGAGGCGCAACTGGATCGCGTCGGCTGCTTTCAATACGAAAACGTCGCCGGGGCGCGCGCCAACGATCTGCCCGGCCATGTCGCGCCCGAGGTCAAGCAGGACCGCTTCGACCGCTTCATGCAGAAGGCGCAGGCCATATCCGAGGCCAAGCTGCAGGCCAAGCTGGGCACCCGGCAGCAGGTCATCGTCGATCATGTCGATGCCGAGGGCGCGACCTGCCGCACCAAGGCCGATGCCCCCGAGATCGACGGTAACCTGTTCATCGATCAGGGCTTTGAGGAACTCTCGCCCGGCGATATCGTGACCGTGACCGTGGATGAGGCGGGCGAGTACGATCTGTGGGGACATCTTTGACGCGACAATGGGACGCCTCGGGCAAGCCGCGAAAACCGCGTGTCCTGTGCATCGGCGCCCAGAAGGCCGGAACAAGCTGGCTGCATGAACAGCTGAACAGCCACCCCGCGATCTGGACCACCCCGTTCAAAGAGGTCCATTATTTCAACGCCCGCCACCGCCCCGGCGACCGCAAATGGATGCCCTGGCATTTCCGGCAGGCGATCCGCGCCACCGAACTGCGTTTCGACGCCCGCAAGCAGCAGATGCCGGACGATCTGGTGCGCTATCTGCTCGACATGACGCAAGAGCCGATGTTCACGCCCGCCTGGTATCGTCGCGCCTTCGCCCCCGCGCCGCGCCGCTGCCTGCCGCTGGACACGACGCCCGAATATTCGACCCTGCCGCCGGAAGGCGTGGCGGAGGTCGCGGCGTTTCTGCCCCGCGCCCGCTTCATCTATCTGATCCGCGACCCGGTCAGCCGGGCGATTTCGCAGCTGCGGATGAACCTGTCGCGCCGGCGCAAGCTGCCGCGCACGCAGGCTGGCTATCTGGCGCATCTGGACGACCCCGATCTGGCCGACCGCGGCGATTACGCGACCTATGTGCCGCGCTGGCGGGCGCATTTCGGGCCGGACCGGCTGCTGTTCCTGCCCTATGGCCGCATCGCCACCGACCCCTTGGGCCTGATGCGCGAGGTCGAGGCGTTTCTGGGCCTGTCCGCGCATGACTATCCGCGCCTTCGCGCCCAGATCCACCGCGGCGCGTCCGCCCCCGCCTTTCCCGATGCCGGGCGCGAGATCCTGCGGGCGCGCTTTGCCGCGCAATATGATTTCCTCGCCGCCAATTTTGATGCCGAGTTCAACGCCGCCCTCGACGCGCCGCCCGGCCCACGCGCTGCGGCGCCCAAGACCCGCGCCGCTGCCCCATCCGCACCCGATGAAACCGCCGGTTGGGCGCAAGAGTGGCGGGCGCAAAAGCCCTCGGTCATCGGGATCGGGGCGCAGAAATCCGGCACCACCTGGCTGCATGGCGCGCTGTCCCAGCATCCGGGCCTGTTCAGCCCGCCGATGAAAGAGGCGCATTATTTCGACCACCTCTTCTGCCCCGAAAACCGGGGCTGGACGCCCGGCCATGTCGCGGGCGCGGCGCGCTCGATCCTGGCGCGGCACGACCGCGCGGGGCGCGAGCCATCTGCGGCGATGATGCGCTGGCTGGACCGGCTGACCGGGCAAGAGCTGTTCACCGATGACTGGTATCAGTCGCTGTTCGCGCCCGCGCCGCCGGGCACGCGCCCGCTGGACATCACGCCCGCCTATTCCGGCCTGCCGCCCAAGGGTGTGAACCACGTCGCCAGCTATCTGCCCGAGGCGCAGTTCATCTATCTGATCCGCGATCCCGTGGACCGCGCCATCTCGCAGTTGCGGATGAACCTGACACGCGCCAACCGCCTGCCGGCGGACGAGGCCGGCTGGCTGCGGGCCGCCAATGACAAGGTTCTGGCGGCGCGCGGCGATTACGCCAGCTATGTGCCGCGCTGGCAGGCACGCTTTGGCCCCGACCGGCTGCTGATCCTGCCCTACGGCCTGATCGCCGCCGATCCCGCCGGCCTGATGCGCCGGATCGAGGGCTTTCTGGGCCTGCCGCCGCACCGCTATACCGGGCTGGACCGCCGCGTCTTTGCCGCCCGGGGCGCAGAGGTGCCCGACAGCCTGCGCGACGTGCTGGCGGAACGCTTTGCGCCGCAATACGCCTTTCTGGCCAGCCATTTCGACGCCGCTTTCAACGCCGCGCTGCGCTAGGGGCAGGGGCCGCGCCTGCGGCTGACGGCTTCAACTTTGCCGGGCGAGGGCCTACATAGCCTTCAAATCGGCTTCATCGAGGACATTATGGCAAATTACGAATTCGTCTATCACATGGACGGTGTGTCCAAGACCTATCCCGGCGGCAAGAAGGTGTTCGAGAACATCCGCCTGAACTTTCTTCCCGGCGTGAAGATCGGCGTGGTGGGCGTCAACGGCGCGGGGAAATCCACGCTGCTCAAGATCATGGCGGGGATGGACAAGGATTTCTCCGGCGAGGCCTGGGCCGCCAAGGGCGCCAAGGTCGGCTATCTGCCGCAGGAACCGCAGCTCGATTCCTCGCTGAACGTGCGCGAGAACGTCATGCTAGGCGTGGCCGAGAAAAAGGCCAAGCTGGATCGCTATAACGAACTGGCGATGAACTACTCGGACGAGACCGCCGACGAGATGGCGGCGCTGCAGGACGAGATCGACGCCGGCAACCTGTGGGATCTGGACAGCCAGATCGACGTCGCGATGGAGGCATTGCGCTGCCCGCCCGACGATGCCGATGTCGACACCCTGTCCGGGGGCGAGCGTCGCCGGGTCGCGCTGTGCAAGCTGCTGCTCGAAGCGCCCGACATGCTGCTGCTGGACGAACCGACGAACCATCTGGACGCCGAAACCATCGCCTGGCTGCAAAAGCACCTGATCGAATATCCGGGCACGATCCTGGTCGTGACCCATGACCGCTATTTCCTTGACGACATCACCGGCTGGATTCTGGAACTCGATCGCGGGCGCGGCATCCCGTATGAGGGGAATTATTCAAGCTGGCTGGAACAGAAGGCCAAGCGCCTGTCGCAGGAAGCCCGCGAGGACAAGGCCCGTCAGAAGCAGCTGGAACGCGAACTCGACTGGATCCGCGCCGGTGCCAAGGCCCGTCAGGCCAAGCAGAAGGCCCGGATCAACGCCTATAACGAGATGGCCGGCAAGTCCGAGCGTGAAAAGCTGGCTCGCGCGCAGATCATCATTCCGAACGGCGAACGGCTGGGCGGCAAGGTGATCGAGGTCGAGGGCCTGCGCAAGGCGATGGGCGACAAGCTGCTGATCGAGGATCTGTCCTTTTCGCTGCCGCCGGGCGCGGTGGTGGGGGTGATCGGCCCGAACGGCGCCGGCAAATCGACGCTGTTCCGCATGCTGACCGGGCAGGAAACCCCGGATGCCGGCCAGATCACCTATGGCGACACGGTGCAGCTGTCCTATGTCGACCAGTCGCGCGACGCACTGGGCGCCGACAAGACCGTGTGGGAAGAGATCTCGGGCGGGGCCGAACAGATCGAACTGGGCGATGTGCAGATAAACAGCCGCGCCTATGTCTCGGCCTTCAACTTCAAGGGCGGGGACCAGCAGAAGAAGGTCGGCCAGCTTTCGGGCGGGGAACGCAACCGCGTCCACATGGCCAAGCTGCTGAAGGAAGGCGGCAACGTGCTGCTGCTGGACGAACCGACCAACGATCTGGACGTGGAAACCCTGCAGGCGCTGGAAGCCGCGCTGGACGATTTCGCCGGCTGCGCGGTCATCATCAGCCACGACCGGTTCTTCCTCGACCGGCTTTGCACCCATATCCTCGCCTTCGAGGGCGAGGCCCATGTCGAATGGTTCGAGGGCAACTTCGAGGATTACGAGGCCGACAAGATCCGCCGTCTGGGTCAGGACGCGGCCGAACCCAAGCGGGTGAAATACAAGAAATTCACCCGCTAAACGGGCCTGAACCTCGCGAAACCCCGGCGCCGTCTGCGGATGGCGCCGGGATCGGGCTTTTCCCGGCCGCCTGCGCCCCCTAACGTGGCCGAAACCACCCGAAGAGGGCGTCATGGATCTATGGGACAATGGCTGGGCGCTGCGCCTGCGCGATCAGATGCGCAAGATGTGGGTCCGGGTCGTGCTGGGCGGGCTGGCCGGGCTGGTGCTGGCGCTGGCCTCGCGGCTGATCGGGCCGTTCCTGCCGAACATTCCGGAAATCAACCTCGCCTCCGGCTCGGTCGATTCGCTGCTCAGCATCATCGCCTCGTCGATGCTGGCGGTGACGACCTTCTCGATGTCGATCATCATCACGGCCTATGGATCGGCGGCGCAGAATGCGACGCCGCGCGCGACGCGGCTGCTGGAACGCGACCAGACCGCGCAGACGGCGGTGGCGATCTTCATCGGCTCGTTCCTGTTCAGCATCGCGGGCATCATCGGGCTGTCGGCGGGGCTGTATCCGGGCGATGCGCGGGTGGTGCTGTTTGCCGCGACCCTGGCCGATATCGCGCTGATCGCCTGGGCGCTGCTGCGCTGGGTCAGCCATCTGAACGATTTCGGCCGGATGCGGGACATCATCGGGCGGATCGAGGACGCGACCATGCCGCCCGCGCGGCTGTTTCGCGAACGCCCGGCGCTGGGTGCGGTGCCTGGCCGCGACGTGCTGCCCAAGGGGCTGCCGGAACTGCGGTCGAACCGCGCCGGGCATGTGCGTTTCATCGACATGAAGACGCTGCAGGACTGCGCCGAGGAAAACCGCATCCGGGTCGAGATCCTGCGGATGCCGGGCAAATATGTCCACCGGGGCGAGGCGCTGCTGCGGCTGTCGGCGCCGGTCAGCCATGAGATGCTGGTCGAACTGCGCGGGGCGTTCACGATCCGCAACTCGCGCAGCTTCGATCAGGACCCGCTATATGGGCTGATCGTGCTGGCCGAGGTGGCCAGCAAATCGCTGTCGCCCGCGATCAACGATCCGGGCACCGCGATCGAGGTCTTGCGCGCGGGGACACGTGTGCTCGAGGCGCTGCACGACCCGCACCCGCCCGAGGATGAAGAGGCCGAAGACGGCAAGCACGGCACGCGCCATGACCGGGTCTATGCGCCCCCCCTGTCGCCGGCCGAGGTCTATGCGACCTTTTTCGGCCCCATCGCCCGCGACGGCGCCGGCCTGGTCGAGGTGCAAGAGGCGGTGCAGGATTGCCTGGCCGCAGTCGCCCTGATCGGCGACCCCGCCGCGGCCCGTGTCGAGGCCGAGCGCGCCCGCATCCGCGCCCGCAGCGCCCTGTCCGAGGAGTGGGAGCTGGACCGCCTCGCCAGTGCCTGAGCCTGAGGTTGGCGCATGAAAAAAGGCGGCCCCGTCAGGGACCGCCTTTGATCGTCAAGCCTAGGGCCGGATCAGAAGTGATAGGCCGCGCGCAGCTGGATCAGGTCGGTGTCGAGGTCGACGCCGTCGATGTCCGAGATGTCGCTGAAGTCCTGCTTGCTGTATTCCGCGCCGACGGTGAAGTTGTCGGTGACCTTGAAATCAGCGCCCAGACCGTACGAGACGGCGGTCTCGGAGATGTCCAGCGTGTCGACCTCGGCCGAGACCTTGGCGGCGCCCAGCGTGACATAGGGCATGAAGCGGCCCATGTCGTAACCGGCGCGCGCGCGCAGACGGGTCATGTCGCCCTTGTCGTCGATGTCATCGATGTCGAGCTTGTTATAGTCGAGTTCGGCACCCAGGACGAACTGGCCCATGTCGTGCAGATAGCCGACATGCATGCCATAGCCCTTCATGTCGCGATCATTGGTGAAGTTGTCACCGTCCAGATCGAAGGAACCGGTGCCGTACTGCGCACCAGCATAGAAGCCGGTCCAGTCCGAGGCCGAGACGATGGGCGCGGGCGCGACGATGACTTCGGGCTCGGTGACGGGGGCGACATAACCACCGGCAAAGGCGGAACCGGCGACCATGGTCGCGGCGGCGGCAGTGGCGAGAAGATGTTTCATGATGACTCTCCGTTAGAGTGCGTTGTGATGAACCCTAGCTATGGTTGCAGGGCTGCAAGGTGAAGAGGGTGGCAGCGCAGTCGCCTGACGGCGTTACAACTTGGCCACCACGTCAATGTGACAACGCTTGAGCGGCGGAGAGAGTTCTAGCCAGAAAAATAGCAGTTTCAATCGGCTATAAGTCACAGCAGGCGACCTTGCGCCCTGCGGGAGAGGGCGCTTTGGCGGCAAAATGCGGCCGGTTCCCGTCGCAAGCCCGCTATGCGTATCCTGCATGGCTTGGCCGCCTACGGTTTGCGTCGGCCACGAATGAAAAAGGCGCACCTAAGCGCGCCTTTCTGGTTCGATCTGCGACAGGGCTTAGAAATCCCAGTCGTCATCCTCGGTCGCGACGGCCTTGCCGATCACATAGCTGGACCCGGACCCCGAGAAGAAATCGTGGTTCTCGTCCGAGTTCGGCGACAGCGCGGCCATGATCGCGGGCGAAACCTTGCAGGCCTCGGGCGGGAACAGTGCCTCGTAGCCGAGATTCTGCAGCGCCTTGTTGGCGTTGTAATGCAGGAACGCCTTGACGTCCTCGGTCAGGCCCACTGGATCATACAGGTTTTCGGTGTATTTCGTCTCGATCTCGTACAGATCATAAAGCAGCGAGAAGGCGAAATCCTTCAGCTCGGCCCGCTCGGCCTCGGGCAGCTTTTCCACCGCGCGCTGGTACTTATAGCCGATGTAATAGCCGTGGATCGCCTCGTCCCGGATGATCAGGCGGATCAGGTCGGCGGTGTTGGTCAGCCGCGCCCGCGACGACCAGTACATCGGCAGGTAGAAGCCGGAATAGAACAGGAAGCTCTCCAGGAACACGCTGGCGATCTTGCGGCGCAGCGGGTGCGAGGCGCAGTCGTATTCGTCCAGGATCAGCCGGGACTTGGCCTGAAGCTGCTCGTTCTCGGCCGACCAGCGGAACGCCTCGTCGACCTCGGTGGTCTGGCACAGCGTCGAGAAGACCGAGGAATAGCTGCGCGCGTGCACCGCCTCCATGAAGGCGATGTTGGTCAGCACCGCTTCCTCGTGCGGGGTCTGCGCGTCGGGCAGCAGCGAGGGCGCGCCGACGGTGTTCTGGATCGTGTCGAGCAGCGTCAGCCCGACAAAGACCCGGATCGTCAGGCGCTGTTCATCCGGCGTCAGCTGCGACCAGCTTTGAATGTCGTTCGACAGCGGCACCTTTTCCGGCAGCCAGAAATTGGCGGTCAGCCGGTTCCAAATCTCCAGATCCTTGTCGTCCTGAATCCGGTTCCAGTTGACGGCGGCGGGGACCACGCGAGCGCTGTGGGTGGAATCTTTCATCAGGGGCTTCCCTCAGGTAAATGGGAGTCGATACGGCTCTCGTTCAAAGGAAGAGCCAGCGGTTCCAACCTTACCGGATAAAGCTACGGCTCGCCAAGCCCCCACGACATTTTGCGTCCGCCCTTGAAGCGACCCCCACAAATGGTATGGAAGGCAGCATGAGCCGCCTTCCATGAGTTTGATCTGTAGGCGTGCCCCTAGATCGACACCAGAATCGGCCAAGCCTTGAGGCCGTACTCTGAGGCATGAACCATACGGTTCTGTTTTGGGCACCAACGGCTCGGCCGCCAGATATATCGCTTTCCCGCTGGGGCGGGGGGAAGACCATGCTTTTTTTCTGGCATAATTTTGTCCTTATGATTTGGGCCGTTCCTAAATCGGATTGCCAAACCACCGGAAGCTTTGTACCGTATATTCCTCTGACAGATCGTACGGGAAGCTTTGGTGAGTTGGCGCCGCTTGGCCCTTCTAAGAAGCGACTTAGATCGGAAAGCGCTCGGGTCTTCTCGAGCGCTTTTTTCATGTGAATATTAGGTTCGTATCTCCTTTCTGCTTAGGGGTAGTGGATTGGGCGGACGCATCCGCCCAAGTCTCACAGCGTGCAGGAAACGCAGCCCTCGACCTCGGTTCCTTCCAAGGCGTTCTGGCGCAGGCGAATGTAGTAGATGGTCTTGATGCCCTTGGTCCAGGCGTAGATCTGGGCCCGGTTGATGTCGCGGGTCGAGGCGTCGGCCGGGAAGAACAGCGTCAGCGACAGGCCCTGATCGACGTGCTGGGTCGCGGCGGCATAGGTGTCGATGATCGCCTCGGGGCCGATCTCGTAGGCGTCGCGGTAGAATTCCAGATTGTCGTTGGTCATGTAGGGCGCCGGGTAATAGACGCGGCCGATCTTGCCTTCCTTGCGGACCTCGATCTTGGCGGTGATCGGGTGGATCGACGAGGTGGCATAGTTGATATAGCTGATCGACCCGGTCGGCGGGACCGCCTGCAGGTTGCGGTTATACAGCCCGTCCTTCATCACCGCCTCGCGCAGCGCCTGCCAGTCCTCGCGCGTGGGCACGGCGATGCCGGCCTGCTCGAACAGCTCGCGGCCACGCTCGGTCTCGGGCAGCCAGTCGCGGTCGACATATTTGTCGAAGAACGAGCCGTCGGCGTATTTCGAATCCTCGAAGCCGACGAAACGCTCATCCCGCTCGCGGGCCAGCGCGTTCGATTCGCGCAGCGCGTGATAGAGCACGGTGGCGAAGTAGATATTGGTGAAGTCGATGGCCTCGGGGCTGCCGTAATGGATCCGCTCGCGAGCCAGATAGCCGTGCAGGTTCATCTGCCCCAGCCCGATGGCGTGGCTTTCGTCATTGCCCTTGCGGATCGACGGCACCGAATCGATGGCCGACATTTCGCTGACCGCGCTGAGGGCGCGGATCGCCATGCCGACGGTGCCCGCCAGGTCGCCGCTGTCCATCGCCTTGGCGATGTTCAGCGAGCCGAGGTTGCACGAGATGTCCGTCCCCATCTTGGAATAGGACAGGTCGTCATTGAACTCGGACGCGCTGTTGACCTGCAGGATCTCGCTGCACAGGTTCGACATGGCGATGCGCCCGGCGATGGGGTTCGCCTCGTTCACCGTGTCCTCGAACATGATGTAGGGATAGCCGGATTCGAACTGGATCTCGGCGATGGTCTGGAAGAAGGCGCGGGCGTTGATCTTTTTCTTGCGGATGCGCGGGTTGTCGACCATCTCGTGATATTTCTCGGTCACCGAAATGTCCGAGAAGGGCACGCCGTATTCCTTTTGCACGTCATGGGGCGAGAACAGGTACATGTCCTCGTTCTTCTTGGCGAGTTCAAAGGTGATGTCGGGGATCACCACGCCAAGCGACAGCGTCTTGATGCGGATCTTTTCGTCGGCGTTTTCGCGCTTGGTATCCAGGAAACGCAGGATATCGGGGTGGTGGGCGTTCAGATAGACCGCGCCCGCACCCTGCCGCGCGCCAAGCTGGTTGGCATAGGAGAAGCTGTCTTCCAGCAGCTTCATCACCGGGATCACGCCCGAGGACTGGTTGGCGATGCCCTTGATCGGGGCGCCATGCTCGCGGATGTTGGTCAGCATCAACGCCACGCCGCCGCCGCGCTTGGACAGCTGCAGGGCCGAATTGATGGCCCGGCCGATGGATTCCATGTTGTCTTCGATGCGCAGCAGGAAGCAGGACACGAACTCGCCCCGCGCTTTCTTGCCGGCGTTCAGGAAGGTCGGCGTTGCGGGCTGGAACCGGCCCGAGATGATCTCGTCCATCAGCTTCAGCGCCATCGCCTCGTCGCCGCGGGCCAGCGTCAGCGCGACCATGACCACGCGATCCTCGTACCGTTCCAGGAAACGCTCTCCGTCCCAGGTCTTCAGCGTGTAGGAGGTGTAGTATTTGAACGCCCCGAGGAAGGTCGGAAAGCGGAACTTGCGGGCATAGGCCTCTTCCCAGATCCGGCGCTGGAAGTTCTTGGAATACTGATCGAGAACGGCCTCGTCGTAATAGCCCTCTTCGACCAGATACCCCAGTTTTTCGTCCAGCGAATGGAAGAAGACCGTGTTCTGGTTCACGTGCTGCAGGAAATACTGCCGTGCCGCCATCCGGTCCGCGTCGAACTGGATGCGACCGGCATCGTCATACAGGTTCAGCATCGCGTTCAGCGCGTGATAGTCCTTGGCTTCGGCCTTTGGACGGTTCAGGCGGTCGTCAAGCATGTCTTACTCCAGAACAGGTGAAGCCCTTCGCGGATGCGGGCGATGTCGGTGGGGGTGCCGGCCAGTTCGAACCGGTACAGCAGCGGAACGTTGCATTTTCGGGCGATGACGTCACCGGCAGCGGCGAACAGCGCGCCGAAGTTCCGGTTGCCGCCGGCGATCACGCCGCGGATCAGCGCTCGCCGGTCGGGGTCGTTCAGAAAGCGGATGACCTGTTTCGGCACCGCGCCGCGGCCCTTGCCGTCGGCATAGGTCGGGCAGATCAGCACATAGGGTTCGGTCGGCTCGGGCATGGGGGCGTCGGATTCCAGCGGGATACGCAGCGCATCCAGCCCCAGATCGGCCACGAATCGGGCCGTGTTTTCGGACCGGGACGAATAATAGACAAGCTGCGCCATGGTTTCCGATGCCACCTGCTTGATGCCGTGTGCTGCTGTCGCCCAAAGGCGATCAGGACAGCTGGCCGATCAGGTCGGGACGGAACCCGGACCAGTGCGAATCGCCGGCAATCACGACCGGAGCCTGACGATACCCCAGACCGGAGACATGTGCATAGGCGTCTTCGTCCTGGGTCAGGTCGATGACGTCGAATTCGATGCCACGCGCTTCGAGCGCGCGGGTGGTCGCGGTGCACTGAACGCAAGCGGGCTTGGAATAGACGGTGATGCTCATCGGGGTAACCCTTTGTCCTGATCGCGGTGCCGGGCGTCGGACATCCACCCGGAAAGAGCTTTCCCTTCCCGGTTGGCGCGTCCATGGCTGGCACCATGGTGTGAAAATACTTCGACGCCTGTCCTTGCGGGGTCGGCGTGGGCCGTTTGGCAGCCCCTTCTTGCCCCGCTGCCGGGGTTGATTCCGGGTCCGTCAAAGCATCTTCATACTGGGCCGGGTGCGACCTTGTGTCAACAACATATGGTGTTGAACAGCGCCGTTTTCCACAAGCCTTGGGATCAAAAGGCGGAAATGATGATCTTCCCCTTCTGTTCCGTCAGCGGCACCGGGTCAAGCCCGCAGGGTGCCGGCCCGGCCAGCACCGCGCCGCTTTCGGCGTCGAACTGCGCCTGATGCGAGGAACAGATCAGCCGCCCGCCATCGGCGCTGAGGATTCGCCCGCCGCGATGGTCCAGCGGCAGGAACTGGTGCGGGCACAGGTTCAGAAAGCCGCGCAGCCCCGAAGCGTCGCGGATCACCAGCAGCGGAAAGCCGTCGAGGTCGAAGGTTCTGACGCCCTCGACCTCGTGCGATTCGCAGATGACCGTCCCGCTGGCGGGGGCGGTCGACAGGTCCTGCCAGCTCACCCCGCCGCGTCCGAGGTCAGCACCCCGCGCCGCATCTGATCCTCTTCGATCGATTCGAACAGTGCGCGGAAATTGCCCTCGCCAAAGCCGTCATCGCCCTTGCGCTGGATGAACTCGAAAAAGATCGGGCCGATGACGGTTTTCGAGAAGATCTGCAGCAGGATGCGGGTGGTGCCGCCATCGACCACGCCCTCGCCGTCGATCAGAATGCCGTGTTTTTTCATCCGGTCCAGCGGCTCGTCATGGTCGGTGACGCGCTGGCGCGACATCTCGTAATAGACATCGGGCGGGCCGGGCATGAATTCGAGGCCGCTTTCCGCCAGCGCATCGGTCGCGGCATAGATGTCGTTGGTGGCAACCGCGATATGCTGAATGCCCTCGCCCTTGTATTCGCGCAGATATTCCTCGATCTGCGAATGTTCGTCGGCGGATTCGTTGATCGGGATGCGGATCTTGCCGTCGGGGCTGGTCAGGGCGCGGCTGAACAGCCCGGTCTGCTTGCCCTTGATGTCGAAATAGCGGATTTCGCGGAAATTGAAGGTGTCGTGGTAAAAGCGGTACCAGGTGTCCATGTTCCCGCGCACGACGTTGTGGGTCAGGTGGTCGATGTAATAAAAGCCCACGCCCTCGGGCCGGGGGTCAGGCTCGGCCAGCCACTCGTAATCATCCTGCCAGGCGCTGCCGGTGTCCTCATATTTGTCGATGAAATACAGCAGGCTGTCACCGATGCCATAGACCGCCGGGAAATCCAGCACCTTGCCGGGGCCGGTATATTCGCGCGCGCCCAGCTCGACCGCGCGGCGCAGCGCGTGCTGGGCATCGACGACGCGCCAGCCCATCGCCGGGGCGCAGGGGCCGTGATCGGCGATGAACTGGCTGGCATGGCTGTCGGGTTCCGCGTTCAGCACGTAATTGATCCCGCCTTGCCGATACAGCGTCACATTGCGCGACTTGTGCCGGGCCACGGGGGTAAAGCCCATCTTGCGGAACAGCTGGTCAAGCTGAGCGGGGTCGGGATGGGCGAACTCGACGAATTCAAAGCCGTCGGTGCCGGCCGGGTTGGCGTCGCTGATGCTGGCTTTCGGTGCGTCATGCGGGAATGGACCCATGGTGATTCCTTTCGCGTTGTGGTTGGCCCATTCTCGCGCAAAACCTGCACAAAATTCTTGCAAACGCGACAGTTTGGCGCAGATTGATGCGTGTTTCGTGCAGCATCCGGGGCAGGAGGGGGTATGTTGACGCATGACGCGCGCGACCGGGCGATTCTGGCGGCCCTGCAGCGCAACGGGGCGCTGACAAATGCCGAACTGTCCGAGCTGGTGAACCTGTCGCCCTCGCAATGCTCGCGCCGCCGCGCCGCGCTGGAACGGACGGGCGCGATCCGGGGATATGCCGCGCGGCTCGACCCGCGGGTGCTGGGTTTCGGCATCCGCGCCTTTGCCCGCGTCAATCTGCGCAGCCACGGCGCGGCCAGCGACAAGGACTTTGCCAGCTTCATCGCCGCCCAGCCCGAGGTGCGTGCCGCGCATTCCGTCTCGGGCGATGCGGATTATGTGCTGGAACTGGCGGTGCGCGATCTGGATGCGCTGGCCGATTTCATCCATGACCGCCTGCTGTCCCATTCGCAGGTCACGCAGGTGCGGACCGAGATCGTGCTGAAATCCGCCAAGGAAGACGGCGGGCTGCCGATCTGACTCAGAACAGGTCGTACAGCAGCTTCAGCGCCAGCACGGTGGAACTGGTGACCAGCAGCGGCTTGATCAGCCGCGCCCCGATCCGCATCGCCAGCCGCGAGCCAACCCACGCCCCGGCGATCTGCGCCGCGCCCATCGCGATCCCGGTGATCCATAGCGGCTTGCCCACCAGCGCGAAGGCCAGCACCCCGCCAAGGTTCGACGAAAAGTTCAGCAGCTTGGTATGGGCGGTGGCGCGCAGGATGCCGTAGCCGGCCAGCATGACGAAACACAGCATGAAAAACGCGCCCGTCCCCGGCCCGATCAGTCCGTCGTAAAACCCCACCAGCGGCACGACAAAGGCCGTGAACTGCCCCGGCGTGATCCGCGCCGCGCGGTCCAGATCGTTCAGCCCCGGCTTCAGCGCGAAAAAGGCAGCGATGGCGATCAGCAGCACCGGCAGCGCATAGCGCAGCGCCTGCGTGGGGATCAGCGAGACGCAGAACGCCCCCGCCATCCCCGCCGCAAAGGCCAGCATCGCGGCCCGGATCTGCCCGCGCAGATCGACATGCCCCGAGGCCGCATAGCTCAGCGCCGCCGTCGCCGCGCCGAAGACGCCCTGCACCTTGTTGGTGGCCAGCGCCTGCGCGGGCGGCACCCCGGCCAGCATCAGCGCCGGCACCGTGATCAGCCCGCCGCCGCCGGCGATGGCGTCCATGGCGCCCGCCACGAAAGCGGCGGCGATCAGCCACAGGGTCACATCGAGCGCAAGATCGAACATCCGCGCTTGATCCTGCCGCCGCGCGGCATTGTAAATAGGCGAAAGCAGGGAAGGGCAGTCGATGTTGCAGCGATTGAAGATGCGTGTGCCGGTGGTGCTGGCGCCGATGGCGGGGATTTCGACGCCGGAACTGGCGGCGGCGGTGTCCGATGCCGGGGGGCTGGGCTCGCTGGGGCTGGCGGCGATGGATGCGGATGCCGCGCGCGCGGCGCTGCGCCGGACCCGCGCGCTGATGCAGCGCGAGGCGCCGATCAACGCCAATGTCTTTTGCCACGTCCCGCCGCCCCGCGACAGCGAGCGTGAAGGGGCGTGGCTGTCGGCGCTGGCCCCGGATTTCGGCAGCGTCGGCGCCAGCCCGCCCATGGCGCTGCATGACAGCTATACCCCGCTCGACCACGACCCCGACATGGTGGACATGCTGCTGGCCGAGCGGCCGGGGGTGGTCAGCTTTCACTTCGGCCTGCCCTCGGGCGACAGCATCGCCAAGCTGCGCGACAGCGGCGCGGTGCTGCTGGCGACCGCGACCAGCCGGGCCGAGGCCGAGGCCATCGCCGCCGCCGGGCTGGACGGAATCGTGGCGCAGGGGTGGCAGGCCGGCGGCCATCGCGGCATCTTCGACGAGAATGGACCGGACCGCCGCCTGCCGACGCTGGACCTGCTGGCCGAACTGCGCGATCTGGGCCTGCCGCTGATCGCGGCGGGCGGGATCATGACGGCCAGGGACGTCCGCGCCGTGCTGGATGCCGGCGCCTTTGCCGCGCAATGCGGCACCGCCTTTCTGCCCGCGACCGAGGCCGCGACCTCGCAGCCCCATCGCGACGGGCTGGCCCATGGCCGCACCATCATGACGCGGGCGGTGTCGGGGCGGCCCGCGCGGGGGCTGGAAAACCGCATCACCACCCGCGACGACAGCGAGGCGCCGCCCTATCCCTTGCCCTATTCGGCGCTGAAACTGCTGCATCGCGAGGCCGTGGCCATCGGCGAACACGGTTTCGGGCCGTTCTGGGCCGGGACCGGCTGCACCGAGGCGCGTCCCGGCAGCGCGGCCGAGATCCTGTCGCGGCTGACGCCCTAGCCGGGATCGGCCACCGGCGCCCAGATCACCGCCGCGACCGAGGGCGCCGAGGTCGCCAGCATGACCAGCCGGTCAAACCCCAGCGCAATCCCCGAGGCGGGCGGCATCAGTTCCAGCGCCGACAGGAAATCCTCGTCCAGCGGGTAGGTCTCGCCATAGATGCGGGCGCGTTCTGCCATGTCGGCGGTGAAACGCGCGCGCTGCTCGACCGGGTCGGTCAGCTCGCCGAAGCCGTTGGCGAGTTCCACCCCGCAGGCATACAGCTCGAACCGCTCGGAAACGCGGGGATCGTCGGGCGCGCGGCGGGCAAGTGCGGCCTCGGGCGCGGGATAGCGGTCAAGGATGGTCGCCGCGCCGTGGCCCAGATGCGGCTCGACCCGCTCGGCCAGGACGCGGGAAAAGACGTCGGACCATGTGTCATCCGCCCCGCAGCGCACTCCCGCCGCCTGCGCCTGCGCGGCCAGCATGGCCCGGTCGGTCCGGCCTTGGGGCGAGATGCTGGCCAGCAGGTCGATGCCGGCGAAGTCGTGAAACGCATCCGCCACGCTGATCCGTTCCGGGCTGGCATAGGGATCGCAGGTCGCGTCGCGATAGCGCAGCAGATCGGCCCCTGCCGCGTGACCCGCCAGCATCAGGAAATCGGCGCAATCATCCATCAGCACCGTGTAATCCTGCCCCGCGCGATACCATTCCAGCATGGTGAATTCGGGGTGATGCAGCGGCCCGCGCTCGCGGTTGCGCCAGACGTGGCTGAAGGCCGCGATCCGCGTCTCGCCCGCCGCCAGCAGGCGCTTCATCGCGAATTCGGGCGAGGTGTGCAGATACATCGGGTGGGCGCGGGCGTCATTGCCGATCATCTGGGTGGCGAAGCCGTGCAGGTGCGTCTCATTTCCGGGGCTGACGACCAGGGCGGCGGGATCGACCTCGGTGAAATCATTGGCGTCCAGCCAGTCGCGGATGGCGCGCTGGATGCGGTTGCGGGCCAGCAGCGCGGGCCTGCGGTCGGCGTGGCGATGGGGCCGCCACCATTGGCTGTCGGTCATGGTTTCTCTGGCAAAACGGCTGATCTTGCGCTAGGGACACGCGCAATGGGCTTACGCGCCCCCCAAAGACTTCGCAAGGAATCCGCAGATGAAAGTCATCGCATCCAGCCTCCGCAAGGGCAATGTGCTCGAAATCGACGAGCGCCTTTACGTCGTGCTGAAGGCCGAAAACTTCCACCCCGGCAAGGGCACCCCGACCACCAGCGTCGAGATGCGCCGCATCTCGGACGGGGTGAAGGTGATGGAGCGCTGGAAGACCACCGATCAGGTCGAAAAGGCCCATGTCGATGAGCGCAGCTATGACTATCTGTATAATGACGGCGAAGGCTACCACTTCATGGAGCCCGAGAGCTATGAGCAGGTCGTGGCCCCGGCCGATGTGATCGGCGATCAGGCGGTCTATCTGCAGGAAGGGATGCGGGTCTTCCTGCAGGTCTTCAACGGCGTGCCGATCGCGATGGAACTGCCGCAGAAGATGACCGTCGAGGTCACCGAGACCGAGCCGGTCGTCAAGGGCCAGACCGCGTCGTCATCCTACAAGCCCGCGCAGGTGGATAACGGGCTGCGGGTGATGGTGCCGCCGCATATCGGCGTGGGCACGCGCATCGTCATCAACACCACCGACAACAGCTATGTCGAGCGCGCCAAGGACTGACGCCGGGCGCTGATGCGGATGATGGGGCGTCCGTTCGGGCGCCCTTTTCGTCAGCCGCTGATGAACTCGTCGCGGCCATAGCCCTGGATATACAGCAGCGCGGTCAGGTCGCCATGGTCGATCCGGACGCCCGCCTGCGCGGCGACGATGGGTTTGGCGTGCAGCGCCACCCCGGTTCCGGCCAGCCCGATCATGCCCAGATCATTCGCACCGTCGCCCACGGCCATCGCATCGGCGGGCGTCAGGCCGCGTTCGGCGGTGATCTGGGTCAGCGCCTCGACCTTGGCCTCGCGGCCCAGCACCGGCAGCGCGACATGGCCGGTCAGCACGCCCTCATCGGCCAGCAGCGTGTTGGCGCGGTGTTCGTCAAAGCCCAGAACCTCGGCCACGCGCGAGGTAAAGGCGGTGAACCCGCCCGAGACGAGCGCGCAATAGGCGCCCTGCGCCCGCATCGTCGCGATCAGCTCGCGCCCGCCCGGCGTCAGCGTGATGCGCTGATCCAGCACCTTGTCGATGACGCTCTCGCGCAGGCCGGCCAGCAGCGAGACGCGCTCGATCAGCGCCTCGTGAAAGTTCAGCTCGCCATTCATCGCGCGTTCCGTGATGTCGGCGACGCGGGGGCCGACGCCGGCCTCGGCGGCGAGTTCGTCGATGCACTCCTGCTGGATCATGGTCGAATCCATATCCGCCAGCAGCACCGGCTTGCGCCGGTCGCGGGTCGGCTGGACGACCAGATCGAACCCCGCATGGCGAGCGGCGGCGGCGATCTCGTCCATCTCGGGGGGCAGGTCGGCGACCGGAAACTCTGCCGCGATGCCGGGGGCCAGCCAGATCACCCCGCCGCCGCCCAGCCGGTCCCGCAGCGACGCGACATGGTGGTCGGTCAGATCGGCGCGCAGCGGTGCGGCAAGCATGGTCACGGTGTGCATATTCGGCCCCCTTGGCACTTGTCGCGGCACTGGTCGCGGCACTGGTCGCGCCCACCGCTAGCCCAAACCGCGCCCGCGCGCCAGACGGGCAGGGCGAGTGCGGCGGCCTGCGCGGGCTGTTGGGACGCGGGCCGTGTGACGTGGCGTGACTGACGTTGCGTTCCGCGCCCCACGCCCTGCCGCGACACTTGCCCCAAGGCCCGGTTTCGGCACATGCTTGGACGGGAAACCGGCCGCCAGAACTGCCGGCAACCGGGGGGAGACATGACCAGGAATTTCGGATTTCGCGGCGCCGCCGACCGTGACGCGGTCGAGCGTGAGATGCCCTATGAGGAACGCGACAACGGCCGCACCGTCTATGAGGTGCTGTCGCGCACGGCCGAGCGCTTTCCCGACCGCCCGGCGGTCAGCTTTCAACTGCTGTCCGGTCCCCGCGACCATGCCACCACCCTGACCTGGCGCGAGTTCCGCCAGCGCGTGACCGAGACCGCCAACCTGCTGCGCAAGCTGGGCGTGGGGCCGAACGATACCGTCGCCTATCTGCTGCCCAACAGCATCGAGACCCCGGTGGTGCTGCTGGCCGGGATGACGGTGGGCGTGGTCAGCCCGATCAACCCGCTGCTCGAGGCCGATCACATCGCCTCGCTGCTGCGCGCCACCCGCGCCAAGGTGCTGGTCACGCTGAAATCCTTTCCCAAATCGGATGTCGCGCAAAAGGCCGCAGAGGCGGTCGCGCAGGCCCCGGACGTCCAGCATGTGCTGGAAATCGACCTGAACCGGCATCTGACCGGGCTGAAGAAATTCATCGTCCCGCTGGCCCGGCCCAAGGTCACGGTCAAGCATCACGCCAAGGTCCATAATTTCGAGGCCTGCGCCTCGGCCGAAAACCACGACCGGCTGGAATTCGACGACCCGCCCGAGGATCGCGTCGCCGCCTATTTCCACACCGGCGGCACCACCGGCCTGCCCAAGGTGGCGCAGCACAAGTTTTCGGGCATGATCTATAACGGCTTTCTGGGCGGCTCGCTGCTGTTCGACGAAAACGACGTGCTGATCTGCCCGCTGCCGCTGTTCCACGTCTTTGCCGCCTATCCGATCCTGATGAGCTGCGTGTTTTCCGGCGCCCACATGGTCATGCCGACCCCCGCCGGCTATCGCGGCGACGGCGTCTTCGACAACTTCTGGAAGCTGATCGAGCGCTGGCAGGTGACCTTCCTGATCGCGGTGCCCACGGCGATCTCGGCGCTGATGCAGCGGCCGGTCAATGCCGATGTGTCGTCGCTGCGGACGGCGATTTCCGGCTCGGCCCCGCTACCGATCGAGCTTTACACCCGTTTCAAGACCGCGACCGGGGTCGAGATCGCCGAAGGCTACGGCCTGACCGAGGCCACCTGCCTTGTCTCCTGCAATCCGGTGGACGGGGCCAAGAAGGTCGGCTCGGTCGGGCTGCCGCTGCCCTATACCCATGTCCGCATCCTGCGCCGCAATGGCGACGGGTTCATCGAATGCGCGACCGACGAGGTGGGCGAGATCTGCGTCGCCAGCCCCGGCATCTTCGAGGGCTCGACCTATACCGAGGCTGACAAGAACCGCGACCTGTTCGCCGAGGGGCGCTTCCTGCGCACCGGCGATCTGGGCCGGATGGATGCCGACGGCTATCTGTGGATCACCGGCCGGGCCAAGGATCTGATCATCCGCGGCGGCCACAACATCGACCCCGCCGAGATCGAGGACGCGCTGCTCTCGCACCCCGCCGTGGCCTCGGTCGGTGCCATAGGCCAGCCGGATTCCTTCGCGGGCGAGCTGCCCTGCGTCTATGTCGAGCTGGTGGCCGATTCGACGGTCACGCAGGACGAGCTGATGGAACACGCCCGCAGCCACATCAAGGAACGCGCGGCGGTCCCGAAATATCTGGAAATTCTGGACGAATTGCCGAAAACGGCGGTCGGGAAGATCTTCAAGCCCGATCTGCGCAAGCTGGCCATCGCCCGCGTCTATAATCAGGCGCTGGACGGCACCGGCGCCCATGTCGTGCAGGTGGTCGAGGACAAGAAGCGCGGCCTTGTCGCCAAGCTGGCGCGGGACGCCGGCACGGACGAGGCCGAGGTCCGCCAGCGTCTGGGCCAGTTCACGCGGCCCTGGGACTGGGTCTAGGGCCGCGCCTTAGATCTCGTGCGTGTCCAGCAGGGCGCCCACCGGCTCGTCGCCCGCATCCAGCATGGCGACGATCCGTTCCAAGCTGGCGACCAGCATCGCCTGCTCCCACGTCTCCAAGCCCTGAAACTTGCGCACAAGCTGCTGTTGCAGCGCATCGGGCGCGGCGTCGTGGGTCGCCTGCCCGGCGGGGGTCAGCGTCAGCAGCGTCTGGCGCTTGTCGCCCGCGTCGCGGCGGCGTTCCACCAGCCCGGCCTGTTCCAGCCGGTCGATCAGCGCCGACACCGTCGCCTGCGAGACATGCATCCGCTTGGCAATGGCGCTGCCGGTGGTGGCCCCGGTCTCGGCGATGATCTGCACCACGCGCAGTTGCACCGGCGTGATGCCGATGTGCTGCGCGACCTCCTTGCGGTGGATCTCGGTCGCGCGGATGATGCGGCGCAAGGCCATCAGACAGGCGTCGATCCGTTCCATAGCCGGCCCCTTGTTTTCCCCTGATCCTTCGCCTTGCGACGCAGCCGCGTCAAGCCGCCGCCCGAACGGCGCCGCGAATCGCCCGGAACGGGTGTCGAGGTCAATATTTTCGCATTTTTTTCGGCCCCGGATCGGCCAATGCTGCAAGGGCGAAACGGCCTCAAGCCCCGCCCACAGCGCAAAAAATCGGTTTCAACGGTTGAAAAATGCCGCGGCTCCGAGTAGTTAGTCTAGCGAAGCAATAAAAGGGACAGAACGTGACGGATACGATCCACACGCCACCTGACCGGACCAGTTTCCGCAAGCCGCGCGCCAGCGACGGCAGCGACATCTGGGCGCTGGTGCGGGCCTGCAAGCCGCTGGACGAGAACAGCATGTATTGCAACCTGCTCCAATGCGACCACTTCGCCGATAGCTGCATCATCGCCGAGCGCGATGGCCGGCCGGTCGGCTGGATCTCGGGCTACCTGCGGCCCGGCGCGCCGGACACGCTGTTTGTCTGGCAGGTCGCCGTCCACCCCGACGCGCGGGGTCTTGGCCTCGGCTCTCGGATGCTGGATGCGCTGCTGGCGCGGGACGAGATGAAGCCCGTCCGTCAGTTGCAGACCACCATCACCCGCGACAATGCCCCCAGCTGGGCGCTGTTTCGCAGCCTCGCCGCCCGCCATGGCAGCGAGTTGAGCGAGACGCCGTATTTCACCCAAGATCGCCATTTCGCCGGGGCAGCGCCGACCGAGCACATGGTCACGATCCCCCTTGGCGCCGCCATGGCGCGTGTGGCCTGAGCGTCCGCTCTTCCGCAAATCCAGATAAAATCGAGGTTTCCCATGACGACTGCCAAAGCAGCCGATACGACCATCTTTACCCGCCGCGAAAGCGAAGCGCGCAGCTATTGCCGCAGCTTTCCCACCGTCTTCACCAAAGCCAGCGGCGCCATCATGACCGATGTGCAAGGCCGCGAATACATTGATTTCCTTGCCGGATGTTCCTCGCTGAACTATGGCCACAACGATCCCGACATGAAAAGCGCGCTGATCGACCATATCAGCCGCGACGGCATCGCCCATGGCCTGGACATGTATACCGACACCAAGGCCGCCTTTCTGGAAGCCTTTGAAAACCTGATCCTTCGCCCGCGCGGCATGGATTACAAGGTGATGATGACCGGCCCGACCGGCACCAACGCCGTCGAGGCCGCGATCAAGCTGGCCCGCAAGGTCACCGGGCGGCGCAATATCGTCGCTTTCACCAACGCCTTCCACGGCATGACCATGGGCAGCCTGGCGCTGACCGGCAACACCGCCAAGCGCGAAGGCGCGGGCGGCGGCAGCCTTGCCGACGTTACCCACATGCCGTTCGAGAACGCGATGGGCGACAACAACACGCTGGAATATATCGAGTGGGTGCTGGAAAACCCGTCCTCGGGCATGGACGATCCGGCGGCCTTCATCGTTGAACCCGTGCAGGGCGAAGGCGGTCTGAACGCCGCCTCGGCCGAATGGCTGCAGGGTGTCGAACGGCTGGCCCGCAAGCATGGCGCGCTGTTCATCATCGACGACATCCAGTCGGGCATCGGCCGGACCGGCCCCTATTTCAGCACCGAAGGCATGGGGCTGAACCCCGACATGATCACGCAGGCGAAATCCTTCAGCGGGATGGGTCTGCCCTTTGCCGCGCTGCTGATCCGGCCGGACCACGACATCTGGAAGCCGGCCGAACATAACGGCACCTTCCGCGGCAATACCCACGCCTTTGTCACCGCCCGCGTCGCGCTGGAAAAGTTCTGGTCGGATGACGCGTTCCAGAAGGAAACGCTTCGCAAGGCAAAGTATCTTGAGGATCGGCTGACCGAAATCTCGGCCCAGATCCCCGGTTCGGCCCTGAAGGGTCGGGGCATGATGCGCGGCATCGATGTGGGCAGCGGCGAGCTGGCCAGCGACATCTGCGCGCGCTGCTTTGAAGCCGGGCTGATCATCGAGACCTCGGGCGCGCATGATGAGGTGGTCAAGGTGCTGGCCCCGCTGACCATCCCGGACGCGGTCTTTGCCAAGGGCCTGAACATACTGGAATCGGCGGTTTCGGCCGCGACCGGCAACAACCAGATCGCAGCGGAGTAACAACATGATCGTTCGTGATTTCCACAAGCTGAAGAACACCGACAAATCGGTCAGCGATGCGCGCTGGAACAGCGTGCGGATGCTGCTGGCCGATGACGGGATGGGGTTTTCCTTCCACATCACCACGCTGGAAGCCGGGTCGGAGCATACCTTCCACTACAAGAACCACTTCGAAAGCGTCTATTGCATGTCGGGCAAGGGCAGCATCACCGATCTGGCCACTGGCGAGACGCACGAGATCCGCCCCGGCGTCATGTATGCCCTGAACCTGCATGACCGCCACACCCTGCGGGCCGAGGAAGAGCTGGTCATGGCCTGCTGCTTCAACCCGCCCGTGACCGGGACCGAGGTTCACCGCGAAGACGGCAGCTATGCCGCTGCAGACGAAACCTGAAGGGGACATCATGACCACAGCCGGACACACAGTCGAAAAGATCGGCGGCACCTCGATGTCGCGCCTGGATCAGCTGCGCGAGACGCTGCTGATCGGCGCGCGCGAAGGCGACGATCTGTATGGGCGGGTCTTTGTCGTCTCGGCCTTTGGCGGCATCACCAACCTGCTGCTGGAACACAAGAAATCGGGCGAGCCGGGGGTCTATGCCGCCTTCGCCAATGCGCCCGAGGGGCATGGCTGGCTGGAAAAGCTGGACCGGGTGGCGGTCGCGATGCGCGCCGCACATGCCAAGGTGCTGGACCACCCCGCCGATCTGGCGCAGGCGGATGATTTCGTCCGCGACCGGATCGAGGGCGCGCGGTCCTTCCTGATCGACATGCAGCGCCTGTCCAGCTATGGCCATTTCCGGCTGTCGCGGCAGATGCAGATCATCCGCGAGCTGCTGTCCGGTCTGGGTGAGGCGCACTCCGCCTTTACCGCGACCCAGCTTCTGCGCCGTTTCGGCGTGGCGGCGCGGTTCGTCGATCTGACCGGCTGGCGGGACGAGCGTGAGCTGTGCCTGACCGAGCGGTTGCAGGACGGCATGAAGGGCGTCGATCTGTCCACCGAAATGGCCATCGTCACCGGCTATGCACAATGCACCGAAGGGCTGATGGCCGAGTTCGATCGCGGCTATTCCGAGGTGACCTTTTCGCGGCTGGCGGCGCTGACCGGCGCGACCGAGGCGATCATCCACAAGGAATTCCACCTCTCCTCGGCCGATCCGGGGCTGGTCGGGGCCGATCAGGTCCGCAAGCTGGGCCACACGAATTACGACGTCGCCGACCAGCTTGCCAATCTGGGGATGGAGGCGATCCACCCCAAGGCCGCGCAGTCGCTGCGCCAGGCCCAGATCCCGCTGCGCGTGACCAACGCCTTTGAGCCCGACGACCCCGGCACGCTGATCGACGAGGCCCCGGCCGACAAGGCCGCCGCCGAGATCGTCACCGGGCTGCCGGTCATCGCGCTCGAACTGTTCGAGCCGGACATGGTCGGCGTCAAGGGCTACGACGCCGCCATCCTCGAGGTGCTGCGCCGTCACAAGGCGTCCATCGTGTCGAAAAGCTCGAACGCCAACACCATCACGCATTACCTCGACGTGTCGCTGAAGATCGCCCGCCGGATCGAGGCCGATCTGCAAGACGCCTATCCCACCGCCCAGGTGACGACGCGGCAGGCGGCCATCGCCTCGGTCATCGGCCGCGACCTGCGCGGGCTGAACGCCCTGCTGCGCGGGCTGCGGGCGCTGGACGAGGCGGGGATCGAGGTCATCGCCGCGCAGCAACCCAGCCGCTGCGTCGATGTGCAATACGTCATCCCCCGCGACGGGCTGAACGAGGCCATCAAGGCGCTGCATCACGAGCTATGCGCCGAGACCCACAAGCCGCTGCTGGCCGTCACCGCGGCCTGAGCAGCTTTGCAAGGGCCGGTCCGGGGTGTCACATCGCCCGGACCGGCCCTTGCGTCTGAACCGGGGGCGTCCCCGTCCGACCGTGACGGCCACGGCAGGGTGTCCGATCCACCGGATCGCTTGCGACACTCCCGCTTTTCTGAAAACCTTCCGCCCACCCCTTGTCAGTCAAGGCTTTTTCGGGGATGAAAATCGCGCCGCGCCTTTGTCGCGGCATGATCGCCGCGCACCTGCGCGTGCCCTGAAGGACAAGGCCGGCGCGCTGCCGGGAAGGTGAATGATGACCAGAATTGCGGTTGCGGGTTTGGGCTATGTCGGCCTGTCGAATGCGGTTCTGCTGGCGCAGCACAATCGGGTGACGGCGCTGGATGTCACGCCCGAGCGGGTGGCGATGGTCAATGACGGCGTCTCGCCCATCGAGGACGCCGATATCACCGCCTATCTGGCCGGTAACGACCTCGATCTCAGCGCGACGCTGGACCCTGAGCAGGCTTACGCGGGCGCGGAATATGTCGTGGTCTCCACGCCGACCAATTACGACCCGCGCAGCAACCGCTTTGACACCTCGACGGTCGAACATGTGCTGACCGACATCCACCGCATCAATCCCGACGCGGTGGCGGTCATCAAATCCACCATCCCCGTCGGCTTCGTCGACCGCATGCGCGAAGAACTGGACTGGCCGAACATCATCTTCTCGCCCGAGTTCCTTCGCGAGGGGCAGGCCCTGCACGACAACCTGCACCCGTCCCGCATCGTCGTGGGCGAACGGTCCGAGCGCGGCCGCCGCTTCGCCGATCTGCTGGTGCAGGGCGCGATCCGCAAGGACATGCCGGTGCGCTTCTGCGGCTCGGTCGAGGCCGAGGCGATCAAGCTGTTTTCCAACACCTATCTTGCCCTGCGCGTGGCCTATTTCAACGAGCTTGACAGCTATGCGCTGGCCCATGGCCTGAACTCGCGCGAGATCATCGAAGGCGTCTGCCTCGACCCGCGGATCGGCGACCATTACAACAATCCCAGCTTCGGTTACGGCGGCTATTGCCTGCCCAAGGACACCAAGCAACTGCTGGCCAATTACGACCAGATCCCGCAGAACCTGATCTCGGCCATCGTCGAATCCAACCGCACCCGCAAGGATTTCGTCTCGGACCAGATCGTGGCGCGCAAGCCTTCGGTGGTCGGCGTCTATCGGCTGGTGATGAAGGCCGGCTCGGACAATTTCCGCGACAGTTCGGTGCAGGGCATCATGAAGCGGATCAAGGCCAAGGGGATCGAGGTCATCGTCTATGAACCGGTGCTGGACGACGATTTGTTCTATAACAGCCGCGTCGTCCGCGATCTGGAGGCGTTCAAGGCCGAAAGCGACCTGATCCTTGCCAACCGGCAGGCGCCGGAGCTGTCGGATGTGGTGGACAAGGTCTATACCCGCGACCTCTTCGGCGTCGATTGATGGCCGAGGCTGCGCCAAATCGGGTCCTGTCGGTCACGACGCAGCGCAATGAAGGCCCCTATCTGCTGGAATGGCTGGCCTGGCACCGCCTGCTGGGCGTGACCGATTTCCTGGTCTTTTCCAATGATTGCGAGGATGGCTCCGACCGGCTGCTGGACCTGCTGGCGGGCCATGGCGTGGTCACGCATCTGCCCAACCGCCCGCCCGAGGGGCGCTCGGTCCAATGGAGCGCGCTGGATCAGGCGTGGCGGCACCCCGCGCGCAAGGCCGCCGACTGGATGCTGATTTCGGATCTGGACGAGTTTCCGGTGATCCATACCGGCGCGGGTCGGATTGCCGATCTGCTGGCGGCGCTGCCGGATGGCGCCGAGGCGGTCGCTCTTGGCTGGCGGCTGTTCGGCGCGAACGGCATCGCCCAGATCAGCGACGCGCCGGTGACGGCGCAGTTCACCCGCTCGGCCCCGCCCGAGATGATCCACCCCATCGCCGGCACCTTCTTCAAATCGCTCTTCCGCCCGGCCAGCTTTGCCCGCCCCGGCGTCCACCGCCCGCGCCACCGCAAGGACAGCGCGCCGCTGTGGGTGGACGGCTCGGGACGCACTCTGCCGCCGCTGGTGGCCGCCAATGACAAGCGCCTGTCTCTGCTGGGCGTCACCGACAGCCGCAATCTGGCCGAGATGCATCATTACTCGCTGCGCTCGGCCCAGTCCTTCCTGATCAAATCCGAACGCGGCCTGCCCAACCGGGCGGACAAGCCCGTCGACCTCGGCTATTGGGTGGCGCGGAACTTCAACACGCAACAGAACACCGCCGCCCTGCGGCTGCAGCCCGCCTTGCAGGACGAGATGGCGGCGCTGAAGGCGCTGCCCGGCGTGGCCGAGGCGCATGACCAGACGCTGCACTGGCACCAGCACCGCGCGGACCGGATCTGCCGCAGCAGCGCGGGGTATGATCTGTTCTGCAAGCTGCTGCTCGCCGCCGACAGCGCGGTGCCGACGATGCAGCGCCAGCGGCAATTGCTGGTGATGTTCCAGGCCATCAAGGCGGATGTGACGAGCTAACCGCGCGGCCGTCACAGGTCGTTGACGAAAACAGGCTTGCTTACTATGGACGCGACAGGGCCAGCCACCTGCAAGCCGTCCATGACCCTTGCCGCAGCGGGCCGCGCGCCCGCCGAAGTGCCAGATCGGATTTGCCCCATGCGCCTTGCCCCGCCGCCTTTCGCTCTGACCGCTCCCTTGTCGCTTGCGGCGCTGGCCGCCCCGGCGCAGGCGCAGGGCGTGCTTAC
Organism: Paracoccus jeotgali; assembly: GCF_002865605.1. NCBI lineage: Bacteria > Pseudomonadati > Pseudomonadota > Alphaproteobacteria > Rhodobacterales > Paracoccaceae > Paracoccus > Paracoccus jeotgali. The sequence goes on from NZ_CP025583.1 coordinate 2,888,401, forward strand.
CGCGACCCTGCCGCGCGATCTGTCGCCGGTGGGCATGTTCCTGCAGGCCGATATCGTGGTGCAGGGGGTGATGCTGCTGCTGCTGGCGGCCTCGGTCGTGACCTGGACGGTGCTGATCGTGAAGGCGTTCGAACTGGCCGGGGCCAATGCCCGCGCCGCCGCCGGGCTGCGGCTGGTGCGCGCGGCAGGCAGTCTGGATCAGGCGGTGGCGCAGGTGCAGGGGTGGACCGACAGCACCAGCCACATGCTGCGCCTCGCCGCCTACGAGCGCGCGCGGGCCGGGGGGCCGGGGCTGCCGGGGCGGATTCAGTCGCAGCTTCAGGGGGCGGTCGGACGCGCCGGGCGGCGGGCGGCGATGGGGACGGGGATACTGGCGACCATCGGCTCGACCGCGCCCTTTGTGGGGCTGTTCGGGACGGTCTGGGGGATCATGAACAGCTTTATCGGCATCTCCGAGGCGCAGACGACCAATCTGGCCGTTGTCGCGCCGGGCATAGCCGAGGCCCTGCTGGCGACCGCGCTGGGTCTGATCGCGGCAATTCCGGCGGTGGTGATCTATAACTTCTTTGCCCGGCTGATCACCGGCTATCGCGCGCGGCTGGGCGATGTGGCGGCGGCGATCCAGCGCCTCGCCAGCCGCGACGCGGATCTGGGGCAGGCCTGACATGATGGGCGGGCCAGAGGATGACGAACTGACCGAGCAGCACGAGATCAACGTCACGCCCTTTATCGACGTGATGCTGGTGCTGCTGATCATCTTCATGGTCGCGGCGCCGCTGGCCACGGTCGATCTCAATGTCGATCTGCCCGCCGCCCGCGGCGCGGCCTCGCCCCGGCCCGAGCAGCCGCTCTATGTCACCATTGCCGCGGACGGGGGGATCAGCATCGGCGATCAGGCGGTGGCGGAGGCGGCGCTGATCGCGGCGCTCGAGGCCGCGACCGGCGGCGACCGTCAGGCGCGGCTGTTCCTGCGCGGCGACCGCAGCATCAGCTATGGGCAGGTGATGGGGGTCATGTCGCGGATGCGCGATGCGGGCTGGACGCGGATCGCGCTGGTCGGGCTGGATCAGGGCGCGGCGCCGTGACGGCGGGGTTTATGCTCGACACTCTGAAATGGACCTGCGCGGCGGGGCTGATCGCGCTGGCCCATCTGGCCGCGATCCGGCTGAGCGAGGCCGGCGAAGGCGGCACCGAGGCACTGATTGAGCCGGTCTTTGTCGAGCTGGTCATGCCGGAGGCAGAGCCGCAGCCGGTGCCAGTGGCGGCGTCGAGCGCGGAGAGCGGCACGCCTAGGGACGATCCCGCCGCAGCCGAGGCCGCGCCGGATCAGGCCATGCCCGAGCTCGCTATTCCCTTCACCCCGCTACCCTCGATCAATGCGGCACAGCTTCTGCCTGAGCCTGATGCTCCGACGCCCGAAGTTCCGGACTTCGTCCTGCCACCGATGCAGACGCTTCCGCCCTCTACAGATTTTGCGGAATTGATCGACCTGCAGCCGCGCCTGATCCGCTCTCAGCGCCCCGCCGCGCGGCCCCGACAGCCGGAGCCGGCACTACAGCGACAGGCTGCGCCGAAACCGGCGGCCACCCCCGACGCAGCCACGCGCCAACCTAGTTCGCCGGCCGCGCAGGGGGTGCCGTCACAGCCTGCCCGTGCCGCGCCCTCGGCCGGGGCGCGTCAGAATTGGCAACGACAGGCGGGCGCCATGATCGCGCGTCACATGCAGCGGACGCGGCTGGGGGCGGGGCGGGGCAGCGTCACCGTGCAGCTTGCGATCACCGTGGGGGCGGGCGGCACGATCCAGGCGCAGCTGGCCAACTCGACCGGCGACGCGCGCCATGACAGCGCGATCTCTCGGCAGGCGGCGCGCCTGCCGCGCGTCCCGCCGCCGCCCGGCGGCCAGCCGGTCCGCATGGTCCTGCCGATTCGCATCGACCTGTAGCGGCTACATCTGATCCAGCAGGTCGCGGTGATAGCGCAGCAGCAGCGCCAGCGAGACCGCGATCAGCGTCAGGCTGACCCCGAAGACATAGCTCAGGCTGACATAATCGGCGTGATAGGATGGATAGAACCCCGCCCGCATCTGCCCCACCACATGCACGAGCGGGTTGTACCACAGATAGTCGCGGTAAGGCTGCGGGATCGAATCGAACAGGAAGATCACGCAGCTGATGATGAAGAGCGGCCGGTTGATGATCGCCCACGCCTTCTGCCAGATCGGCATGTAGTTGAACAGAAAGCAGTTCATCATCCCGACCCCCAGGCCAAAGGTCGCCGCCATGCTGATGCTCAGCGCGATCTTGGGCAGGTCCGGATCGGTGCGGGTGTCAAAGACGGTCACGATGCCGAAAAAGACGATATAGACCACCAGCAACTGCGCGATCATGTTGGTGACGAAACGTGCGATGATCGCGTCGAAGAACGTGACCGAGGGGTAGACCAGCAGCTGCCGCGAATACCCGAGGGCTTGGGCGATCTTGCTCGCGATATCGTTATACAGCATGAAGGGTACGACGCCGGTCGCGTAGAAGATGGCGAAGTTGGTGCCCATCGGCGGGCTGCGGAAGGCCAGCGAAAAGATCAGCGTCAACATGATGATACCGCCGACCGGCTCGAGCACGGCCCACAGATATCCGCCCGGCGTCTTGCCATAGCTGGACGACATCTCGCGCATGACGAGGGCGCCGATGGCGCGGAGGGTCGAGAATTTGCGGGTCGAACCGACGGTGCGCAAGCTTGTCATGTCAGGATCCGGTGTGGCATCGACGGGGCAGCGCCGGACCCTGATCGCCGGGCCGGACGCCGCAAGGAACTATGGACATCGTTCCGCTGCTATGTAGGAAGGGGACGGAAATTACAACGCCTGCCCGCCAGACAGAAGGCTTGTCGCGCATGTCGAACCAGACACCAGGACCGCAACCCGTGCCCGCCAACGCGGCGCAGGGCGAGGGCGCCAATCCCGCCCCGGCCAAGGCCGCGCCGGCGGCTGCGGCTGCAAAGCCTGCGGTGGCGGCGGTGCCCTCGGCGGGCGGTCCCGCAGCGGCGCCGCAATCGGGTGCGGCGAAGCCTGCGCCGCAGCCGGCGAGTGCGGCACCTGCGGCCAATCCTTCGGCCAATCCCGTGCCGCAACCCAAACCTCAAGCGGCCGAGGCGGCCCCCACCGCGAAATCTGCCGCGCAACCTGCGCCTGCGCCCAAACCCGCAGCCGCCAGCCCCGCCGCAGCCCCAGCAGCCCCAGCAGCGCCCAAACCCGCCGCAGCACCCGCTGCCGCCAATCCCGCGCCCCAGCCTGCCGGTGCCGCCGCACGACCCGCCGCCGCCCCGCTCCCCGGTGCGCGGCCTGCTGCCGCACGGCCAGCCGGTCCCGGCGTTGGCGCCGCTGCCCCCGTCATCCCGGTCTTGCCGCCCGCCCGTCCCGCCAAGGTCGAGCGCCGTCACCGTATCGTGGCGCTGTCCTTCGTGCTGGCGGTGCTGTTGCCGCTGCTGGCCTGCGGGGTCTATCTGTGGGGCTATGCCAAGGATCAATACGCCTCGTATCTGGGCTTTTCGGTCCGCAGCGAAAGCGGCACGGCGGGCGCCATCGACCTGCTGGGCGGCATCACCGGGCTGGGCGAAAGCTCGACCTCGGACCCGGACATCCTCTACAAGTTCCTGACCAGCAGCGAGCTGGTGCAGCGCGTCGATGAAAAGCTTGACCTCGTCAACATCTGGTCGCAGCCCGAGAACGATCCGATCTTTGCCTATCACGGCGATCACCGGGTCGAGCAGCTGACCAATCACTGGCGCCGCATGGTCAAGGTCCATACCGATTCGGGGATGCTGGATGTCCGCGTCCTCGCCTTCGATCCGGAAGACGCCTATGCGGTGACGCAGCAGATCTTTGACGAAAGCTCGGCGATGATCAACGAGCTGAACGCCGTCGCCCGCGAGGACAGCATCCGCAATGCGCGGGTCGAGCTGGACAAGGCGGTCGAGCGTCTCAAGCTCGCCCGCCAGACCATGACCGAGTTCCGCGACCGCTATCAGCTGGTCGATCCGGTCGCCGATGTGCAGCAGCAGGTGGGTATTCTGAACTCGCTGCAGCAGCAGCTGGCCGAGGCGCTGATCCAGCGCGGCATCCTGCAATCCAACGCCCGCGGCAACGATCCGCGCATCGAACAGGCCGCGCTGCGCATCAACGTCATCCGCGAGCAGATCGACCAGGAGCGCCGCAAATTCGGCGGCCAGTCCTCGGATGGCGAGCAGCTTTCCTCCGTCGTGGGCGAATATGAACGGCTGGTCGTAGACCGCGAATTCGCCGAGCGGACCTATACCGCCGCGCTGGCCGCCTATGATCTGGCGCAGGCGCAGGCGCAGCAGAAAAGTCGCTATCTGGCCGCCTATGTGCGCCCGACGCTGGCGCAGATGCCGGAATATCCGCAGCGGCTCAAGCTGTTCCTGATCACGGGCAGCTTTTTGCTGCTGATCTGGACCATCGGCGTGCTGGTCTATTACAGCGTCCGGAACCGTCGCTAGGTCACCGCCATGATCCGGCTGCAGAACCTGACCAAGACCTACTACCTGAACGGGCGGCAAAAGACCGTCGCCGACAACATCACGCAGGTCTTTCCGACCGGGGCCTCGGTCGCGCTGATGGGGCGCAACGGGGCCGGCAAGTCGAGCCTGCTGCGGATGATCTCGGGCGGGCTGCTGCCGACCTCGGGCAAGATTTATTCGACCGGGACGATTTCCTGGCCGGTGGGGTTTGCCGGATCGTTTCACGGCGAGCTGACGGGGTCGCAGAATGTCCGCTTTGTCGCCCGCATCTATGGCATCGACAGTCAGGAGATGCTGGATTTCGTCGAGGATTTCGCCGATCTGGGCCAGCATTTCCATCTGCCCTTCCGCACCTATTCCTCGGGGATGCGCTCGCGGCTGGCCTTCGGGGTGTCGATGGCGGTGCCCTTCGACACCTATCTGATCGACGAGGTGACCTCGGTCGGGGATGCGAATTTCCGCGCGAAAAGCAACGAGGTGCTGCATGCGCGGCTGGCCAATGCGGGGGCGGTCGTCGTCTCGCACGGGCTGGGGATGCTGAAAGAGATCTGCGATTGCGGCGCAGTGCTGGAAAACGGCAAGCTGACTTTCTACAACGACCTGCAGGACGCCATCGACCACCACACCGCAAACATGACCCGGCGCTGACGCGCTGGCCTGTGAACGCCCGCGACCGACGCCGGGCGGAACAATCCCGGTGCTGCATGGTTGCCCTTCATTGCACGGGTCGCGTGATCGCGGCCGGGATGACAGGAAGGGATTTCGACATGAAGATGATCTGGACACTCGGGTTTGCTGCATTTCTGGCCCAAGGCGCCGTTGCGGCCGAGGTGACGGCGACGGTCAAGAACACCGAGGGCAGCGATCTCGGCACGGTGAATGTCAGCGACACGCCCTCGGGGACGGCGCTGGCGCGGATCAAGCTGACCAACCTGCCGGCCGGCGTCCACGGCATCCACCTGCACGAGACGGGCGATTGCAGCGCGCCGGACTTCAAATCGGCGGGCGGGCACATCGCCGGCGACCGGTCGCATGGCGTTATGGTCGAGGGCGGGCCGCATCCGGGCGACATGCCGAACCTGACCGTGCCAGACAGCGGCGATGCCGAGCTCGAGGTGTTCCTGCCTGGCCTGAACGTCGAGGAGCATCTGCTGGACGCGGACGGCGCGGCCTTTGTCATGCATTCCGGCGCCGATGATTACGAATCCCAGCCCGCCGGCGATTCCGGCGACCGCATCGCCTGCGGCGTCTTTGCCCAGCCGGGCGGCTGAGGAAATCTGCGTTTTTGCATCGCCCGCCGTTGCGCCTTGGTGCGCAGCGGCGGGCGTCTCTTGTGGGGGTGTGTTGGGGGGCGGCGAGGGGCAGTCGGCAGGGTTCAGCCCTACCGACCTCAACGACAGCCGAAGCAGGCGTGCCGACCTCAGTTCATCTGCCTGACCTTGCGCCACGCCTCACTCAGGCCCGCCAGCGTTGCGGCGGTCGCATCGCCCTTCAGCGGCCCCACCCCCTGCCGATCGAGCGCGCGGTGATAGTGCGGCGCCAGCGCATCCGCGCCCAGGATCAGCACCTTCTGCCCCAGCCACATCGCCCGTGACGCCCCCAGATCCAACCCGATCACCAGCCCCGCAAGCCAGCCCGCCACATGGCCGGGGTTCGCGTTTTCGGTCATCGCCTCGACCCGCAGGCGGAACAGCCGGCCCCATGCGGCATGAGGGCGGGACAGGGACAGGTCGAGTGCCTCGTCAAAGGCGGTTTCATCGAAGGCATTATCCTGACCGAGCAGGCTGAAACGCAGGGCGGTCTCCTGCGACAGCGCCTGCAGAATATCCGACGTCATCACCGTCTGGACGTGGCAGATCTCGCCCGCCGAGACGCGCACCCAGCGCGTGTGATGGCCCGGCAGGCAAACCACCCCATCGAAATCCGGCGCGGCGAGCAGCAGCCCGGCGAGGCGCGTTTCGTCGCCGCAGATCAGGTCCGGCGGATCGGCCTGCGTGATCCCGGCCACCATCCGCAGGCTGCGCCCGTCCGCGCCTTCGGGAACCGTCACCAGCGGCAGGGGCAGCGCCGGGCAGGGGACGCGGCGGGTCGCCGCGTCGATGCCGTCACGGGGCGGGTCGCGCATCCCGCAGGCGATCACCGGCACCTGCGGCCAGCCGGACAGCAATTGCGCCAGCGTGGCCTCGAATCCCTCGCGGCGGTCGAGGCTTCGCGTCTCGACGGGGTCATCGCCGCGCATGGCCCAGGCGCGCAGGGTCCGGGGGCCGGACTCGGCGGCGATCCAGTCGGCATCGGTCATGGTGTTCCTCTCATGCGTAAGCCTGTGGCGCTGGCCGGGGCAACCTGCCTGCCACCCACGCCGCGCGTCAACCCCGCGGCCCCGGCCCTTGACGATCCGCGCCCTCGCGTGACACGAGGCGCTCATGCACCGCGCCGTTCCGCCTGACCATGCCGACGAGTTTGCGCCCGCGCCCCGGCGCCGGTTCCGGCCGCTGCGCTGGTTGGGGCGGTGGCTGCGCTTTCTGCTGCTGCGGGTGTTGATCGCCGCCTTCGGGATGGTAGTGATGTTTGCGCTGATCAACCCGCCGACGACGCTGACCATCCTGCAGGCATCGCGCGATTACCCCATCGTTCAGCGCGAATGGACGCGGATGCAGGACATCGCGCCGGTCATGGCGCGGTCGGTAGTGGCGGCCGAGGACGCCAATTTCTGCCGGCACTGGGGCTTTGACATGGTCGAGATCCGGCGCGTCATCGCCTCGGGTCGGTCGGGCGGGGCGTCGACCATCACGCAGCAGGTGGTCAAGAACACCTATCTTTGGCAGGGTCGCAGCTGGCTGCGCAAGGCGGCCGAGGCGGTGCTGACGCCCGCCGTCGAGGCGGTGTGGACCAAGCGGCGCATCCTGGAGGTGTATCTGAACGTGGCCGAGTTCGGCCCCGGCGTCTTTGGCATCCACGCCGCCGCCGCGCATCACTTCAACACCACGCCCGACGCGTTGAGCGCCACGCAGGCGGCGCGGCTGGCGGCCGTGCTGCCCTCGCCCAAGAAACGCAGCCCGACCGCCGCGAGCAAACGCTCGCGCAGCATCGCGGACGGGGCGGCGACCATCGCGCGTGACGGGCGCGATGGGTGTTTTCGGTAGAGCGGAAAGCGTCGGGGGATCGGGTCAGCGATCGGGCTGAGCCCATTCGTGGACTGACACGGATGGGGCTGTTCGATGACAGCGCGCTATCAAGCCACGATCAGCCGCGCCCCCGCCAACCCGATCAGGCTGACGCGCCCTCGCCTCCGGCTTCGGCGGCGATCTGGGCGCGGGATTTGCGGCCGCGCTCGGTGGCGGATTTCAACTGGCCGCAGGCGGCCATGATGTCCTCGCCGCGCGGGGTGCGGATGGGGCTGGCGTAACCGGCCTTGTAGATGATGTCGGCGAAGGCCTCGATCCGCTCCCAACTGCTGCGCTTGTAGGGCGCGCCGGGCCATTCGTTGAAGGGGATCAGGTTGATCTTGGCCGGAATTCCACGGATCAGGCGGATCAGGCGGCGGGCGTCCTCGTCACTGTCGTTGACGCCGTCCAGCATCACATATTCGAAGGTGATGCGTTCGCTGTTCGACAGCCGGGGATAGTCGCGCAGCGCGTCCAGCAGCGCCTGGATGTTCCAGCGCTTGTTGATCGGCACCAGAATGTCGCGGACCTCGTCGGTGGTGGCGTGAAAGCTGACGGCGAGCTGGCAGCCGATCTCTTCGGCGGTGCGGGCAATCTCTGGCACCACGCCCGAGGTCGACAGCGTGATCCGGCGCCGCGACAGGGACAGCCCTTCATTGTCCATGACCACGCGCATGGCGTCGCGGACGGATTCGAAATTATACAGCGGCTCGCCCATGCCCATCAGCACGACATTGCTGACCAGCCGGGTTTCGTCCTTGGGCTGGCCGGGTTCCGGCCACTCGCCCAGATCGTCGCGGGCCAGCATGACCTGCCCGACGATCTCGGCCGGGGTCAGGTTGCGGACCAGCTTTTGCGTGCCGGTGTGGCAGAACGAGCAGGTCAGCGTGCAGCCGACCTGGCTGCTGACGCAGAGCGTGCCGCGGTTTTCCTCGGGGATATAGACCGCCTCGACCTCGTGGCCGCCGGCGATCCGCAGCAGGTATTTCCGCGTCCCGTCGGCCGAGACCTGACGGGTGACGACCTCGGGCAGGGCGATCTCGAACCGCTCGGCCAGCAGGGCGCGGTAATCCTTGGCGAGGTTGGTCATCAGCGCAAAGTCGCGCACGCCCCAATGATAGACCCATTGCCAGATCTGGCCCACGCGCATCCGGGCCTGACGCTCGGGCGTTCCAGCCTGAATCAGGGCCTGCTGCAACTGGTCGCGGGTCAGGCCGACGATGTTCAGCCGACCCGAGTCGGGCAGCTTGCGTGGAATGGTCAGCACGTCTTGCGTGATCGGGGCGGTCATGGCGGCAAAATCCCTGGGAAGGGGCCAGACATAAGCAGAAAAGGCCCGCCAATCAAGCCGGGCCTTTCGTTTCAGCGTTATTGCGCGTCGAAGCGGCTTACTGGCAGCGGGCCTTGGCGGCGTTGGTGGCCGCGGTGATGCCCGACAGGCTGAAGGTGTCGACGGTCTGGGTGCCGCGCGACGACACCGCCGTCAGCGTGACGCTGGACCCGGCGCGAAGCGCGGCGATCAGCTTGGCATCCTCGGCCGAAGAGCCGGTCCAGGCGTTCTCGCCCTCGGTGAACAGGTCGAATTTCTGGCCGCCGACATCGACCTTGACCGTCGAGCCGGGCTTGAAGGGATAGCCGCCGGTAAAGCTGACCTCGCCCGCCGCGCCGGGACGATAGGCGACATACAGCCGGATATCGCCGCGCTGCACCTCGACCACTTGGCCGTCCTTGGTGTTGCGGGTCGATTTCGGCGGCGAGACCGCCCAGCATTCCTTGGGATTGCTGCCGGCAAACACCGTCCAATCGCCCTCGGTCGCGACGACATTGGTCGATTCCTGCGCCATGACGGGCGCGACCGACGTGGCCAGCGCGGTTGCGACGGCGATGATTGCGGCAGCGCCGCGCAGCGATGTGATGGTCATGTTCTGCCTCCTGCCCGATGGCGTTCTTGACGATGCCTGTGGTCAATGTTCCGTTTCGCCGCCAAGATAGCGCCAAATCGCCGGGCGAAAAAACCCCAATCGGCAGGAAATCGCGCAATTGTCAGTTAAAAGAAGGGAAAGGCCGATGGCGGCAGCGGAAATGATCGAATTGTGGCGGGGCGATCTGCGCGAGGGCGTGCATCGCGGCCATGCGGTGATCCATGACGGGCGCGACATCGTCGGCGCCTGGGGCGATCCGCAGGCGATCATCTTTCCGCGCTCGTCCTGCAAGATGGTGCAGGCGCTGCCGCTGCTGGAATCGGGCGCGGCGGCGGCGGCGGGCTTGGGTCCGCAGGAACTGGCGCTGAGCTGCGCCTCGCATAACGGCGCGGCGCTGCATGTGGGCAAGGTGGGCGCGTGGCTGGACGGGCTGGGGCTGGCCGACAGCGATCTGCGCTGCGGCTGCCACATGCCCTGGGACCGGGACGAGGCGCGGCGGCTGACCTGTTCGGACCACAAGCCGAACCAGCTGCACAACAACTGCTCGGGCAAACATGCCGGGTTTCTGACCTGGACCCGCCACGCCAAGGCCGGGCCGGACTATGTCGAACCCGACCACCCGTTGCAGCAGGCGATCCGGCAGGCCACCGCCGAGGTCTCGGCCGAGGAACCGGCGGGCATGGGCATCGACGGCTGCTCGGCCCCGAACTTCGCCGGCTCGATCACCGGGCTGGCGCGGTCGATGGCGGCCTTCGCCCAGCCCGCCGCCGATGCGCGCGGCCGCGCGATGGAGAGCCTTGTGCAGGCGATGTGCGCCTATCCCGAGCTGGTCGCGGGCGAGGGGCGCGCCTGCACCGAGCTGATGCGGGCGATGGGCGGCCACGTCGCCGTCAAGACCGGGGCCGAGGCGGTCTATATCGCGATCATCCCCGAAAAGCGTCTGGGCGTCGCGGTCAAGATCGTCGACGGCGCCACGCGAGCGTCCGAGGCCGCGATCACCGCGCTGCTGGTGCATCTGGGCGTGCTGGACGCCGCCCATCCCGTCGTCGGGCGGCTGCTGACCGACCCGATGCGGAACTGGCGCGGCATGGCCGTGGGCGGTCTGCGCCTGTCGCCGGGCTTCCCGGTCTGACAGGCGGGGGGCCAGACATGGAAAAACCCGCCGGTGAGGGCGGGTTTTTCTGTCTGCGGCCCAAGCTGGCCCGGTGTCGTCTTAGCCCTGACGGGCCTTGAAGCGACGATTCGTCTTGTTGATGACGTAAATCCGGCCCTTGCGGCGCACCACCTGACAATCGCGGTGGCGGCTCTTGAGCGAGCGGAGCGAGTTGCGAACCTTCATCGGTCTCTCCTCATCGCGGCGCTCAGCCAAGCGCCTTGAAACTGAAATACCCCCGGCCCATGTCCGGGGGCGGTGAAAAATGGTGGGCGGTACTGGGATCGAACCAGTGGCCACTACGATGTCAACGTAGTGCTCTACCGCTGAGCTAACCGCCCGATAGCCGCGCCGATCCGCACCCGAAGGGGCCGCAATCGCCTTGGTTCGGGGGTCTATATAGGCAGTCCGCAGCGGTTTCAAGACGGTTGGCGACAGAAAAGCGCGCCGATATAAACGAAGTCCGGCCGCCTGTGGCAGCCGCGCCGCGACAAGGGGTATCCGATGCCATCCCGAGCCACGACCGAGGAAGATCTTGCCCCGGAATTGCTGCGCCCGGCGCGGTGGGAAAGCGGCGTCATCGTCTGCTCGCCCCATTCCGGGCGCGATTATCCCCAGTGGTTTCTGGACGAAAGCCACCTGACCATGGTCGAGCTGCGCTCGTCCGAGGATGCCTTCATGGACCGGATGATCCGGCCCGCGCTGGCGGCAGGGGCGGTCACGCTGACCGCACGCGTCCCGCGCAGCATCGTCGATCTGAACCGGGCGGCGCAGGAATTCGACCCGCTGACGCTGACCTGCCGCAGCGGCAAGCCGGCCTCGCCCCGCGCGCTGGCCGGCCTGGGGGTGATTCCGCGCGTGGTCGCGGGCGGGCGCCCGATTCGCGCCCGGCCCATCGCGCTGGCCGAGGCCAAGCGCCGAGTCGAGACCTATTGGCGGCCCTATCACGCGACCCTGCGCGGCCTGATCGACGAGGCGCGGGCGCGATTCGGCGGGGTCATCGTGCTGGACATGCATTCGATGCCGCATGACGCGATCTCGCATCTGGTCGGGCCGCTGCCGCAGGTGGTGCTGGGCGACCGGCACGGGCAGGGCTGCGGGCCGGTGCTGCGCGACCGGCTGGCCGGGCTGATCCGGGATGCCGGCTTTCGCTTTCGGCTGAACGCGCCTTTTTCCGGGGCCTATATGGTGTCGAATTACGGCCGCCCGGCGCAGAACGTGCATGTGATGCAGATCGAGATCGACCGCGCCATGTATCTGGACGCGCAGCGGATGCAGCCCTCGGCGGGTTACGAGGCCTGCGCGGCGCGGGTGGGGCGGTTTCTGGAACGCGCGGCGCGGCTGCACCCCTCCGAAGGCGCGACCTCGCTGGCGGCGGAGTAGCGGGGCGGGTTAGCCTGACAGGGCGGGACGTAGCTGCCCGCTTTCTGTTCCGGGCGCGGACTGGGGTTGCGGCGTGGCCGCGAGGGTCTGCGTGACGATGACCCTCCAGCACCTTTCGCGCCACAATTTTCACCGAGACCGCGCAACAGAAAGGGGCGGGGCGCACGCGCCCCGCCCCCCGGTTCAGTCTGCGCCCCTTACTGCGCGGGCGTCGGCGCTGGCGCGGTGTCGAGGGTCTGCGCGTCCTGACCCTGCAGCACCTCTTGCGCCTCGCTCAGCGCCTCGCGCGCGGCTTCGGCGGCGGCGTCGGCGGCCTCGGTGGCTTCCTCGGCCGTCACCTCGGCGGCGGTTTCGGCGCCGCCGAGCGCGGCGTCGAGCGCCTGGTCCAGCGTGTCGCTCGCCGGTTCTGCGTTAGCGTCGGCGTCGGCCTCACCCTCAGCCTCAGCCTCAGCCTCGGTCGCGGTGTCGGCAGCCCCATCCGCCGCAGGTGCCGTCGCATCGGCGGCGGCGTTTTCGGCCGCAGCCTCGTCACCGGCCTTGTCGGTGATGTCGGTCTCGGTCGCTTCGGTGGCGGCTTCCTCGGCGCTGTCGGGAAGGGCGGCCTCGTCGCTGGCCGGCAGGCGGATGGTTGCCGCCGGGTTCATGGCGAAGAAGTTCATCGGCATGATGTGGATGGTCTTCCAGTCGGTCGACATGACCGGCCAGTCCTCGGTCCGCGGGATGTGGTGGAAGCCCGCCGTGAACCACGACACGATGTCGGCGTTCTCCAGCGACTGGTCGTCCTCGACCCACTGCGCCAGCGTGTCGGTGCCGTCCGACTGCATCGCGAAGGTGCCGCCGGCATAGCGCTGATCGGGGTCATAGACCGTGTTCCACAGGCTGTATTCCAGATAGCGGTTGCGCTTGAAGGGCGGGTCGTTGTCGAAATCATAGGGCCCGTAGGCGACATTGCCGTGATGGATCATATAGGCCGGGTTGTGGCCAAGCGGCCCCTTGCGGTCGTGATTCATCACATGGAAATAGCGCGGCTTGAAGGCGCTGAAGGTATAGCGCGCGTTCAGTTCCGAATCGGCCATCACCTCTTTCACCTGCCACATCGACTTGCGCGGCACGTCGGGCAGGTTTTCCGCCGGCACGATGTCCAGCGTCGAGGCCATGTTCGCCGGCTGATCGACGTCGAAATCGAGGCGGAAGTTGAAGTAGTGGTCGTGATTCGGCGCGATCAGATGCGGCGCGATCAGGCTGCCGTATTTCGTATCTTCTTCGGCGGTCGGATCGTCCATATGGGTCGTGGCCGACCCCTTGACCGCGTCCAGCCCGGTGGCGCCGATCTGGATCTCGATCTGGCCGTTCTGCTTGAAGCGGTAGTCGATCAGATAGTCATAATTCCCGACCTCGGAGGCGGTGCGGACGACCAGTTCGGTTTCCGGCCGGCCCTCGGCGGGGGTGAACTGGTTCTCGCCCTGGGCGAAGACCTCGAAATGGCGCCATGCCGGGTCGCCGATATTGCGTTCGAAGATACAGACGGCGTCCGGGATCTCCAACGGGTTGCCGGCATCGTCATTGACCACGGCCGGCAGGAAGGTCGCGAATGAGGGGCAGTCCACATCGCGCCGCAGCGGCGTCAGGAACAGACCGAAGCCGTATTCGCCGCTGTCCATATAGGTGCGCCAATACCAGCCCTCGGACGGGTCCATGTAAGGCACGAAGACCTCGGACAGATGCGCCTGATAGAGCACGCTGCGCCATTCCTCGCCGTCCTTCACGTCCACCTCGGACAGGACCAGGCCGGGGCGCTTGTCGGTGCGCCAGCGGAAGCGCCAGATGTCCCAGTTGACGAGGCCGTCCTCCATGGTGAAGTTCGGGCCGCCTTCCTGCACCAGATGGGGCGGGTTGCCCCGGTCGCGGAGCGGCGCGCGTTCGGCGATCTCGGCCTCGGTATAGCCCCAGTTGTCGGTGGGCGCGGGCAGTTCGCCGATGTCGATGACGTCGACGACCTTGGATTGCTGCAGATCGACCATCGCATACAGCCCCTCGAGAGGCTTTGCATACCAGTTCGAGCTTTCGGACGGCGCCTTGTAGCAGGGCACCTTCATCATCCGCGTGCCTTCATATTCCGGGGTCAGGAAGTTGCCGGCAGTCAGCGGCAGGCAGAACGCCTCGTCGGCCTTGACGCCGCGCTTTTCCAGCCCCTCGACCATGCGCGGATCGGACAGCGCGACCTGCATCGCCTTCATGAACTCGCCGAACAGGATCATCGGCTGGCCTTCTGTCGGCGCGCTTTCCTCGACGCTGCCGGCGGTCAGGTTGACGATGGCGCGCTTGAACCCGTCGGGCGTGGCGTAATCGACGATGACGCGGCGGTCGAGGCTGTCGCCCGGCTGCCAGGCCAGGACCTGATCCTTGGGCGGTTCCTTCAGCTCGATCAGCGGGTAAAGCGTGTCGCCATCGGCCTCGCCCGCCTCGCGCAGGATCTCGGTGGTGCGGCGGATCTCGTCGCCGGACAAGCCGTCCAGCGGATGGGCAAAGGCCGCGCTGCCGGCCAGCGCGGCGGCAACGGTCAGCCCTGCGGCAAGTGTGGTTTTCAGAAGTCTCATGGTTTCCTCCCGTATGGCGATCAGCGGATGATCGTCTTGATGTTGGTGCATTCGCGCAGACCCTCGACGCCGAACTGGACGCCGATGCCGGATTTGCGGACCCCGCCAAAGGGGGCGTTGGGCTGGATCATGCCGTGCTTGTTGATCCAGACGGTGCCGGCGCTGATGCGGTCGGCCAGCTTGCGGGCGCGGTCGGGATCGGCCGACCAGACCGAGGCGCCCAGCCCGCATTTGTCGTCATTGGCCAGTTCGACGACCGCATCCTCGTCGCGCCAGCGGGTGATGCCGATGGCGGGGCCGAACTGTTCCAGATCATGCAGTTTCATCCCCGGCTCGACCCCGGTCAGGATGGTGGTGGGGAAGAACAGGTCGTTGCCCGAGGGCACGCCGCCGCAGACCGCCTTGGCGCCCTTGTCCAGCGCGTCCTGCACGAATTCCTTGACGATGTTGTACTGGTCGCGGTTCTGGATCGGGCCGATGACGTTGTCCTCGTCCATGCCGTCGCCCATCGGCATGGCGCGGGCGACACCGGCCAGCGCCTCGACCACCTCGTCATGCACATCGTCATGCACATACAGCCGCTTGAGCGCCGCGCAGGTCTGGCCGTTATTGATGAAGCAGCCCCAGAACAGCCCCTCGGCGATGGCCTTGGGGTCGACATCGGGCAGGACGATGCCGGGATCGTTGCCGCCCAGTTCCAGCGTCACCTGCTTGATGGTCTTGGCGGCCGATTCCATCACCTTGGACCCGGTCGGGATCGAGCCGGTGAAGCTGATCTTGTCGATATCCTCATGCGCGGTCATCAGCCGGCCGATCTCGCCTTCCGAGGCCAGCGCCTGCACCACGCCGGGCGGCAGCGCCTCTTGCATGATCTCGACCAGCCGCAGGGTCGACAGGGGGGTGTTTTCGGACGGCTTGATGATGACGCAGTTGCCGGCAAGAATGGCGGGCACGATGTGCCAGATGCCGATCAGCACCGGCCAGTTCCACGGCGTGATCGCGCCGACGACGCCGATGGGGACGCGGTGCAGCTCGACCCGGCCCTCGTCATTGTCCTGCAGCACCTCCGGTTCCAGCGTCAGGCTGGCGGTATAGCTGGTCCAGGCCTGACAGCCGCCGATCTCGAACCTTGCGCCGACGCCGTTCAGGGGCTTGCCCTGCTCCGCCGTCAGCAATTCGGCGAGTTCGGCCGCATGGTCGCCGATCAGCCCGGCGATCCGGTTGCAGGCCGCCTGCCGGTCGGCCCAGGGGGTCGCGGCCCAGCCCGGAAAGGCCCGTCGCGCGGCGGCCACGGCCCGATCCAGCGCCGCTTCGTTCGCGCCGATGGCCCGCCCGGCAACGGCGCCGGTCGAGGGGTTCATCACGTCGAAGCCGTCGCCTTCCTGATCGCGCTGCCCGTCGATGATATTGGCATAAGTCGTGGTCATTCGGTCCTCCCTGTGTGACGCGCGCTGGCGTCGCCTCGGCTGCACAGGCTAGGCGCGGGCTTGGGGCCTGTCTTGGCGAATCGCGACATTCGGGGCGGCGTCGGGCTGGGGCGCGCGGCGGTATTGCCCCGGCGTGCAGCCATGCGCGGCGCGGAAATCGCGGGTAAAGCGCGAGATGTCGGGAAAGCCCGCCGCCGCCGCGCAGGCGGTCACGGTCAAGTCGCTGCGCTGACGCAGCAGGTCGCGCACCAGCGCCATGCGCCGCGCCGCAATCGCGCCCGAGGCGGTGTCCCCGGTCGCCGCCAGCGCGCGTTGCAGGCAGCGCAGGCTGACCCCCAGCGTCTCGGCCAGCACCGCAGGCGTCAGCGCCGGGTCGCTGGCCCGCCGCGCGATCAGCCCCTGCGCCGCATCCGCCAGCCGCAGCCCGCTGTCGCCCCCGCCCTGGGCGATGGCCAGCAGCTCCGCCAGTTCGTCCACCTGACCGGCCAGCCGCCGCAAGGCCCGCCCGACCGCCCGCCCCATCACCGAATCGCCCGGCAGATGCAGCCCGCCGGCGGCGGCCTTGCCGAAAGCATCGCTCAGCGGTGCGCGGGGCAGATGCAGCGAGGCCTGGACCGAGTTCCCCTCGTACCGGAACAGCGAGGCGCGGGTCGAACTGGCCAGAAAGAAATCACCCGGCTGCAGCGTCACCTGATGGTCGCGCTGCGCCATATGCGACCGCCCGGACAGTTGCCGGATCAGGAAATAATGCGGCACATGGTCGCGCATGGCATCGGTGGCGTCGCGTTCAATGGCGCGGGCATTGGTCGCCACCCGCACCAGATCGAAACCGCCGAAACGCTCGGCCGTGACCAGACCGGCGGGCCGGGCCGCGGCATGAACCTGAAAGGCACCGCAAACGGCGCGCAGATCGCCCTGAAAACGGCGCGGATCGGCTGTCGGTGGTCGCGGTCGCCAATGTTCGGTCACGCGCCACTCCTCCCCCGGCTGTCGCGTAAACTTTCAAGTTCGAAATATAACAGGTCTAACCCGTCTTTGGTCAAGAACTGTCGGACGGAAATGCGCGGGCGAAGAAAATCGAATAGGCATCGCGCCGGTTTCGTCCTAAGACAGGAAAAGAGCGGGGTCGCGCAGCGATCCTGCCGCAAGATCAGACACTGTGGGGAGGTAAAGATGAACCGTTTCCTGACCGCCGGCATCGCGGCGATCATTTCCGTGGGCCTTGGCGCTGGCGCCTATGCCCAGGACATCACGATCAAGTTCAGCCATGTCGTCGCGCCTGATACGCCCAAGGGCAAGGGTGCCGAAAAGTTCAAGGAACTGGCCGAGCAATACACCGAGGGCAAGGTCAAGGTCGAAGTCTATCCCAACAGCCAGCTCTACAAGGACAAGGAAGAGCTCGAGGCGCTGCAGTTGGGCGCTGTCCAGATGCTCGCGCCCTCGCTGGCCAAGTTCGGGCCGCTGGGCATCCAGGATTTCGAGGCCTTCGATCTGCCCTATATCTTCGACAGCTATGACGAGCTGCGCACCGTGACCGATGGTCCGGTCGGCGCGCAGATGCTGGAAAAGCTGCAGGATAAGGGCATCACCGGCCTTGCCTATTGGGACAACGGCTTCAAGATCATGTCGGCCAACAGCCCGCTGTATACGCCGGACGATTTCCTTGGCCTGAAGATGCGCATCCAGTCGTCCAAGGTGCTGGAAGCGCAGATGAATGCGCTGGGCGCGGTGCCGCAGGTCATGGCGTTCTCGGAGGTCTATCAGGGCCTGCAGACGGGCGTCGTGGACGGGACGGAAAACCCGCCCTCGAACATGTACACCCAGAAGATGCACGAGGTGCAGAAACACGCGACGCTGTCGAACCACGGCTATCTCGGCTATGCGGTCATCGTGAACAAGAAGTTCTGGGACGACCTGCCCGAGGATGTGCGCGGCCAGCTGGAAAAGGCGATGGAAGAAGCGACCGTCTTCGCCAACGGCATCGCCAAGGACGAAAACGACGCCGCCATGCAGGCCATGCGCGACGCCGGCACGACCGAGTTCCACGAGATGACCGACGAAGAGCGTGACGCCTGGAAAGAGGTGCTGCTGCCCGTCCACGACCAGATGGCCGACCGCATCGGCGCCGATCTGATCGCCAGCATTAAGGAAGCGACCGGCGGCTGACCGGCCTTCGGACAATCGGGTGGGGCTGGTGATCCGGCCCCGCCCGCCAGACAGCGCAGCGCGAAAGGGGGCAGTCGATGCGGTTTCTTGACCGTTTCGAGGAAGGTTTCATCGTCATTCTGATGGCTGCGGCGACGATCCTGATCTTCGTCGCGGTGGCGCAGCGGTATTCGCTGGACATGACGGCGAATCTGGTGCGGGCCAGCCGCGGCTGGGAGATCCAGTGGATCAGCGATGCCTCGCGCTGGCTGTATGGCGCGCTGCGCAGCCTGAACCTGGTCTGGGCGCAAGAGGCCTGCATCTATCTGTTCGTCTGGATGGCCAAGTTCGGCGCCGCCTATGGCGTGCGCATCGGCATCCATGTCGGCGTCGATGTGCTGACCGAGCGTCTGGACGGCGCGGCCAAGACCATCGTCACCACCATCGCCATGTCGGGCGGCATCCTGTTCACCTTCATCGTGGCCTGGATCGGCTTTGACTTCGTCTGGCATGTCTACAAGAACGGGCCAATCTCGCCCGATCTCGAGATCAAGATGTGGATCATCTACCTTGCCGTGCCGCTGGGTTCGGCGCTGATGTGCTTCCGTTTCATCCAGGCGCTGTGGATGTTCCTGCGCACCGGCGAGATCGCGCATCACAGCTTTGACACCGTCGAAGGCATCGAGGAAGAGGCCGAGATCGCCGCAGAGGGAAAATCGTGACCGCACTTGCCATTTTCCTGATCCTCGCGGCGCTGCTGGTCACCGGCATGCCGGTGTCCATCGCGCTGGGGCTGACCGTGTTCAGCTTTCTGTTCGCCTTCACCGACATCCCGCTCGACAGTATCGCGCTGAAGCTGTTCACCGGAATCGAGAAGTTCGAGATCATGGCGATCCCGTTCTTCATCCTGGCCGGCAATTTCCTGACCCATGGCGGGGTGGCGCGGCGGATGATCCGATTTGCCGCCTCGATGGTGGGGCACTGGTATGGCGGCATGGGGATGGCCGCGGTGCTGTCCTGCGCGCTGTTCGCCGCGATTTCGGGCTCGTCCCCGGCCACGGTGATGGCGGTCGGCTCGATCCTGATCCCGGCCATGGTCAAGCAGGGCTATCCGCCGCAATTCGGCGTCGGCGCCATCGCGACCGCCGGCGGGCTGGGCATCCTGATCCCGCCCTCGATCGTGCTGGTGATGTATTCGGTGGCCACGACCGGCATGGTGGTGACCGGCCCCGATGGCGGGCCGGTGATGTCGGCCTCGATCGGGTCGCTGTTCATGGCAGGGGTCATTCCGGGGCTGATGCTGGCCGCGATGCTGGGCGCCACGACCTATTGGCGGGCGCGGGCCAACGACTATCCGCGCATGGACAAGGCCAGCTGGCGCGAACGCTGGGCGGCGTTCCGCGAATCGGTCTGGGGGCTGATGCTGATCGTCATCATCATGGGCGGCATCTATGGCGGCTTCTTCACCCCGACCGAGGCGGCGGCCGTCAGCGCCGTCTATGCCTTCTTCATCGCCGTCTGGGTCTACAAGGACATCCGCCTGCGCGACGTGCCGCGCGTGCTGCTGACCTCGGCCGCGATGTCGGCGATGCTGCTTTACATCATCACCAACGCGGTGATGTTCGCCTTCATCCTGACGTCCGAGCAGATCCCGCAGACGCTGTCGGCTGCCATCGTCGATCTGGGCTTTGGCAAGATCGGCTTCCTGCTGATCGTCAACGTCATGCTGCTGATGATCGGCATGGTGATGGAGCCGTCGGCCATCGTGCTGATCATGGCCCCGATCCTGTATCCGGTCGCCGTCAAGCTGGGCGTCGATCCGGTGCATTTCGGGATCATGATGGTGGTCAACATGGAGATCGGGCTGTGCACCCCGCCGGTGGGGCTGAACCTCTATGTCGGCTCGGCCATCTCGCAGCTGGGCCTGACCGAGGTCAGCCGCGCCGCGCTGCCCTGGCTGCTGACCGCGCTGACCTTCCTGATGCTGGTTACTTACATCCCGGCCATATCGCTCTGGCTGCCGCGGATGCTGGGAATGTGACGCGGGGCGCTTTGGACTGGAACATTTCGAACTTGAAATGAATTGACGAAGCGCCTAGCGTAGCCCCAGACGCCGATCATCCGGAAAGGAAGCAATGATGCGCATCGCATGTCTGGGGGGCGGACCGGCCGGTCTATACTTTGCGATTTCCATGAAGCTGCGCGATCCCTCGCATGAGGTGGTCGTGATCGAGCGCAACCGCGCCAACGACACCTTCGGCTGGGGCGTGGTGCTGTCCGACGACGCGCTGGAAAACCTGGAAACCAACGACCCCATCAGCGCGCAGGCGATCCGCGACAGCTTCGCCTATTGGGACGACATCGCGGTGGTCCATGACGGCGTGCGGACGGTGTCGGGCGGGCATGGCTTTGCCGGGATCGGGCGCAAGCAGATGCTGATCCTGCTGCAGCAGCGCGCGCGCGAGCTGGGCGTCGAGCTGCGTTTCGAAACCGAGTTCGGCAATGTCGAGGATTACCGCCGCGACTACGATCTGGTGGTCGCCGCCGACGGCATCAACTCGCGGGTGCGGACGCAGTATGAGGACGTCTTCAAGCCCGACATCGACAATCGCGAATGCAAGTTCATCTGGCTGGGCACGCATCAGAAATTCGACGACGCGTTCACCTTCATCTTCGAAAAGACCGAGCATGGCTGGATGTGGGCGCATGTCTACCAGTTCGACAACGACACCGCGACCTTCATCGTCGAATGTCAGCAGGACACCTGGGACCGCTGGGGTTTTCAGGACATGTCCAAGGAAGAGATCGTCGAGACCTGCCGCAAGGTCTTTGCGCGGCATCTGGACGGGCACGAGCTGATCTCGAACGCGACGCATCTGCGCGGCTCGGCGGTGTGGATGAACTTCCCCCGCGTCATCTGCGAGAAGTGGTATCACGAAAACATCGTGCTGATGGGCGATGCCGCCGCGACGGCGCATTTCTCGATCGGCTCCGGCTCTCGGCTGGCTTTCGACAGCGCGATCACGCTGGCGAACTATCTGCACAGCGAACCCGACATGAAGGCCGCCTTCGACCGCTATCAGGCCGAGCGCCGGCTCGAGGTGCTGCGCCTGCAATCCGCCGCGCGCAACAGTCTGGAGTGGTTCGAGCAGGTCGAGCGCTATCTGGACCTCGACCCGGTGCAGTTCGCCTATTCGCTGCTGACCCGCTCGCAGCGGATCAGCCATGAAAACCTGCGCCTGCGCGACCCGGAATGGCTGGAATCGGCGGAGAAATGGTTCCAGACCCAGGCCGGCGCCGACCCCGATGCGCCGGTCCGCGCGCCCATGTTCGCGCCCTACAAGCTGCGCGACATGACGCTGAAGAACCGCATCGTCGTCTCGCCCATGGCGCAATACAAGGCGGTGGATGGCACCCCGACCGACTGGCACCTGATCCATTACGGCGAACGCGCAAAGGGCGGCGCGGCATTGGTCTTTACCGAGATGACCTGCGTCTCGCCCGAGGGGCGCATCACCCCCGGCTGCCCCGGTCTTTACGCGCCGGAACACGAGGCCGCGTGGCGACGCCTGACCGATTTCGTCCATGCCGAGACCGACGCCCGGATCTGCTGCCAGATCGGCCATTCCGGCCGCAAGGGCTCGACCAATCTGGGGTGGGAGGGGATCGACACCCCGCTGGCACAGGACAACTGGTCGGTCGTCTCGGCCTCGGCCATTCCGTGGTCGCGCGGCAACGCCACCCCGCGCGAGGCCACGCGCGAGGAGCTGGACGAGATCACGCAGCAATTCGTCGCCGCCGCCGAAATGGCCGAGCGCGCGGGCTTTGACATGATCGAGCTGCATGCCGCGCATGGCTATCTGCTGTCGTCCTTCATCTCGCCGGTGTCGAACAAGCGGCAGGACGAGTTCGGCGGCAGTCTGGAAAACCGGCTGCGCTGGCCGTTGCAGGTCTTTGCCGCCATGCGGAAGGTGTGGCCGGCGCACAAGCCGATGTCGGTCCGCATTTCCGCCAATGACTGGGTGGGCGAGGATGGCGTGACCCCCGCCGAGGCGGTCGAGATCGCCCGCGCCTTCCGCGAGGTCGGGGCCGATCTGGTCGACGTCTCGGCCGGGCAGACCTCGGTCGAGGGGCGGCCGGTCTATGGGCGCATGTTCCAGACGCCGTTTTCCGACCGCATCCGCAACGAGACCGGCATCCCGACCATGGCCGTCGGCAATATCTACGAGGCCGATCACGCGAACTCGATCCTCATGGCCGGGCGCGCCGATCTGGTCGCGGTGGGCCGTCCGCATCTGGCCGACCCATATTGGACGCTGCACGAGGCGACCCGGATCGGCGACCGCCATGCCGAATGGCCGCTGCCCTATCTGAACGGCCGCGATCAGGCGTGGCGGCTGGCAGACCGCGAGGCCGAGGCGATCCGGGCATGACCGACGACGTTCCCTTGCGCGACCGCCATGTCGTCGTCACTGGCGGCGGCACCGGCGTCGGTGCGGCGGTGGCACGGGTGCTGGCGGATGCAGGGGCGCGCGTCACCATCATGGGCCGGCGCGAGGGGCCGCTGCGCGAACAGGGCCTGCCCTGGCAGATCTGCGACGTCACCGACGCCGCCGCCGTCGCCCGCGCCTTCCATGCCGCGCGGGACGCGCAGGGGCGGATCCTCGGCGTGATCGCCAATGCCGGCGCGGCGGAAAGCCAGCCCTTTGCGCGCATGACGCCCGACGATCTGGCCGCCATGCTGTCGGTCAATGTGACCGGCGTCTTCAATGTCTGGCAGGCGGCGCTGGCCGACATGAAAGCCGCCGGCTGGGGGCGGATGATCGCCATTGCCTCGACCGCGGGGCTGAAAGGCTATGCCTATGTCTCGGGCTATTGCGCCGCCAAGCACGGCGTCGTGGGCTTGACCCGTGCGCTGGCGCAAGAGCTGGCGATGACCGGGATCACCGCCAACGCCATCTGCCCCGGCTTCATCGAGACGCCGATGCTGGACCGCTCGATCGCCAATATCATCGACAAGACCGGGATGAACCGCGACGAGGCCCGCGCCTCGCTGACCCGCGCCAACCCGCAGAAACGCTTTATCCAGACCGACGAGGTCGCGCAGGCCGCGCTCTATCTGATGGGCGAGGCCGCGCGTTCGATCAACGGTCACACATTGACGCTTTCGGGCGGCGAGATCTGAAGGACATGCCATGCGCAGCGACGTGACCCATTTCACCTGCAACATCGACGGCCCCATCGCCACGGTGTCGCTGAACCGCCCCGAGCGGAAGAACCCGCTGACCTTCGACAGCTATGCCGAACTGCGCGACTGGTTCCGCGATCTGCATTACGACGACGACATCCGCGCGGTGATCTTTGCGCCCAATGGCGGCAATTTCAGCTCGGGCGGGGATGTGCATGACATCATCGGCCCGCTGACCCGGATGAACACCAAGGAACTGATGCGCTTCACCCGCATGACCGGCGATCTGGTCCGCGCCATGATCGGCTGCGGCAAGCCGATCATCGCGGCGGTGGACGGGGTCTGCGCCGGGGCCGGCGCGATCATCGCCATGGCGTCCGATCTGCGCATCGCCACGCCCGAGGCCAAGACCGCCTTCCTGTTCAACCGCGTGGGCCTTGCCGGCTGCGACATGGGCGCCTGCGCGATCCTGCCCCGGCTGATCGGTCAGGGCCGCGCGGCCGAGCTGCTGTATCTGGGCCGCTCGATGACCGCTGACGAAGGGCTCGCCTGGGGCTTCTTCAATCGCGTCGTGCCGGCTGATGAGCTGCTGGACAATGCCCGCGATCTGGCCGGGCGCATCGCCGCCGGGCCGGGTTTCGCCAACATGATGACCAAGACGATGCTGGCGCAGGAATGGGCGATGACGCTGGATCAGGCGATCGAGGCCGAGGCGCAGGCCCAGGCGATCTGCATGCAGACGCAGGATTTCCACCGCGCCTATCACGCCTTTGTCGCCAAGCAGAAACCCGTGTTCGAGGGCGACTGATGGCGGATCTCAGCTTTCTGGACTGGCCCTTTCTTGACGACAGCCACCGCGAACTGGCGGCGCAGGTCGATGCCTGGGCGGCGGGCGCATTGGCGGGCATCGACCACGCCGACACCGACGCCGCCTGCTGCGCGCTGGTGGCCGCCATGGGCGAGGCGGGCATCCTGACCCATTCGGCCATCGCGCCCGACCAGCCCGAGGGGCGGCTGGATGTCCGCGCGCTGTGCCTGATCCGCGAGACGCTGGCCCGGCATGACGGCCTCGCCGATTTCGCCTTTGCGATGCAGGGGCTGGGGACGGGGGCGATCTCGCTCTTCGGCACGCCCGGGCAGCAGGCCGAGTGGTTGCCCAAGACCCGCAGCGGGCAGGCCATCGCGGCCTTTGCGCTGACCGAGCCGGCATCGGGTTCCGACGTCGCCAACTCGACCATGACGGCGATGCGGGACGGGGATGATTACGTCCTGAACGGCGAAAAGACCTGGATTTCCAACGGCGGCATCGCCGACGTCTATACCCTGTTCGCCCGCACCGGCGAGGCGCCGGGCGCCAAGGGGCTGTCGGCCTTCATCCTGCCCGCCGGTCTGCCGGGGTTCAGCATCACCGAGCGGCTTGAGACCATCGCCCCCCATCCGCTGGCCACGCTGCGGTTCGACGACTGCCGCATCCCCGCCAGCGCCATGCTGGGCCAGCCGGGGCAGGGGTTCCGCATCGCCATGTCGGTGCTGGACGTGTTCCGCGCCACCGTCGCCGCCGCCGCGTTGGGTTTCGCGCGCCGCGCGCTGGACGAGGCGCTGGCCCGCGTCACCTCGCGGCAGGTGCAGGGCGCGCCGCTGGCCGATCTGCAGATGGTGCAGGGCCATATCGCGGACATGGCGCTGGGGATCGACGCCTCCGCGCTGCTGGTCTACCGCGCCGCCTGGGCCAAGGACATGGGCGCCCCCCGCGTCACCCGCGAGGCCGCGATGGCCAAGCTGTTCTCGACCGAGGCCGCGCAAAAGATCATCGACAGCGCCGTGCAACTGCATGGCGGCGACGGCGTCCGCAGCGGTGAGGTGGTCGAGCGGCTGTATCGCGAGATCCGCGCGCTGCGCATCTATGAAGGCGCAAGCGACGTGCAGCGGGTGGTCATCGCCCGGCAGGCGCTTGCCGAATTTCAGGGCAGATCGTGATGGCACATTACCGCTTTCCCCAGAAAATCCTGTTCAAGCATTGCGATCCTGCGGGCATCGTCTTCTACCCCCGCTATTACGAGATGCTGAACGACGCGGTCGAGGCGATGTTCAGCGACCTGCTGGGCTGGCCCTTTGAAGAGATGCACAAGACGCCCCCGAACGGCAGCGGCGTGCCGACGGTGCGGATGGAGACGGTGTTCAGCGCCCCCAGCCGCCACGGCGACCGGATCGAGCTGGCGGTGACGCTGACCCGGCTGGGCGCCAGCAGCCTTGGCCTGCGGACCGTCGCCTCGGCCGGCGACGAGGTGCGCTTCACCGCCGAGCAGGTGCTTGTCTGCGTCGACGGCCATGGCCGCCCGCGCGGCTGGCCCGACGCGGTGCGCGAAAAGATCACATCGATCATGGAGGACGCGGCATGACGCCACAGACCATTCACCCCGAAGGCTGGGCCCCGGCCCTTGGCTATGCCAATGGCATGTTGATGCCCGACGGCACGCTGCATGTCGGCGGCCAGATCGGCTGGGACAAGGACAAGGTGTTCCAGACCCATGATTTCGTCGAGCAGCTTGAACAATGCCTGCAGAACGTGGTCGATATCGTCCGCGCGGCGGGCGGCGAGCCGAGCCATATCGGGCGGCTGACCTGGTATGTGAAGAACAAGGACGACTACCTGGCCCGGCAGCGCGACGTCGGCGCCGCCTATCGCCGGGTGATGGGCAAGCACTTCCCCGCCATCTCGATGCTGGTCGTGGCCGACCTGATCGAGGACGACGCCCAGATCGAGATCGAGGCCACCGCGTTCATCCCGCAGGCTTGATAGCCGCCGCGCCAGTTGGGCTGAGATGAGTTTGGCGCGGAGCAGCGCGGCGTTACGGCGCTGATCCTGAAATGCAAAAGCCCGACCGTTCGCGCGGTCGGGCTTTCCGCTTTCGGTTTCTGTCTTCACCCGGCCTCAGGCAAAGCTGCGAACGGTCTGCAAGGCCCCGTCCAGCGCCTCGCCCTTTTCATCCAGCAGCGCGGCCTCGCGCAGGCGGCGGATCCAGTCGGCCCCGTCCTCGCGCGTTTCGACCAGCGCGGCGCCCTGCATGACCCGGTCGAACTTCGACTGGCCGCGGGCATGGGTGTCGGAATAGCCCTTGATCAGCCGCTGATTGCGCAGCAACTCGATGGCGACCGCCGGGCAGGGGGCGGCGCGCACCCGCGTCAGCCAGGCGTCCAGATGCGCCTGTTCCTGCGCGTGACGCAGGGTCCGGCGCCGCCAGCCCTTGGCCCCGGCCAGCAGATACAGCACGCCAAAGCCGATCATCCCGTCGCTGCGGATGCGCCGACCGCCGCCTGCCAGCCGTTCGACCCACCGCATCCGGCGCGGGTTGTCCATCCAGCGTGCGCCCATCCGGGCCGGGAACATCGAGACGACCTCTTCGGCGCGGGGGTGCAGGAACTCGGTCACCTGCATGACCTGACCCTGCCGGACCCCCATCTCGGCCTCGATCCGGCTGCTGCGGCCGGTGCGGGTCTTGGCGTCGGCCACCCGGATGATGTCGTCATAGCTCATGGCATTGGCGACGTATTTCGCCGCCTCGACCAGCAGCGAACCGTCGCCGGGGTCGCGGTCCCGCAGGCTGTCCAGCCGGTCCAGATATTCCGCGCCATAGGCCAGATCCTGAAAATCGACCGTCTTTTCCAGACCGCGCCGGGCCATGTCGCGGGCAGAGTCGGGCAGCGTATCCAGCCGCGCCACAAGCGCCTGCCAGTCGCGCAGCAGCCGGTCCGGGCCGCGCACGGTGGCGTCAGCGGCAGGGGCGGGTGCCGCGTCGGGTGTCTGCGCGGCCGCGCCCGTCGCCGCGCCTGACTGGGCGGCCTCGAAACCGGCGGCGAAGGCGCGCAGGCTGGGCTCGACCCCCTTGCCGCCGGCGCGGATCGCGTCCTCGAACGCCTCGCGCGGGAAGGGCAGCGCGCCCGATCCACCGAGCGCGCCGAACAGCGTCGCCGAAATGACCGAGCCCTTTTGCACCGCCATGGCGTCGAAATCGGCGCAGATCAGGCGGCGGGCGGCGATCTCGGCCGCGGCCAGAACCTCTTCGCTGGAGGCGATGCCGTCGCCGGGCACCATCTTTTCCGACACCGCCAGCGCGCGGTGGGTCGAGGTGATCAGCACGGTCCGGTCCGGGGTGACAAAGCCGCGCATGATGGCGCGGCCGGCCTCCATCATCTCGGCGGTGATCATGATGTCGACATCGCCCGCGGCGGGCATCAGCGAGAACACCGGGTCGCGCTCGCCCGCGGGTGCCATCTCGACATAATAGACCGTGGCCCCGGTGCGTTGGGCGACGCCCGCCACGCTGGTCGCCTGCGCGGCATAGCCATTGGCCCGGGCCAGCGCCTCGATCCAGCCGGTCAGCACGCCGCCGCCCTGACCGCCCACGGCCAGGACCGCCAGCTTGATGATGCCGCCCGCGCCGCTTTCGGGCTGCTGCGCGGCGGGCATCATGGCGCGACCCCGAAGGACAGCCGCCGCGCCTCGCGCCGGCGGGTCAGCCAGCCGCGCAGGCGGGCCCGCATCGCGGCTATGCGCGATTCGAAGCGGCCGGGGTTATGGACCACATCGGCGCGGTAGAAGCTGGGGCACAGGATTGCTGCGTCCGCGACCTCGCCGCAATTGCCGCAGCCGACGCAGCTTTGGTCGATGCTGGCGACCGGATCGTCGCGCAGCGGGTCGTCCAGCACCTTCAGCGACAGCGAGGGGCAGCCCGACAGCCGCATGCAGGCGTGATCGCCGGTGCAGACCTCGGCATCGACGCCGAAGCGGGGGATATCCACCCGCCGCCCGTCGCGGATCGCCTGCGCGCGCAAGGGCTTCTCGCGCCGCTGCCGGTTCAGCATGCATTCGGACGAGGCGACGATGACCTTGGGCCCGGTGTCGGTCGTGGTCAGCGCCTCGCGGATGGTGTCGCGCATCCGGCCGACATCATAGGTCCGGTCGATCTGGCGCACCCATTTGATGCCGATTCCCGCCAGCGCCTTGGAGATCGGGTTGTTCGTCGCCTTGCTGCTGTTCTGCGCGCGCGAGGACATGACGTCCTGCCCGCCCGTCGCGGCGGAATAGTAGTTGTCGACGACAATCGCCACGCCGTCGGATTTGTTGAACGCCATGTTGCCGAAGCTGGAGGACAGCCCGTTATGCCAGAACCCGCCATCGCCGATGATCGCGACCGGGCGTTTTTCGCCGCCGCCGTCGAAGGCGCCATTGGCGGCGGGGCCGAGGCCGTAACCCATCGTTGCGCCGCCGATCTCGAAGGGCGGCAGGGCGGCGAACAGGTGACAGCCGATATCGGCGGCGATCTGGTGCTTGCCCAGCTCCTGCTCGACCAGCTTCATGGCGGCGAAGATAGGGCGTTCGGGGCAGCCGGTGCAGAACCCCGGCGGGCGGATCGGCACCGTCTTGGACAGGTCCGGAATCGCCGGGGCGGGCGCGTTGGGGGCGCGCAGCGCATCGGCCAGCATGTCGGGCGCGGCCTCTTTCAAGAACGCCCCGATGCCGTCGCGCATGACGGTGCCAGTGTATTCGCCCGCCATCGGGAACACGTCCTTGCCATGCAGCCGCAGCGAGGCCCCGGCGCGGTAGAGGAACGAGCCGAGCTGGTTCTCGATGAATTCGGGCTGGCCTTCCTCGACCACAAGGATCGAATCCTTGCCCTTGCAGAAGTCGTGAAACTCGTCCGCCACCAGCGGCCATGTCACGTTCAACACATACAGCGGCACCTGGCTGTTGCCGTGGATATCCGCGAGGCCCAAATGCTGCAGCGCGCGGATCACGCCGTTATACATCCCGCCCTGCAGCACGATGCCCACCGGCGCGCGGTCGGGGCCAAAGACCTCGTTCAGGCCGCGCTCGCGGATGAAGGCCTCGGCGGCGGGCCAGCGGTTCTTCACCTTGTCCTGTTCGTGCTGATAGGACATCGGCGGCAGCACGACGCGGGCGAAATCGGACCGGGGATTGGCCACCGCGTCCTTGACGCTGAAGGCCGGGGGCCGGTTGTCGCGGCAGGCAAAGCTGCCGGTGACATGACAGGCGCGGATGCGGACCATCATCATGACCGGCGTGTTCGATGCCTCGGACAGATCAAAGCTGTCGGACACCGCCTTGACGATGCTGGGCAGGTTCGGGCGCGGGTCCATCAGCCAGAATTGCGACTTCATCGCGAATGCGTGGGTGCGTTCCTGCATGATCGAGGAACCCTCGCCGTAATCCTCGCCCACGATGATCAGCGCGCCGCCGGTCACCCCTGACGAGGACA
The DNA here is from genome assembly GCF_002865605.1 of Paracoccus jeotgali. Taxonomy (NCBI): domain Bacteria; kingdom Pseudomonadati; phylum Pseudomonadota; class Alphaproteobacteria; order Rhodobacterales; family Paracoccaceae; genus Paracoccus; species Paracoccus jeotgali. The sequence continues at coordinate 2,918,194 of NZ_CP025583.1, forward strand.
GGTTCGCCAGCGCGTCAGAGGCCACGTTGACCCCCACCGGCCCCTTGAAGGTGACCGCCCCGCGAATGGGATAATGGACCGAGGCGGCCAGCATGGCGGCGGCGGCGGCCTCGTTGGCGTTGGCCTCGAACCGGACGCCCAGTTCGGACAGCAGATCCTCGGCATCGGCCAGCACATCCATCAGATGCGAAATCGGCGCGCCCTGATAGCCGCCGACATAGCCGACGCCGGATTCGAGCAGCGCCTTGGTGATGGCAAGGATGCCCTCGCCGGTGAAAACCTCGCCCTGTCCGCGCCGCAGGTGCTGGACTTCGGCCTTGAAGGATCGTTCTGCCATGGCTATCCCCTGTTGACGGGTTGGCCCGGCCAGATGCGACCGGGGCAGGCTTTGGCCGCGCGGCCGGTGTTCCGGTTCCAGCGCCCCGATGCGCGGTTTTCAGGGGCGGTTCCGTCAGAATATGAGAAGTCATATAAATTGCAAGCGGCGTGATCGGGTGTCTGCGTGACCGCCGGGACGGGTGCGGACCAGTGCTGCGACGACGGGCAAGCCCGCGATAGCGCGCTGGAATCGATGCCGTCTTTCCTGCTGAACCACATCGTCCACCAGTATCACCAGATCCTTCAGGCGCGGCTGAAATCGCTGGGCGTCTCGACGCTGAAGATGCGAATCATCATGTCGCTGAAGCTGCATGGCTCGCTGAGCGTGAACGAGCTGTGCGGCTTTGCCATTGCCGAACAGCCTACGATGAGCCGCGCGCTGGACAGCTTGGAGGCGCAGGGGCTGATCTATCGCGCGCAAAGCGAGCAGGACAGCCGCCTGCGTCTGGCCGCGCTGACCGAGGCGGGCGAGCAGGTGTTCGACCGCATCCAGCCCGAGATCCTGCAGGTGAACGCGCAGATGACGCGCGGCCTGAGCCAGGCGCAGCAGCAGGCGCTGATGGACAATCTGGGCGAGGTGCTGGCCCGGCTGCGCGACATGCCGCGTCCTTGATCGGGCACCCGTTACCCCGCCGCGTGCAAGACCCTTGCCAGATCGGGGCAATGTATGAATAGTCATTGAACCAGCCGCACGCCGGGGAGGGCGTGCGGTCCCGCATGACAGGTGAGGAGGAAGCCGTGTCAGCACGCCGCAACATTCCGCGTCGGCCCGCAGCATGAGCAGGCGGCGCCAGCCCTATGACGGCGTGGCCCTGGTCGCACCGGTGTCGGTGCCTTATCAGCGGTATTCCATCGAGACCGCGCATTGGTGGATCGCGCGTGCGCTGCGCGGCAGCCTGCAGGCGGCCGGTCTGCGGCCCACCGATCTGGACGGGCTGTCGCTGGCCAGCTTCACCCTGTTTCCCGACACCGCCGTGGGCATCACCCAGCATCTGGGGCTGACGCCGCGCTGGCTGGATCATCTGCCGATGGGCGGTGCCGCCGGCATCATCGCGCTGCGCCGGGCGGCGCGGGCGGTGCAGGCGGGGGATGCCGACATCGTGGCCTGCGTGGCGGGCGACACCAACCGGATCGACAGCTTCCGGCAGCTTCTCTCCAGTTTTTCGCGGTTCGCGATGGATGCGTCCTATCCCTACGGTTTCGGCGGGCCGAACGCGAATTTCGCGCTGCTGACCGACCGTTACATGCAGGAATATGGCGCGACCCGCGCCGATTTCGGGCGCATCTGCGTGGCACAGCGCCAGAACGCGCTGCGCAATCCCGGCGCAGTGATGAAAAAGCCGCTGACGCTGGACCAGTATCTTGACGCCCGCCCCATCGCCGATCCCATCGCGCTGTTCGACTGCGTCATGCCCTGCGCCGGGGCCGAGGCGTTTCTGGTCATGACCGTGGACGAGGCGATCCGCCGCGATTTGCCTTACGCCACCATCGCCGGCACCATCGAACGGCACAACGCACATGCCGACGACCCGATCCAGCTGCGCGGCGGCTGGACGCTGGATATCGACGAGCTTTACCAGATGGCCGATTGCGGGCCGGACGATATCGACCTGTTGCAGACCTATGACGACTATCCGGTGATCTCGATGATGCAGATCGAGGATCTGGGCTTTTGCGCCAAGGGCGAGGCGCCGCAATTCGTCCGCGACCACGACCTGACCGTGACCGGCAATTTCCCGCACAACACCTCGGGCGGGCAGCTCTCGGGTGGGCAGGCGGGCGCGGCGGGCGGGTTCATCGGCCTGGTCGAGGCGATCCGGCAGGTGACCGGGCAGGCCGGGCCGACGCAGGTGGCCGATGCGCGGCTGGCCATGGTCTCGGGCTTTGGCATGATCAATTACGACCGCGGCCTGTGCACCGGCGCGGCGATCCTGAAGGGAGAGGGCGCATGACCCGGCCGCTGACCCCGCCGCCGCGCAAGGACCCGCAAAAGCGCAGCATCCGGCCCACGCTTCCGCCCGAGGCGCGCAGCCGCGCCGCCATGGGCCTGACCGCCGCCGCGGCCGAGGGGCGCTTTGCCCTGCAGCATTGCGCGGAATGCGGCGCGGTCCAGTATCCGCCGCGTGATGCCTGCCACCGCTGCCTGTCGGTCCGGCTGGACTGGAAGGACACCTCGCCGATGGGCGAATTGCTGGCCGAAACCACGGTGCGGACCTCGACCAACCTCTATTTCCGCGAGCGCGCGCCGTGGCGCACCGGCTCGGTCCGGTTGGATGCGGGGCCGGTGGTGATCTGCCACGTTCACGGTGATGTGCCCCCGCGTGCGCGGGTGCGGATGATCAACCGGCTCGACCGCGCCGGGCAGGGGGTGTTGATGGCGATGCCGGAACAGCCGACGCCTGACATGCGCGACGATCCGCAGCTGCGGGCGATGACCAGCGACCCGCATCTGCGCCGCATCCTGATCGCCGACGGGCGCAGCCCCGACGCGCCCGCCATCGCCGCCGCGCTGCACAAGGCCGGCGCCACCACGATCTTTGTGGGCGAGGCGGAGAGCTGGCGGCCCAATCCGCACCGGAGGGCGCTGATGGATGTGCCGGGCGTCTCGATCCTGCCGCTGGACGTGACCGACACCGACAGCGTGCGCGAGCTGGCGGCCGAGATCGGCGGCAAGGTCGATATCCTGATCAACAATGCCCGCTTTCTGCGTCCCGGCGGCGTGATGACGCGCGGCGACACCGGCTTTGCCCGCGACGAGATCGAGGTGAATTACCTGGGCCTGATGCGTCTGGCCCAAGCCTTCGGTCCGGCGATGAGCGGGCGCACCGCCGATGGCGTGAACTCTGCCGTGGCCTGGGTCAACATCCTGTCGGTGCATGCGCTGATGCCGATGCCGGAATTCGGCGCCTTCGCGGCCTCGCAGGCGGCGGCGCTGTCGCTAAGCCTGACGCTGCGGGCCGAGTTCCGCGACAGCGGCCTGCGGGTGATGAACCTGTTTACCGGCCCGACCGATGACGATTGGCACCAGACCCTGCCGCCGCCCAAGGTGGCGCCCCGCAGCATCGCCACCGATCTGGTGCGCGGCCTGCGCGACGGGCTCGAGGATGTGTGGTGCGGCGATGTCGCTGCCGACCTGATCCAGCGGTTCCGCGACAACGCCAAGATACTCGAACGCGAAATGACCATGGGAGGAAGATCATGAGCGTGCTTCAAGAACTGGCCGGGGCGCTCGGCTCTGGACAGGTGCGGGTCGTCGACCTGACCCACACCCTCGACCCCGATTTCCCGGTGATCGTGCTGCCGCCGGAGTTCGGCCAATGCGCCCGTTTCCGGATGGAGGAGGTCAGCGCCTATGACGACCGCGGCCCCGCGTGGAAATGGCACAACATCTCGATGAACGAGCACACCGGCACGCATTTTGATGCCCCGGTCCACTGGGTGTCGGGAAAAGACGTGGCCAATGGCTCGGTCGACGAGATCGACCCCTCGGTGTTCGTCGGCCCGGTGGTGGTCATCGACTGCTCGGGCGGCTGCGCCAGCAATGACGATTACGAGCTGACCCCCGAGATCATCACCGCGTGGGAGGAAGAGCACGGCCGCATCCCCGCCGATAGCTGGGTGCTGATGCGCACGGATTGGTCGAAACGGTCGGGCGCGCAATATCTGAACCTGCGCGACGACGGCGCCCATTCCCCCGGCCCCACGCCCGAGGCGATCCGCCTGCTGGTCGAGGATCGCGACATCCGCGGTTTCGGGACCGAGACCATCGGCACCGATGCCGGGCAGGGCGGCCATTACACCCCGCCCTATCCCGCGCATTTCACCCTGCATGGCGCGGGCAAATACGGGCTGCAATGCATGCGCAACCTGGATCAGCTGCCGCCGACCGGGGCGGTGCTGCTGGCCGCACCCTTGAAGATCAAGGGCGGCACCGGCAGTCCGCTGCGGATCTTGGCGCTGGTCAACGACTGATCCTGTCGTAGCAATAAGGCGATACGCATGACTGACACCTCGCCCCTGATCGCGATGCTGGCGAATGAATTCGCGCCGGCGGACCGGGTTCTGCCGCATCTGCTGGACGGCCGCGCCGTAAGCCTTGGCGACGCGCCGCTGTTCAGTTGCGGCGAGATGCGTCTCAGCTTTGCTGCCGCGCGCGATGCCGCTGCGCGCGCGGCGGCCGATCTAGCCGATGCCGGCATCGCGCAGGGCGAACGGGTGGCGATCCTGTGCGGCAACCGGCCCGAGTTCCTGCCGGTCTTCCTCGGCTGCGGCTGGATGGGCGCAGTGTCGGTGCCGATCAACACCGCCTCGCGCGGGTTTCAACTGCAGCATATCCTGTCGAACTCCGGCGCGCGGCTGCTGGTGATCGAGGACGCGCTGCTCGAGGCGCTGGACGGGCTGCAGCTTGACGCGCTGAACATCGCCCGGATCTGGGTCATCGGCGACGGTGCGCTGCCTGATCTGCCGGGGATCGAGGTCAGCCGCCTGCCGCAAGGCGCGCGCATGGCTGAACCGGCTTCAATCCGCCCCTCGGACCCGCTGACGATCCTCTATACGTCGGGGACGACAGGGCTGTCGAAGGGCGTGGTTTGCCCCCATGCGCAGTTCTTCTGGTGGGGCGTCTATACCGGAGACATGCTGGGGCTGCGCGCGGGCGACGTGCTGCACACGCCGCTGCCGCTGTTTCACACCAATGCGCTGAACTGCCTGTTCCAGGCGCTGCTGATCGGCGGGCATCAGGTGGTCGAGACACGGTTTTCCGTCTCGGGCTTCTGGGCGGCGATGGTCCGATCCGGTGCGACGGTGACCTATGTGCTGGGCGCGATGGTGCCGATGCTGCTGTCGCGGCCCGAATCGGAGGAAGAACGCGGCCACAAGATCCGCGTGGCGCTGGCCCCCGGCGTCCCGGCCCCCGCGGCCGAGGCGTTCACCCGACGCACCGGCATCCTGCTGCTCGACGCCTATGGCGCGACGGAAAGCAACTGCGTCATCGGCTCGACCGTGGACACGATCCGGCCCGGCTGGACCGGCAAGCTGCTGCCCGGCTTTCAGGTCCGCATCGTGGACGAGATGGACAACCCCCTGCCCGATGGCGAGCCGGGCGAGTTGGTCATCCGCGCCGATGAGCCCTTTGCCATGTCGCAAGGCTATTTCGGCATGCCCGACAAGACCGCCGAGGCGTGGCAGAACCTGTGGCTGCATACCGGCGACCGGATGCTGCGCGGGCCGGACGGGTATTTCCGTTTCATCGACCGCATGAAGGACGCGATCCGGCGGCGGGGCGAGAATATCTCGTCCTTCGAGGTCGAGCAGGTGCTGGCCTCGCATCCCGCCATTGCCGAGGTCGCGGTCTTTCCCGTCGCCTCGGATCTGGCCGAGGATGAGGTCATGGCCGCGATTATCCTCCACGATGGGGCGCGCGTGACGCATGAGGAGATCATCCGCCATTGCGAGGGCAAGATGCCCTATTTCGCCGTGCCGCGTTATCTGGAATTCACCGACGACCTGCCCAAGACCGCCAATGGCAAGATCCAGAAGTTCCGCCTGCGCGAACGCGGCATCGCCAGCGACACCTGGGACCGAGAGGCGGCGGGCGTCACGGTGCGGCGCTGATGTGGGCGCGGCTTAACCGAACCTAAACGGATGCTGCGCTAGGCAGGGGCAGGGTCTCCGCCTGCCTCGGTCTACCGAGGCGGCGCGGTGACCATCGCAACCGGCTGACAAGGACACACATGGCCCACGCAACGATTTCTTTCGAGAACCCGCAATCCGGACAGATGCGCGAGGCGCCTGTCGGGTTTTCCTGGACGGTTCTGTTCTTCGGCTTTTTCCCGGCGCTGTTCCGCAGTCACTGGGTCGGCTTCGCCATCATCGCGCTCGCGTCATTCGCGTCCTTCGGGCTGTCCAACCTGCTGTTCATGTTCATCTATAACAGGATGTATGTGAAGCATCTGATTTCAGAGGGGTTTCAGGCCAAAAGCGCCAGCGCCGATCTGGATACGCTTGGCAGAAGCTGGCGATGAAGATCCCGCGACTGGGCGGCCTGCCGGTCAAACCGGCCCCGGAAATGGCGGCGGTTTAGCGGGTCCGCACGGCGGGCAGGGGTGCCGCAAGGCGCTGGCAGGAGCCGGGTCACGCCCCGGCGCTGCTGCCCGTGTCGGCGGCCATGCCGTCGCGCAGCGCGCGCAGCGAATCGCGCATCTGGTCCAGTTCCGTGCCCTCGATGCCGCTGAACAGGCGGTCGATCATGTCGCGATGGCCGGTGGCGACGGTCTCGAAGGTGGAAATCCCCTTGGGCGTCAGCCGCACCGTGATCCGGCGGCGGTCCTCGTCCGAGTGGATGCGCATGATCAGCCCGTCCTGCACCAGCCGGTTGACCACCGTCGTCGCGTTGCCGTTGGAAATCAGCAGCGTCCGCGACAGCTCGGTCATCGTCAGCCCGTCGTGAAAGCGATAGAGCGCGGCCATGACGTCGAAGCGGGGCAGCGTGGTGTCATGCTCGACCCGAAGATATTCGCGCAGCTGGTTCTCGGCCTGGCGGGTGACGCCCAGCATGCGGATCCACAGCTTCAGCCGGCGGATGGCGGGGGTGGGATCGTCGTCGAGGGCGGGCGGGGACTGGGGCATGTGTTCGGTCATGTTGCGGCTTTCTCTTAGTCGGTTGCGGCCATCATGCCCCATATCCAAACATTTTAAGAGCGAAATATCACGCTGCGTCGGATTGCCTCGCCCCGACCTCGGCCCGCGCCTGCCGCCGCTGTCAGATCGGCACGGTCCCGATGCTGGCGCCGCCGCAGACGAACAGGGTCTGGCCGGTGATGAACCCGGCCTCGGGATCGGCGAGAAACATGAAGGCCCGCGTCACATCCGCGACCGTCCCCAGCCGCCCGACCGGGATGCGCTGGGCCAGATCCTGCTGCTGGGGGCTGTCCTTGGGCACGATGCCCCAGAAATTGTCGGTCAGAATCGGCCCCGGCGCGACGACATTGACGGTGATCCCGTGCTCGGCCAGTTCCAGCGCCCAGGTCCGCGCCATGCCGATCATCCCGGCCTTGGACGCCGAATAGGCCGTCCGCGTCCGGGCCCCAAGCGCCGCGCGCGAGGCGTTGAACAGCACCCGCCCGAAGCGCTGCGCCTTCATCGCCGGCAGGAACGCCTGCGTCAGGGTCAGCGCCGCGCCCAGATGCAGTTGGGTCAGCACCTGCATGTCCTGCGGGGTGGCGTCCTCGATCAGGTTGGGCAGGATGATCCCGGCGTTATGGACGAAATGCGTGACTTGATGCCGCGCCGCGAGTTCTGCCGCCGTGCCAGCCACGGCGTCGGGGTCCAACAGGTCGCAGATGACGTGCTCCACCCCCTCGGCCTCGCCCTTGTGACGCGCCAGCGACACCACCCGCCAGCCGCGCTGCAGCATGGCCTGCGCCAGATCGGCCCCGATCCCCTTGTTGCCGCCGGTGATGACCGCCGTGTAATCCACCCCGGCCCCCTATGGCAAAAGCTGGATGCTGCGAAAGGCAGCGTCGCAGTTCAGCAGATCCACGCGCTTGCCGGCGATGCGGATGCCGTCCGGCGTGGCCTTCAAGTCGTGGGTCACGGTCAGCGCCAGCAATTGCTGCTCGTCCAGCCGCGTCTCGACATAATGCATCTGCGTCTTGACGCGGGCGCTGTCCTCGGTCAGCTCGACGATGCGCGGGCGGTTCAGCACATGATTGCAGCGGCTTTTCGGCTTTTGACTGAAGGTCCGGGCGCCGTGCAGCCGCTCGATCCGCAGGCGCAGCATGAAGTTGTCCTCATACAGCAGCGAGGTCTCGGTCAGCGGGTCCTGCTGGTTCCAGTTCAGCGGCATCCAATAGACCGCCTCGGGCAGCCACAGGTCGAGCCATTCGTGAAACCGCCCCTCGTCCAGCATCCACGCCTCGTCATAGACGAAATCGATCACCTCATCGCGGTTCATGCCGCACCTCCCAGCATGAAGCGTTTCCAGGCGTCGAACTGATTGCGCATCTGGCGTTCGGTGGTGCCGTTCAGCACGGCCTCCTTGGTGAAATCCTCGTCCTCTTCATAGAGGCGCTGGATGTTCACCCATTCCAGCCCGTCGGCCATCAGACCCTCTTGCGCGCGCTCATACATCTCGAGATCGTCGTGACCGACCATCGAGGTGGGGGCGTTGATCATCCGGTTGTACATCGCCGTCCGCGCCGTCAGTTCCTCGGGCGCGCCTTCCAGGCGGAAGATCCAGCTTTCGACCAGCGTCTTGTCGGGGCCAAGCGCGATGAAGTTCCGCAGCTGCTGGATCGGGCCCTTGATCATGATGTTGGGGAAATAGACCGTGTTGTGCCGGTTCTCGCCCAGGATCTGCTGGGCGCGTTCGGGGCCGTAGGCCTCGTTCATCGCCTCGACATAGCCCGGCACGGCGGAATAATCCGAGTGGATCGAGTGGTGGACCCCGGTATGGCCGTGCCCGTTCGGCCATGTGCGGATGCCCATGTTTTCAAAGAACTCATAGGGCGACATGAATGGCGCGATGATCTCCATCGCCGGGGGCGTGGGCGTGCCCTCGGGCTTGTCCATCTCTTCCCAGATCTTGACGGCGGTGCCGGCGCTGGATTCATGGGCGACCATCGGGTGGCAGGTGTCGGTCTGGTTCTCGACCAGCATCTTCCAGTTGCAGTTGTGCATGAAACGCAGCGGCGCGCCCGCCACGTTGAGCCGGCCCACGGGCGAGCGGTCCACCATGTTGTCGAGGCTGGAGAGCGAGTCGCCGAAGAACTCGTCGAAGCCGATGCCCTCGGGGGCGAGGCGGGCGAAGACAAAGCCGCGATAGTTCTTCATCGCGCCCACCGGCGCCATGCCATGCGCGGCCTCGGTGTCCTCGAGCCCGGTGTTTTCATAGCCCTTTTTCAGCGGGATCGCGAGCAGGCAGCCATTCGTCTTGAACGACCAGGCGTGATAGGGGCAGCGGAAGAACTTGCCGGTGTTGCCGGCGCGGTCGATGACGATCTTGGTGCCCTTGTGCGGGCAGCGGTTATACAGGACGTGGATCTCGTCATCGTTGTGGCGGACCATGATCAGCGGCTGGTCGCCGATCTGGGCGGTGATGTAATCGCCCTTGTTCGGGGTCTGGCTGTCATGGCCGATATAGACCCAGCAATTCGGGAACAGGTGCTTCATCTCGAGCCGGTAGATTTCCGGGCTGGTATAGACGTCGCGGTGCACCTGCTGCGGCCGGATCAGATGGTCGAGGCGGGTTTTCAGGTCGGGATCGCTCATTCTGGCTTGTCCTTTCACAGGTCGAGCTTGAGGCGGGGGGTCAGCGCGCGGCTGACGCAGATCTGCATGACCTTGCCCGAGGCGCGCTCGGCATCCGACAGCACCACGTCGCGGTGGTCGGGAATGCCGTCCAGCACGTCGGTCTGGCAGATGCCGCAATCGCCGCGCTGGCAGTCATAGACAAGGTCGATCCCCGCCGCCTCGAGCGCCTCGATGATGGTATGGTCGGCGGGGATGGTGACGACCTGCCCGGTCGAGGCGATCTCGACCTCGAAAGGCTGGTCGCCTTCGGCGTGCGAGGCGTTTTCGAACAGTTCGGCGTGAAACTGGCTGTCGTCCCGGCCCTGCTGGCGCATCGCGTCGCGGACCGCCTCGATCATCGGGCGGGGGCCGCAGACATAGACATGGGCGTCGGGCGCGGCGGCGGCGACCAGATCGGCGACCGGCAGCGGTGCGCCCTGCGCGTCGTCGTGATGCAGCGCCAGCCTGTCGCCATGGACCGCCAGCCGATCCGCGAATGCCGCCGCGGCGGCCGAGCGGCTGGCGTAGTGCAGGCGGAACTCTCGGTTCTGCCGGGCCAGCGCGGTGGCCATGGAAATCAGCGGCGTGATGCCGATGCCGCCGGCCAGCATCAGCACCGGATCGGTGCCGGATTGCAGCGGAAAGTGATTCTTGGGCCCGGTCGCGGTGATGTGGTCGCCCTCGGCCAGCTCGTGCATGAATCGCGAGCCGCCCTTGCCGTCCTGTTCGCGGCGCACGCCCAGCAGATAGCTGGTGGGCGCGCTGCACGCGCCGGAGAAATCGATCAGCGAATAGGCGTTGCGGGTGCCGCCGGGCAAGGCGATCTCGATATGGGCGCCGGGTTCGAAGGCGGGCAGGGTCGTGCCGGGGGCGGGCGCCAGCTCGATCTCGCGGATTAGGTCGCCCGCCATTCCGACGCGCTGCACGACAAGCTCAAGATCGGACATGCTCAACCCTTGCTGGCGGTTCGCTTGTCGGGAAGTATCGGATCAGCGTCTTCGATCCGTCAAGATTTAAATTCAAAATAGTGAATATTCATATGTCCCGCCGCCGCAGCGCCGGTGCTTCAAGGTCAAAATAGTGAATATTCATATTTTTCTTGCCTGAAATTTCGGCCGGTGGCAGGCTGCTGATCGACTCGCACCCGCAAGCGAGCAGGGGAGGAATCACATGCACTATACCGCAAAGACCGTTGTCGCGGCGGCCTTGTCGCTGGCGCTGTCCGCCGGTGCCGCCGTCTCGGCCGAGGTGACGCTGCGCCTGTCGAACTGGCTGCCGCCCTCGCATCCGGTGGTCAAGGACATCATGCAGCCCTGGGCCGAACAGGTGAAAGAGGCGACCGAGGGAAGGGTCGAGGTCCAGATCCTTGACGCGCCCCTGGGGCCGCCGCCGGCGCATTTCGATCTGGTCGCCAGCGGCGCCGCCGATATCGGCTTTTCCGCCCACAGCTATACACCCGGCCGCTTCACCCTGACCGAGATCGGCGAGCTGCCCTTCCTGACCCCGTCCTCGCTCGCCAATTCGCTGGCGCTGTGGAAGGTCTGGCAGGAGATGCTGGCCGACAAGAACGAACATGCCGGCGTCAAGGTGCTGGCGCTGTTCGGTCACGGGCCGGGGCATCTGTTCACCACCAATCGCGAGGTCTCGCCCCTGTCGGAACTGAAAGGCGCCAAGATCCGCGTCGCCGGGGCGGTGACCGATCAGCTTGTGCAGGGGCTGGACATGGTGTCGGTGCAGGCGCCCTCGTCCGAAAGCTATGAGCTGCTGTCGAACGGCATCGCCGACGGGATCGTGTTTCCCTATGAATCGGTGCCGTTCTTCAAGCTGGACGGGCTGGTCAAGCACGGGCTGCGGGTGCCGGGCGGGCTGTATAACGTCTCGTTCTTCATGGTGATGAACCAGGCCCGCTTCGACAGCCTGTCCGAGGAAGACCGCGCCGCCATCGACAAGGTCTCGGGCGAGGCATTGGTCCGCATGGCGGGCGAGGCATGGGACGCGGCCGATGCCGCAGGGCTGACCGCGCTGGAGGGCAAGGTCGAGTTCCACGACGCAACCGCCGAGGAAACCGCCGAGATCGAGGCCGACGCCAAGGCCATCTATGACCGCGTGCGCAAGGGCTATGACGCCAAGGGCGTCGATTTCGACGCCGCGCTGGCCATGTTCCGCGAGGAAATGGACAAGGCCGCGCCGTGATGCGCGACCCCGAAGCGATTGCCGACCTGCGCGCGCGGGTCGGCATGATCACCGCCGCCCTTGTCGGGCTGATGCTGGTGGCGCTGACCGCGATCACCGTGCTGGATGTGGGCGGGCGCTATCTGTTCAACTCGCCGCTGCCCGGTGGGACCGAACTGACCGAGATCCTGGTCATGGCGGTGATCTTTACCGGCCTGCCGGCGATCACCCTGGATGACGGGCATGTCACCGCCGATCTGCTGTCGCAGCAACTGACCCCCGGCGGCCGCAGGCTGCAACTGCTGATGTCGCGGCTGGCGGCGGTGGTGGCGCTGGTGCTGATCGCCTGGCAGATGTGGACCCATGGCGCGCGGCTGGCCGGCTATGGTCAGACCACGGTCTATCTGCACATTCCGGTCGGGCCGGTCATTCAGGTCGCGGCGGTGGTCTGCGGGCTGTCGGCGGCCATCGTCGCCGGGCTGGCGCTGCTGCGCGCCCCGCACGGGCTGGAATAGGGGGCGCCGTCATGGATTGGCCGATCGGAACCGCGATCCTGTTTGCGCTGCTGTTTGCGGGCATTCCGATCGGCTATTGCCTGACCCTTGTCGGCTTTGCCGGGGTCGCCAGCATCATCGGCATCGACCCGGCGCTGGCGATGATCGGGCAGGTCTATTCCGATGCCGGCCGCAGCTATACGCTGTCGGTGGTGCCGCTGTTCCTGCTGATGGGCAACATGATCGTGCAATCCGGCATCGCGGACGAGATCTATGACGCCGCCAATGCCTGGCTGCGGCACCGCAAGGGCGGGCTGGCGATGGCAACGATCCTCGCCTGCGGCGGCTTCGGCTCGGTCTGCGGCTCGTCGCTGGCGACGGCGGCGACGATGGGCAAGATCGCGCTGCCGGCGATGCGGCGGCACGGCTATTCCGACGCGCTGGCGACGGGCTCGATCGCTGCGGGCGGGACGCTGGGGATCATCATTCCGCCCTCGGTCATTCTGGTGATCTATGGCATCCTGACGCAGCAGGATATCGGCAAGCTGTTTCTGGCCGGGATCGTGCCGGGGCTGCTGGGGATCATCGGCTATATGCTGGCCGTGCGCTTGTCGCTGTTCATGCGCCCCGAGCAGATCGAGGCGCTGCCCCGGCTGTCGCTGGCCCGGCGGCTGGCCGCGACGCGCGGCGTCGCCCCGGCGCTGGCGCTGTTCGCCTTTGTGCTGGGCGGCATCTATCTGGGCGTCTTCACCGCCACCGAGGCCGCCGGAATGGGCGCGGCCGGCGCGATCCTGCTGACCGCGGCGCGCGGCAAGCTGACCCTGCGCGGGACGCTGGTGACGCTGTTCGACACCGGCAAGACCACCGCGATCATGTTCTTCGTGCTGTTCGGGGCGCTGTATTTTCTGAACTACGTCAACCTGTCGGGGCTTTCGACCGATATCAGGGGCTGGGTCCTGGGGCTGAACATGCCGCCGCTGGGGGTGATCCTGATGATCATGCTGATGCTGCTGGTGCTGGGCAGCCTGCTCGAGAGCCTGTCGATGGTCATGCTGGTGACGCCGATCCTATTTCCCATCGTCACGACGCTGGGCTTCGACCCGATCTGGTTCGGGGTGTTTCTTGTCGTGGCGACGGAACTCAGCTACATCACGCCGCCGATGGGGATGAATGTCTTTGTGCTGCGGGTGGTGGCGCGGGACGTGCCCATCGGGCAGATTTTCCGGGGCGTGGTGCCGTTCGTGATCCTCGATCTGGTGCGGTTGGTCTTGCTGATCCTGTTCCCGATCCTGGCACTGGCGATCCCGCGCTCGATGTAGGGGGCAGGGCGATGGACGGGCGTGCGCAGCCAGAAGGCGAGACGGAAGCCGGCGGGTTTCTGCACGACTACACGCTGTTTCTGATGGCGATGGCCAGCGCTCATGTCAGCGCCGGGTTTCACCGCATCGCGGCCGAGCAAGGGCTGTCGGTGCCGGAATGGCGGGTGCTGGCCTGCCTGCACGACCGCAACACCGCCAGCATGACCGAGCTTGCCCGCCTGTCGCTGATGGAGCAGTCGCGCCTGACCCATCTGATCGGCCGGATGCAGGCGCGGGGGCTGGTCAGCCGCAAGCGCAGCAGCCAGAACCGGCGCAGCGTTCAGGTCCGCCTGACGCCCGAGGGCGCGACGCTGGCCGCCGATCTGGTCGCGCAGGCCAAGGCGCATGAAGGCGTGGCGGTCACCGAACGGTTGGGAGAGGACGGCCGGGCGCAGTTCCACGCCCTGCTGCGCCGGTTGATCGACGAGCCGCTGCCGTAAGGCTGGGGCGGATCATGTTCCGGGCCAGCGACGCGCGCTTACATCCCTGACAGTCCGGCAGGCTCAGCCCAGTTCCGCGACGATGGCCTGGGCGGCGGCGCGCGGGTCGCGGGCCTGCCAGATCGGGCGGCCGACCACGATGTGATCGGCCCCGGCGGCGATGGCGGCGGCGGGGGTCTCGATCCGCTTCTGATCGCCCGCATCCGCGCCCAAGGGGCGAACGCCCGGCGTCACGATCAGCCGGCCCGCCGCTTGCGGCAAGGCGCGAATGGCTGCGGCCTCGCGCGGGCTGGCGATGATGCCGTCCGCGCCCGCGTCAAAGGCCCGCGCGGCGCGTTCGACGGCGATGTCATGCAGATCGCCCGGCGCCATCATCCCGGCATCCAGATCGGCCCGGTCCAGCGAGGTCAGCACGGTCACGGCAAGGATCTTCAACTGAGAACCCGACGCGCCCTGCTTGGCCGCGTTGACCACATGGGGGTCGCCATGCACGGTCAGGAAATCCAGATCGAACGCCGCCAGCCCGCGCACGGCGGCCTCGACCGTCGCGCCGATATCGAACAGCTTCATGTCCAGAAAGATGCGCTTGCCGTGGGCGTCCTTCAGCTCTTGCGCGAGCGCCAGCCCGCCGCCGGTCAGCATCCCCAGCCCGATCTTGTAGAACGAGGCCGCGTCCCCGATCCGGGCCGCCATCTCCAGCCCGGCAAGCGCGTTGCCGACATCAAGTGCCACGATCAGCCGGTCGTCCATCCTTCGTTCCCCTGTCCCAGTGCCGCAAAACCGGCGCGGGCGAGGCATAACGCAGAAATCGGCCACCGACCAGTTGCCGGCGGCCGATTTGCTTGACCCCGTTCGGCCCTAATCGAGTTCCTGCACGCCCCCGCCCGAGACGGTCAGGATCTGGCCGCTGATCCAGCTTGCGGCGGGCGAGCAGAGAAACAGCGCGGCCTTGGCCATGTCCTCGGGCTCGCCCAGCCGGTGGATCGGGGTGTGGGACAGCATCCGGCGCTCGATTTCGTCATCCAGCACCGATTCCAGCGCCGCCGTCCGTGTCGCCCCCGGCGCCACGCCGTTGACGCGGATGTTGCGCGGGCCGAGGTCAAAGGCGATGTTGCGCACCAGATGGCTGGCCGCCGCCTTGGACGCGCCATAGGCGGCCATGCGCTTGTTGCGATTCTCGGCCGCCATCGAGGTCACGGCAAGGATCGCGCCGCCGCCCGCCGTTTCCATATGCGGGGCGGCAAGCTGCGCCAGACGGAACAGCGAAAAGACGTTCAGCTCGAACGCCTGGCGGAAATCCTGCATGGGCATGTCGAAGGGCTTGGGCCCGCCGCCGCCGGCATTGGCGATCAGCGCGGTCAGCTTGCCGAAGCGCGAGACGGTGGTGTCGATCAGGGCCGTCAGATCGCCCTCGCGCGTGACGTCGCAGGCGATGGCGGCGGCCTGGCCACCGGCGGCCGCGATCTCATCCGCGACGGCGGTTGCGGCGTCCTCGGTCAGGTCGCTGACCATCACGGCGGCGCCGGCACCGGCAAAGGTCAGCGCAATCGCCCGACCGATGCCCGCACCGGCGCCGGTGACGACCGCCACCTGCCCGTCGAGCCGAAAATCCTGCGGATCATACATGGCCGACCCCCCGCCGCGTCGCCGGCATCACAGCCCCTGCCGCCGCCGTCCGGCCTTGCGCAGCCCGAAGGAGAGCACCACGAACAGCACCCCGATGGCGATGGACCAGATCGCGATCAGCCAGATCAGCGACAGCAAGCCGGCGGTGGGCAGCGTCACCAGCAGCACCCCGAACAGGATCGACAGCACGCCGCCCAGGATCAGCAGCCATTCGCCCTCGATCTGCTTGCGAAGCTGGATCGCGGCGATGATGCGCAGAACGCCACCCACAACCGCCCAGGCGGCGACGAACATCAGCAGCGCGATGGCGGTGATGCCGGGCATGAACAGCGCGATCAGACCGACGATGACCCCCAGCACGCCGTCCAGCAGGAAGGCCCACCACCTGTCCAGCCGGTCGCGGTAGCGGATCGAATCGGCGATGGCAAAGGCCCCGTCGACCAGCACCCAGGCCCCGAACAGGATCACCAGCACCGACAGCGTCAGCCCCGGCCAGGCAAAGGCCGCGATGCCGAACAGGATCGCCGCGATCCCGCGCAGCAGCAAAAGCCACCAGTTCCGTTCCAGATATGTCATCAGATCGTCCATCATGGCTTCCTTTGCTGAATTGCGCGTCATCTCGCCCCAAATGTCGCCCTGCTTTGCCGATGAAACAAGCCGCAGCGCCGATTTCGCCCGCTTTTTCTGCGGATTGCGGGGCGAAAGTCGCAGAAACGGGGTGGCTGCGACATTATGGCAGGCCGCGCCCTCAGCATCTTTCCGCCGAGTCAGAGGGCTTTGATCTGGGTCATGGACTTTCCCATTCGCGGAAGGTTAACGTGGCAGAGAATCGGGGTCTTTCGACCCCTTGGCCACTTGTTCAGTGAGAGACCGGAATGACATATTTTCAGCCTACTCGTCGTGCGTTTCTGATCGGCGCGGCTGCGGCCGGGGGGGCCGCCTATCTGCGGGGTTCGACCGCGCTTGCCTCTCTCGATCCGAATTCCTTCACCACCGACCGGATCTTTCACGCCACCCATTACGGCCCGTTCGAGGCCGTGGTCCGCGATGGCGAGCTGATCAACATCAACGCGATCACCGAACTGGACGCGCAGCCGACCGAGATGCTGATGTATGGCGTCAAGGACCGGACCTATGACAAAAGCCGCATCAACTATCCCATGGTGCGCAAATCCTACCTGGAAAACTGGCAGAACGGCGACACCAAGCCCGAACTGCGCGGCAAAGAGCCCTATGTCCGCGTCGATTGGGACACGGTCTGGAGCCTGACCGCCAAGGCGCTGCTGGACACCGCGACCGAGTTCGGCAACGAGGCGATCTTCAGCTCGTCCTATGGCGGCTGGGCCAATGCCGGCAACTTCCGCCCCAACGTGATGCAGGGGCGGCTGCTGAACCTGATCGGCGGCTGCACCAACACGCAGGGCGACTGGTCGGCGGGTGCCTCGCAGATCTGCCTGCCGCGCGTCATCGGCGATATGGAGGTTTACTCCGCCCAGACCGCGTGGGAGGTGATCCGCGACAATACCGAGGTCTTCGTCTTTGTCGGCTGCGACCCGATCAAGAACAACCGCATCGAATACACCGTGGCCGACCACCAGATGTCCGGCCCCTGGGCCGAGATCCGCGACGCGGGCTGCAAGTTCATCTCGATCAACCCGCAGCGCACCGCCTCGGACGAATATGTCGGCGCCGAGTGGATCAAGATCGTCCCGAACACCGACACCGCGCTGTTCCTCGCCATGGCCCATCACGTGCTGGAACAGGGTCTGGAAGATCAGGCCTATATGGACAAATACAGCATCGGGGCCGACAAATGGATCGCCTACGTCAAGGGCGAGGATGACGGCACGCCGAAGACCCCGGAATGGGCCGCCGCGATCACCGGCATCGATGCCGCGCAGATCCGCGAACTGGCCGAGCTGCTGGCGAAATCGCGCACCGAGATCGCCGGCGCCTGGTCGCTGCAGCGCGCCCAGCATGGCGAGATGACCCATTGGGCGATCGTCAACTTTGCCGCGTTGACCGGCAAGATCGGCAAGCCGGGGCAGGGCGTGGGCTTTTCCTGGCATTACGGCGGCGGCGGGATGCCGCAATCGTTCAAATCGACGCCCACCGGCCTCAGCCAGGGCCGCAACTGGGTCAAGGGCATCTGCCCGGCCAGCCGCATCACCGAGATGCTGGAGAATCCGGGCCAGAAGTTCACCTATAACGGGCACGAAGGCACCTACCCCGACGTCAAGATGATCTATAACGCCGGCAACAACTTCATGTCGCACCAGCAGGACACCAACCGGCTGATCAAGGCGCTGGAAAAGGTCGATCACATCGTCAGCGTGGACGTCTGGTGGACAGCGGCGACGCGGTGGGCCGACATCGTCATGCCCGCCTGCAGCACGCTGGAGCGCGACGACATCAGCGTCGGCGGCACCTATTCCAACGACAAGGTCTATGCGATGAAGAAGGTGATCGAGCCGGTGGGCGAAAGCCTCTCGGACTATCACATCTGCGAAGGTCTGGCCGACAAGATGAACCTGTGGACGCAGTTCACCGACGGCCTGGACCTGATGGACCACATCGAGGACGCCTACTCCCGTTCGGCCGCGGCAGAGCACACGCCCTTCGAGGAGTTCTGGGAAAAGGGCTATGCCCGTCAGGAGGTGCCCGAAGAGGCCCGCCGCTGGGTCCGTCACGGCGATTTCTACACCGACCCGGACAAGAACCCGCTGCACACCAACTCTGGCAAGATCGAGATGTTCTGCGAGGAAATCGCCGGCTTCAATCTGGACGACTGCCCCGGCATGCCGGTCTGGATGGAAAAGCACGAATATCTTGGCAACGCCAGGGAAGGCCAACTGCACGTCGTCAGCCCGCACCCGTGGTACCGCCTGCACAGCCAGATGGACCAGTCGAGCACGCTGCGCGATCTCTACAAGATCCAGGGGCGCGAGCCGGCGCGGATCAACCGGCAGGACGCCGAGGCGCGCGGGATCGAGGATGGCGACCTGATCGAGCTGTATAACGACCGCGGCACGATCATCGTCGGCGCCATCCTGTCGGACGATATCATGCCCGGCGTGGTCTCGGTCTATGAAGGGGCGTGGCCGTCGCTGGACAGCAAGGGGCGCTGCAACTCGGGTCTGGTGAACTTCCTGACCTCGACGCAGCGGTCCTCGGGGCTGAGCCAGGCGACCAGTGCCAACACCGTGCTGTGCGAGATGCGCAAATGCGAGGATCCCGAGGGGCCGAACATGGCCTATGAAAAGCCCGAGATCACCGAGGATTACGAGATCGCAGAGATCGACGAGGATCTGCTGGGCCTCGACCGCGTCGAGCAGATCACCGAGAACCTGCTGGCCGATGCGACCGAGGGCGAAAAGATCTTCTATGAACGCTGCACGGTCTGCCACGGCCCGCGCGAGGTCAGCCACTTTACCCAGAACCAGTGGAAGGGCATCACCCCGTCGATGTTCCCCCGCGCCGGTCTTGACGAGAACGAGGCGACTTTGGTGATGGAGTTCCTGATGGCCAACGCCTCGGACGCGCCCAAGGCGGATTCGCTGCAATAGAGACCGGCAGACCCCGCCCGGCGCGCCGCTGCGTGCGCCGGGCATCAACAGCACGCCACTGCGGCTTTCCAGTCCGCGACCGGCCTGAAGGGAGGAACTGCATGAACACCATGACCGCAACCGCAGTTGCGCTTGCCGCGACGCTGACCATGGGCTCGGGCCTGGCGGCCGAGACGATCCGCGCCACATCCGGCTTTGGCCCCGATCACTCGCTGGCGACGGCCATCTATCCCGAGATCGGCGCCCGGCTGGAGGAGTTCACCCAGGGCGGCTGGAGTGTCGAGGACACGCCGTCCGGCATGGTCGCGCCGAACGAGATGGTCGCCGGTCTGCGCGACGGCAAGACCGATCTGGGCGCCGTCGTGCTGCCCTATTTCCCCGAACTTTACGCCGAATCCTCGCTGCCGTCCGAGCTGTCGCTGATCGGCAGCGACAGCCGCGCGATCTCGGCCGCGACGACGGAATATCTGGTCACCTGCGACGAATGCCGGGCCGAGTTCGCGGCCAATGGGCAGGTCTATCTGGGGTCGGACACCACGCCCAGCTACAACCTGCTGACCACGCAGCCGGTCCGAAATGCCGAGGATCTGCGCGGGATGCGGATCCGCGTCGGCGCGCCGATCTTCGCGGCCTTCATCACCAAGCTGGGCGGGGTGGTCGTGCAGGCGCCCTCGTCCGAACTGGCCGATGCGCTGTCGCGCAATGCCGTCGCGGGGACCTTCGACGGCGATCAGGAAATCATCGGCGGCGGCGTGCGCGACCAGATCAAGTTCGTCACCGATATCGGGCTGGGCGTCTATAACGGTGCCGCCGCCGCCGTCGCCAGCCAGTCGCTATGGGACCGCATGTCGCCCGAGGATCGCGCCGCCTTGGCCCGCGCCGCGCAATACGGCATCGCCAAGGGCATCGACACCTTCCGCACGCAGGCCGACGAGGCCCGCAAGGTCGAGGGCATCGAGTTCATCGAGATGGATGACAGCCTGCAAAGCGCCCGCGACGCCTTCATCGATGAGCAGCTGACCAACGCCGCCCGCATCCTTGCCGACCGCGGCGTGACCGACTCGCAGGCCAAGGCCTATCGCTATGCCGCGCTGATCGGCAAATGGGAGCATCTGATCACCCCAGAGATGACGCCCGAGGATCTGGCCCAGCTTCGATATGACGAAATCTTCGCCGATCTCGACATGGCCGCTTTCCCCCGATAACGACTTGCTTCGCCCGCGCCGGAACGTCGCGGGCGGCTTTCGTTTCAGATGCTTGCAGCATCGCATTCCGCTTCCCATCTGTAGGACAGGACCCGGTCCGCGCCGCGCCAGAACGGGCTGCGCCTTAGCCGGGGGCTGTAAAAGGAGCGATCCATGGATATGGAAAAATTCACCGAACGTTCGCGCGGTTTCATGCAGGCCGCACAGACCATCGCCATCCGCGAGGAAAATCAGCGCGTCGTTCCGGAACATCTTCTGAAAGCCCTGATGGATGACGATCAGGGCTTTGCCACCAATTTGATCAACCGCTCGGGCGGGGATGCGCGCGCGGTGCGTGCCGCCACCGATCAGGCGGTCGCCAAGCTGCCCAAGGTCAGCGGCGGCGACGGTCAGGTCTATGTCGACCCCTCGCTGGTCCGGGTGCTGGACGAGGCGCAGAAGCTGGCCACCAAGGCCGGCGACAGCTTCGTGCCCGCCGAGCGTCTGCTGAACGCGCTGGCGGTCGCCAACACCAATGCCCGCGACGCCTTGCAGGCCGGCAATGTCAGCGCGCAGTCGCTGAACAGCGCCATCAACGACATCCGCAAGGGCCGCACCGCCGATAGCGCGAGCGCCGAGGACAGCTATGAGGCGCTGGCGAAATACGCACGCAACCTGACCGAGGCCGCCGAAGAGGGCAAGATCGACCCGATCATCGGCCGCGACGAGGAAATCCGCCGCGCCATGCAGGTGCTGTCGCGGCGCACCAAGAACAACCCGGTGCTGATCGGCGAACCCGGCGTCGGCAAGACCGCCATCGCCGAGGGTCTCGCGCTGCGCATCGTCAATGGCGATGTGCCCGAAAGCCTGCGCAACAAGCAGCTTTGGGCGCTGGACATGGGCGCGCTGATCGCCGGCGCGAAATATCGCGGCGAGTTCGAAGAGCGGCTGAAGGCCGTGCTGAAAGAGGTCGAGAACGCCGCCGGCGAGGTCATCCTGTTCATCGACGAACTGCACACGCTGGTCGGGGCCGGCAAGACCGATGGCGCGATGGACGCCGCCAACCTGATCAAGCCCGCACTTGCACGGGGTGAGCTGCATTGCGTCGGCGCCACCACGCTGGATGAATACCGCAAATATATCGAGAAGGACGCGGCCCTTGCCCGGCGCTTCCAGCCGGTGCTGATCGAAGAGCCGACGGTCGAGGACACCATCTCGATCCTGCGCGGCATCAAGGAGAAATACGAGCTGCACCACGGGGTGCGGATCTCGGACGCGGCCCTGGTCGCGGCGGCAGAGCTGTCGCAGCGCTATATCACCGACCGCTTCCTGCCCGACAAAGCCATCGACCTGGTGGACGAGGCCGCCTCGCGTCTGCGGATGGAGGTGGACAGCAAGCCCGAGGAACTCGACCAGCTCGACCGCCAGATCCTGCAGATGCAGATCGAAGCCGAGGCGCTGAAGAAAGAGGATGACGACGCCTCGCGCGACCGGCTGGAGCGGCTGGAAAAGGAACTGGCCGATCTGACCGACAAGTCGCGCGCCATGACCGAACGCTGGCAGGCCGAACGCGATAAGCTGGAAGGTGCGCGGGGGCTGAAGGAACAGCTTGACCGGGCCCGCGCCGATCTGGATCAGGCCAAGCGCGAGGGCAATCTGGCCCGCGCGGGTGAGCTGTCCTATGGCATCATCCCCTCGCTCGAGCGGCAGTTGGCCGAGGCGGAAGGCGAGGGCGAGAGCGACGGCATGATGGTCGAAGAGGCCGTCCGTCCCGAACAGATCGCCGAGGTCGTCGAACGCTGGACCGGCATCCCGACCAGCAAGATGCTGGAAGGCGAGCGCGAGAAGCTGATGCAGATGGAATCGCTGCTGGGTCAGCGCGTCGTGGGTCAGGACGAGGCCGTGGCCGCGATCTCGCGGTCGGTGCGCCGTGCCCGCGCCGGGCTGAACGACGAGAACCGGCCTTTGGGCAGCTTCCTGTTCCTTGGCCCGACCGGCGTCGGCAAGACCGAACTGACCAAGGCGATGGCCGCCTATCTGTTCGACGACGAGAACGCCATGATCCGCATCGACATGTCGGAATACATGGAAAAGCACTCGGTCGCGCGGATGATCGGCGCACCGCCCGGCTATGTCGGCTATGACGAGGGTGGGGCGCTGACCGAGGCGGTGCGCCGCCGGCCCTATTCGGTGGTGCTGTTCGACGAGGTCGAAAAGGCGCACCCGGACGTCTTCAACGTCCTGCTGCAGGTGCTGGATGACGGTCAGCTGACCGACAGCCAGGGCCGCAAGGTCGATTTCAAGAACACGCTGATCGTGCTGACCTCGAACCTTGGCAGTCAGGCGCTGTCGACGCTGCCGGACGACGCCGATTCGGCGATGGCGCGGCAAGAGGTGATGGCCGCGGTGCGGGCGCATTTCCGGCCCGAGTTCTTGAACCGTCTGGACGAGATGATCATCTTCCGCCGCCTGACGCGCGAGAACATGGCCGGGATCGTCAAGATCCAGCTCGCCCTGCTGGAGATGCGTCTGGAGAAGCGCAAGATCACGCTCGACATCGACGACAAGGCGCTCGCCTGGCTGGCCGAGGAAGGCTACGACCCGGTCTTTGGCGCGCGTCCGCTCAAGCGGGTGATCCAGCGCGCGCTGCAGGACCCGCTGGCCGAGATGCTGCTGTCGGGCGAGGTGATGGACGGCCAGACCGTCAAGGTCAGCGCGAACGAGGACGGCCTGCTGGTCGGCGACCACCTCGGCAATGCCGGGCCCAAGCTGGGCGCGGTGGGCGAAGGCCCCAAGGACGCGACGCTGCACTGATGCGGCGGCCCGGCACCCCGTTCACGCGCGGGTGCCGGGTCAAACGCGCAATCGTGAAAGCTGATCGTTTGTCTCGGGCGCGGCTGACTGGCATCATGCCAGCCCAATGAACGCAGGAGCAAACGATGAAACTTCGCTGGTCTGACGTTACCCCCGAATCGATCTGGCTGAACCGTCGTGCTCTTGTGGCCGGCGTGGCGGGCAGCGCGGCGATGGCCGCGATGCCGGCCTGGGCGCTGCAGGGCAAGCCCTCGCCCCTGTCCACCGATCAGAAGCCGAACAGCTTTGAAGAGATCACCAATTACAACAACTTCTACGAATTTGGCTATGGCAAGGAAGACCCCGCCCGCTATGCCGATGCGCTGACCACGGACCCGTGGTCGGTCGAAATCTCGGGCCTTGTCGAGCGCCCCGGCAATTACGGGGTCGAGGATCTGGCCCCGGAATCCGCGCTGGAAGAACGCATCTATCGCCTGCGCTGCGTCGAGGCGTGGTCGATGGTCATTCCCTGGCTGGGGGTGCCGCTGTCCAGCGTGCTGAACCGCGCGGGCGTCCAGCCCGGCGCCAAGTTCGTGGCCTTCCAGAGCGTGCTGCGCCCGTCCGAGATGCCGGCGCAGCGCGGCTCGGGCATCGACTGGCCCTATCGCGAGGCGCTGCGGCTGGACGAGGCCATGCACCCGCTGACGATTCTGGCGACCGCTCTGTACGACAAGCCGATGCCGAACCAGAACGGCGCGCCGATCCGGCTGGTGGTGCCGTGGAAATACGGCTTCAAATCCGCCAAATCGATCGTCCGCATCACCGTCACCGACCGTCAGCCCGAAACCAGCTGGCAGACGCTGCAGCCGCGGGAATACGGTTTCTATGCCAATGTGAACCCGCAGGTGGACCATCCGCGGTGGAGCCAGGCGACCGAACGTCGGATCGGCGCGGGTCTGCTGGCCGGACGGGTCGAGACGCAGATGTTCAACGGCTATGGCGATC